>CASFTM010000005.1 GCA_949297775.1 uncultured bacterium
CTTGGTGTGCGGCAGGACTTGAAAGCCGCAGCGATGTTTTTGTTTGCACCGCCAAGGCGCAAGGCAAAAACCGCGAGGCCGGGCTGCAGGAATTTTCCGACAGGAAAATTACCGGAAGCCAAGTCCCGGTTGCGCAGTTTTAAAACCCGCACTTTGTGCGGGTTTTTTGTGCCCACAGCCGGCAAAATTTCTTCCGCCCGAAAGCCGGCCGCCACCACCTCATTTCAGCTGCTGTTCCGGCCGGACAGCCTAGGACCAAAATACCAAAGGATACAGGTCTTAAGCCCCATGCCCAAAATAGTAAAAAAGACTACAATAATCCTATGCAACGCTTTTTATTTTTTTTCCTTTTGACGGGTTTACTGACGGCCCCTTTATCCGTGCAGGCGCAGCCCTCACTCAAGCAACTGTTAAAAATACTGGGGCGAAGCTGCCAGCCACAGCGGCAAGCAATTTCCGCCGGGCTCCGCAAAGCGCTCCGGCGCCGTTTGCCGCCGCCGGCCGCCCGCCTGTCGCCGCTGGCGTTTGCCTCGCTGAAAAACGTCAGCGTGTATTACGCTCCAAGCGATACCCAGCCGCCTTTTCCGCTCCCCCAGCAGGAAACGGAACTATACCGCGGTATGACGCTGGACCCAACCGGCCGTGAACTGCGCCACATTCTTAAACACGGGCTGGAAGTATCCAAAACGCATTCCACCAATTTCGGCGCTTACGACGGAAAGGAATATCCCAGAGACCAAAAAGCCATTTTTGCAACGCCGGAAATCCGGCTGGCGGCCTCTTTTGCATACGGTGTTCAAACGGACAATCATATCCCCGTCATTATTCATCTAAAACGCGTCAGCGAAGAACACATCGTTTCCATCCCGCACGATATTCCTCCTTCGTGGATTTACCGCGTCAGCGCACTGTTAAAAATAGACGGGCGTTTGGTGTGGGGCGAAATAAAATTAGATGAAAACGACCGGTTTATTTTTACTCCGTATCCAGCCCGCTGACAAATACCCGCAGGCCTCTGCCTGGGCCTATGGCAAAAGGCCCAGCCGCAAATAGGCCCAAAGGCCCTTTCAGCCACTGCGGCGCAATTCATACAATATATATATATATATGAAATACCTACACTTATTTGTTTTATGTATTCTGGCTTTCTGCGGCGGAAGCACGCCGGCGTATGCCCAAAACGGCAAGATGATCAAAAAACTTCTGCCGGCCCTGCAGATGAAAGCCTTGCCGGGCGCCGCACAGGCCCGGCTGGAAAGAACGGTCTCCCAAGCCGCGGCGGCCCGCGTGTTTGTAGCGCCACGCCAGCTCCTGCCGGCCACTGCCATACATTTGCATGGCAAGGCCTCCCAGCTGCTGCCGCCTGTTAGCCGAATGGCGGAAGTAAAATATCTGCCGCCTTTCCCTTTTAAGGAACAACCCGCCGTGATGTACCGCGGCATGCGGCTGCCGGCGAGCGGAATAGAACTGCGGCATATTTTACGCCACGGATTTGAAGTGGAAAAATCCAACCACGAAAATTTTATGGCCTACGACGGCAAATTCTATCCGCCTGGGACAAAAGCCATTTTTGCTTCCCGCAACCCGCTGTACGCCGTGTACTATACTACTACCACCAAACCGATGAAAGAACCTTATTTCCCTATCGTCTTTCATATGAAACGGGTTGGGACGGAAGACATCATTTCCATCCCGCACGATGTCCCGGCTTCGTGGATTTACCAAGTCAGCGCGTTGCTGGAAGTGGACGGCTGTTTGGTATGGGGCGAACTGAAACTGGACGCAAACGACCAATTTGTCTTTTTGCCGTACGATGATTAATTTATCCCGGAAACAAAAGCCCTTCCCGTAACGGGAAGGGCTTTTTAATTTTCGGCAAGCGGTTTTATTATCGGGAGCCTTGCAAAATGGAAAGCACCAGCATGGCCTGGCGGTAATCGGTTTTTTCCTGGTCGGAAAGCTGCGGGTTGTCGGCCAAGGCCGCCGCGGCGGTTTTCCCGTCGGGGCCCGGCAAATCCGGGTCCGCCTTGGCGCGCAGCAACGCCCGGATGACAGCCGGCGTGTTGTATTGCGCCGCTAGCAGCAAGGCCGTGTTTCCGGCATTGTCGGAAGCATTCACATGGGCGCCGTTTTGGGTAAACTCTTTGAGCACCTCCACCGACGGATTATACCGCGCCGCCACCATCAAAGCCGTTTGCCCGTTTTCATCGGCAATATGCAAATTGGCACCCGCCTCCAGCAAATCGCGCACTACCTGCGGGTCCTGCGCGGAACGGGCGGCATAAAACAAAGCGGTTTGACCGGACTTATCACGGACGTTAATATCCTCGCTTTTTTCAATCAAGCGCATGGTATCCTGCATTTCGGCATGGTTTTCAATAGACCGCATCAAGCGCGTAGCGCCGCGGGAATCGGTATCCTTGTTGTGATAGCGCAAATAAAGGCCGCCCGCCAGCAAAGCGGCAACTAACAAAGCGGTTAAAATGGTGCTTACTTTCATATTTTTCCCCCCTGCGTTTATTGTATCAATTATTTAGGGCTGCCGCGCGGGGAGCCCCCCAATTTGCTAAAATAGAGATAATACTAATTACGAGGTTTTACCGATGTCAACCGAAACAACGCAACACAACAACGCGTTGGACGAAATTATCGCCCAGCGTTACGCCGAGGTGGAAGAAATCCGCCAACTGGGCGTTATGCCCTATCCCAACCGCTGCGAAAAACAAATTTCTTGTTTAGACGCCAAAAACTCGCCCGAAGGGGCCGAGGCCATAACCGCCGGACGCCTGATGCAGCTGCGCCTGATGGGGAAAGCCGCTTTTGCCCACCTGCGCGATTTTTCGGGCCGCGTGCAGCTCTATATTGCCAAAGACAACCTGGGCGACGAAGCCTATGCTTTCTTTAAAAAGCACATCGCCGTGGGGGATTTTATATCCGCCGCCGGGCACATTTTCGTTACCAAAACCGGCGAAAAAACGATTAAAGTTACTAAACTCACCCTCTTATCCAAAGCCATCCGCCCCATGCCGGAAAAATACCACGGCTTGCAGGATACCGAAGTGCGCTTCCGCAAACGCCACTTGGATTTAATCGCCAATGAAGACGTAAAAGAAATTTTCATTAAACGCGCCAAAATCATTTCTTCCATCCGCAAAACGCTGGACGAAAAAGGGTTCCTGGAAGTGGAAACCCCTATTTTAAACCCCGATTCCGGCGGCGCGGTGGCGCGCCCGTTTGAAACGTTCCACAACGCCTTAAAAATGCCGCTGTATATGCGCATTGCTTTGGAACTGTACCACAAACGGTTGATTATCGGCGGAATGGATAAAATTTACGAAATCGGGCATATGTTCCGCAACGAAGGCATTGACACCACCCACAACCCCGAATTTACGATGATGGAACTCTACCAGGCGTACGGGGACGTAAATACCATGGCCGACTTGTTTGACGAAATTTTGGGTAACGCCGCCAAGGCTATCGGGATTGAAAAAATCCATTTCCGCGGCTACGATGTGGACCTGCGCCCGCCCTATAAACGGGTGCACATCCCCGAAAAATGGCAAGAAATGTTCGGCCGCGATATCCACGAAGTGTTGGACGGCCGCAAATTCAACCGCGCCAAACTGGAAGAAGTAGCCAAAGAACAGGGCGTCAAATTTACGGCGGACAGTTCCGACGCGGACATTTTTGACGACTTGTTTGAAGGCAAACTGCTGGCCGAATACCACAACCCCGTAATTGCGATGGATTACCCCACTGCGGTAAGTCCGTTCTCCAAAACCAAACCGGGCGACCCGGAAATTGTGGAACGCTTTGAGGTGTTCGTCAACGGGCAGGAACTCGGCAACGCCTACACCGAGCTTAACGACCCGGCCGACCAGCTCCAGCGCCTAAAAGATCAAGCCGCCGCCAAGGCCATCGCCAAAGGCGAAGACGCCCAGAACGCCGATATTTTGGACGCCGACTACATTGAAGCCATGGAAAGCGGTATGCCGCCTACCGGCGGAATGGGGATTGGGATTGACCGCATCGTGATGATGCTCACAGGCCAAGACTCTATCCGCGAAATCATCTTGTTCCCCACGCTTAAAAAGCTGGACGAAAAAGAAGAAAAATAAACCTCTTAAACAAAAACCCCCGCGCTGATATCAGCGCGGGGGTTTTGCTTAAAACGAGTAGCCAGGGAATCCGTTGGGCGAATAAGCTGTTCTGGTACTGCCCCCTGTCCAGCTTTTACACACCTTCTCCATCAGCTTGCCGGCATGATTTGCCCAATAATGGCAACCTTGCTGCCCGGGAGCATACACCCAATGGTTGTTATCTTTCCCAGAAATATGATCAAAGGAAACCGCATACGCCCCAAAAGGCTGGGAATTCTCGTCCCCTCTAACAACCCCGGCAAATAAAGCGCTGGTAAATACAACCATTCCGTTCTGATATTTAACTCCGGGAGTTCCCGTAAATCGATTGCCAGGCACTTTTTCGCCGCCGGACAGTTCTATTCCCAATTCTTCCAAATTGGCGGCATATCTCCCGTTAGCCAAATAAAACGCTTCTTGTGCGTCTTTAATGTGTTTCACTACTGGCATATAGGAAGCAAAACGAGATTTCCATACGGCCACCTCATATTGCGGCAACGCCACCGCCGCCAAAATACCAATGATTAAAACGACGACTAATAGCTCTATTAGCGTAAATCCGGCGTTTTTCCCCGCCGGGAGGGTTTTTTGATAAATTTTGTTCATAGCCAAAATTTATCAAAAAAAAAAAACAAATCAAGCCCAGAGGCGGGGTTCCCTTCTCTATGCCCGTTAACATGATTAGTTTAGGCCACACTGTTCCCGTAATGTTGCACCCTAACGAAAAAACTCTTGCCGGGGGCAGAGCCTGGCCGCTCTTCTGTGGTACTTTTTCCCGCTGGAAAAAGTACCAGTAAAAGAGCCCTCCGTTCCCTGCGGGACAATTTGCTCCATATAAGGTAAAATACTTCTATGAAATTTGAACGATTTGTTGCCCTTCGCTACTTAACCCGCCGCCAGGGGCTGTTTGCTTTTATTACCACGCTTATCGGCGTGGCGGGCGTCAGCGTGGGGGTAGCCGCACTGATTACCACTTTATCCGTTATGAACGGTTTTCAAACCGATATTAAAGACAAAATCATCGGCGCGCAAAGCCATATTCTTATCTTCGGTCGGATGAGCGAACAAACGTATAAGAAAAACATCCAAACCGTAGAACAGCTGCCATTGGTGGAAGCCGCCGCCCCGCATATTTACGGGCAAGGCATTATCACCTATGCGGGGCAAAGTGTGGGCCTCATCGTACGCGGGCTGGACCCGGAACAGGAAAGAAAAATCAACACACTGGCGGACTCGGTAGAAGAAGGCTCGTTTACGCCCGACTGGCCGCAGGACGCTCCGCCGCCTTTGGTGCTAGGCAGCGAACTGGCCTCCAATTTAGGGGCCGATATCGGCGACGACGTCATTTTGATTTCCCCCCAATCCATTTCCACTTCAGCGGGGATGTTCCCCAAAATGAAAAAATTCCGCATAAGCGGCCTTTTACGCACCGGATATTACGAATTTGACAACACCATTGCCTACACGCTGTTAAACATGCAAACGGTGTTTTTGTTTGCGGTGCCCATTCTCACCATGCGCAGCATGGCCGAAGAGCGGCGCAAATCCGCGACGCCATCGGCCACGGATATTCCGTACGGACTTTCGCCCAAATGAACAGCACGCTCTATGCCGCACTGAAATTGGAAAAAACCATGATGTTTATCATCCTGTTTTTAATTATCGGGGTGGCTTCTTTAAACATCGCGGGGAACCTTATCTTGCTCGGTACCGAAAAACTGCGCGATATCGGCATTATGCGCGCCATGGGCGCCAGCCCGCGGATGATACGCAAAATATTTATGTGGGAAGCGATGGCCATCGCGGGCTTGGGCATTGTGCTGGGGTTGTTATTGGCGTGCCTGCTGTGCTGGATTATCGCCACGTTTAACATTGTGGAACTGCCGGGCGATATTTATTATTTAACCAAGGTCCCGGTGCGTATGCAGCTGTGGGACATTGTGGCCGTTATCGGCGGCAGCTGTTTGATTTGCTTTGTGGCGGGATTATACCCGGCGGTGAAAGCCTCGCGCGTGCACCCCACGGACGCCATACGGTACGGATGATATGATTGAACTGGAACATTTAACCAAAATTTACGGACAGGGGGACGAAAACCTCTGCGTGCTGGAAGACGTTACGCTTACTATTAAACGCGGCAAATTTACCGTACTGCTGGGGCCCAGCGGCTCGGGCAAGAGTACGCTTTTAAACCTGATTGCCATGCTGGACAAACCCACCTCCGGCACTATCCGGGTGGACGGGCAAAACATCACCGCCATGAAAAGCGAAGCCGCCCGCTCGGCCCTGCGGCTTAAAAAAATGGGATTTGTGTTCCAATTTGACGGGCTCCTTCCGGAATTTTCCCTGTTGGAAAACGTGGATATGCCCGCTTTAATGCGCGGACGGCCGGACCCCAAAAAAGCCCAACAATTATTAGAAAATTTAGGGTTGGGCGCTATCAGCCACAAGCTGCCGGCGGATTTATCCGGCGGCGAAAAACAGCGCGCCAGCATCGCCCGCGCGCTTCGCAACGAACCGCCCCTTTTATTGGCGGACGAACCCACCGGCAATTTGGACGCCGCCCGCAAACAACAAGTATTTGAGGATTTCGCCCAAATGAGCCGTGAAAAAGGGCTAACCATTTTAATGGTTACGCACGATGTGCACGCCGCCGATTATGCCGACGAAGTATACACCTTAACACACCGCAAACTGGTTCAAACAAAATGAAAAAACTCCTGCTTTTGCTTTTCCTGCTGCCGGTATGCGTTTGGGGAGCCGCCATAGAAGAGGACCCCGCTCTGCGCGAATGGCAAAAGCAAGAACAAAAAGCTCATAAAAAGCTTTTTAAACAAGTAAAAGCCGAAGTAAACGCCGGATTTACCGATTCGCTTTCGGACCTGGGAAGTTTGTATTATTTTGGGCGCGGCACGAAAAAAAATTATAAAAAAGCCTACCGTGCTTTTAAGAAGGGCGCGCAACACGGGGATGAATACGCCCGCTACGCCCAAGCTTTTATGCTACGGCGCGGACAGGGCGTAAAAGCCGATCCCGCCCAAGCCGTTGTTTGGTTAACCGAACTGGCCCAGGACGGTTTCGCCCCGGCGCAGGTGGAATTGTATTACGCCTTCCGCGACGGGAACGGCACTGCCCGAAACCCGGAAGAAGCCCGCCGCTGGCTGCAAACCGCCGTCCGGCAAAACGACCCTTCCGCTTTGTTGCTGTGGGGATTGGAATTACGCGACACCGACCCCCAAGCCGCTTTTACCTGCTTTAAAAACGCCGCCGAGCGCGAGAACAAACGCGCCCAATACCTGACCGCTTTATGTTATGATAAAGGGGCTGGCACAGCTAAAAATCCGCGCCGCGCGCTGGAATATATGCTTCGCTCCGCTAAACAAAAATACGCCCCCGCCCTGTGGCAAACCGCCCAGTGGTACGCGCAGGGGTATGGCACGCAGCCCAGCGATTATCAAACGTTCCGCTGGACGCGGCTGGCCGCGCAGGCGGATGTAAAAGAAGCCCAAGCCAAATTGGCGAAACTTTACCGAAAGGGCATTGGCGTACGCCCAAACCAAAAACTTGCAAAAAAATGGGCCGCAGAAGCCCAAAAGCAGGCGTCCGTACCGGACACCAACCAACTGGAGGAGCGATATTAAATGGAGATAGAAACCCGCACCGGCTGGGCCATTATTTTCATCTTGGCTATTGCGCTTTTTTTCTTGCGCAAATACACTTACAATCCGTTTAAAGCCACGCTGAAAAAAGCTTCCGCCGGCGACGCCAAAGCCCAATACGAAATGGGCCGCCTGTATTACCGCGGTAAACACGTCAAGCAAGATTACGCCCAAGCCGTTACCTGGTTTGACACCGCCGCCAAAAACGGCAGCATTCCAGCGATGAACGCCTTAGCCGGCCTGTATAACGCCGGGCAAGGATGTGCGCAAAACCCCGAAAAAACATTTTATTGGTATCAAATGGCCGCCGAACAGGGCGATTTTGAAGCCCGGGTAAATTTGGCGGTATGTTACTTAAGCGGCATCGGCGTAGAAAAAAATGAACCCAAAGGTTTTGAAACCATGAAAGCCGCCGCCGATGAACGCAGCCCCATCGCCCAAACGTTAACCGCCCAATTGTACGAAAAGGGAATCGGGGTGGAAAAGAACGAAAAATCCGCCCTGCACTATTATTTATTAGCCGCCAAACAAGGCGAACCGATGGCAAAACGCCGTATTAAAGAACTGCAGCAGGACGCCTGGAACCGCCGCTAAACAGCGGGTTTCTCCCGCTTTTCCCGGCCAGGCGCTTGGTGTTTTATGCAAAGCGGTCAGCCCCCCTTTCCGCAGGCGCGCCCAAACGTTTAGAAGGCCGGCGTTGCCTTCCGCTTTACAGCGGCTCCGTCATCAAAAGCCATAAAAAACGCCCCGGCTTTTCCGCCGGAGCGTTTGTACACCCAAAACGACTACAAGGCAATCTTCAGTTTTCGTGCCAACGCACGCAAAATGTCTTTTTTGCGGGCTTCTTCGCCCAACGAGCGGAGCCCCACAAACACAAACTCCTGCGCCCGGACGGTATCCGGCTCAAACCCAAAGATGTCGGCGTAGTTTAAAAACTCCACCAACTTCAGGGCGGCGGCGTTGTTAGCCGGGTTGCGCGCAAATGCAAAGGCCAAAAACGTCAGCTTTTCGGTGACCACATCGCGCACGGAACCCTTGGATACATCCAGCCCCAGCGTTTTGACGTCTTCCATCAATTCTTCCACCGCGTTTACGTCCACATCCGCGGCGCGGAACTCGGCCTTTAAATCTTCCGAAAGCACAAAATCCGCCACCGTTAAAAACGGCTTGGGTATCGGCGCTCCGATCAGCTGCAGCCCGCGCACGACAGGATATTGTTCTTCAAATACATCCGTAAACTTTTTATCGGTTTCTTCGTTCATTTTGTGCAAGACGGAATCCATTACTTTGCGGCGCACGTCCTGGAACATAGACACCAACGGATATTGCTTGGGAAATGCCTGGCGGATATAAGCGGCGCAATCTTCGCATTTATCCGTATGGAAAAATTCTTCCATTTTGGCAAACACGGCATTGCGGTCCACGGTTCCCTCTTCGCCGGCGGCGCACACAAACTCCGCCGCGCCGCGCTGGAACACCGCAAACAGCATTTTGCGTTCCAACAATGTCGTACGGGATTTAAGCGTAATGTCCCCATAGCACAAACGGAACCCCGGCACTGCCAACTTTTGCGGAGCATAGGAAAGCACATCGCATTCATACGCTTTTTGCGGGTTGACCGTATCGTCCGAAAGCATAGAGACCACGTGTTCCAAGGCAATTTTTTCAATCGGCATTGCCTGCGGCTTTACATACCGTTCATACACCACGGCACCATTTTTCAGCTCTTTGATATTGCTGGGCGCCTCGGCCAGTTTTTCCATAAAAGCAGGTTCTAAATCCACACCGCTGATGACCCGGTTGAGCTCCATTGCCCGCGCGGCATACTGCATAATCTGCACGGTTTCAATACCGCTGACTTCGTCAAAAAACCACCCGCAGCTGGTATACATCAGCATGGCGTGGCGCTGCATTTCCAACAGCATCAGCGCGGTCGGGCGGTCGTTCCAAGCTTTTTCCGTGGCGTGTTTCAAGAAAAAGCGGTGTTGGGCATCCAGCGAACGGTCCAGCACCAAATCAATATAATCGTTACGGGCGTCCCACGGGTTTTTAAAGTACTGGCTGCCGATGTTTGCAAAGGTTTTAACCATCTCATCGCGGGCAAAATCCAACGCTTCGCGCAAAGGACCGCGCCATTTTTGGTGCCAGCCCGGCTTCATGCCGGAATTACACCCGCAGTTGGCGCGCCAGCGTTCCACCCCGTGGAAACAGCTCCAGGAGGAATTTTCCACGATTTCCGCTTCGTACTGCGGCGGATATTTATCCAAAAATTCGCCATACACCGTCAGTTCCACATCGGAGGTTTCCTCCACTTTTTTCAAGCAGTAGGCAAGCGCCATTTCGGCGAATTTTTGGTGGTGCCCGTAGGTTTCCCCGTCCGTGGCGATGTGCATTAACTGCGCTTCATCCCCGGCATTATAGGTGCTAAGCAGGCGGGAAGCGAATTTTTCGCCGGAGGAAAGCGTGTCCGAAAACGCAATCCCCTGCGAAATAGGCCCGTCGTAAAAGAACAAAGCAATGCTTTTCCCGCCGGGCAAATTGCAGCGGTACGCGCGCTTGGGGTCCACTCCGGCGCCGACTTCCTGCCATTTTTCTTCGCCGATTTTGCGTACCCGTCTGCATTGGCCGGGGGCCAAAATTACAAATTTCATTCCTTCGTCCGCCAGTACGCGCAATGTTTCGGTATTGCAGGCAGTTTCCGCCAGCCAAATCGCTTCCGGCTGACGCCCAAAGCGTTTTTTAAAATCGGCAATGCCCCATTTCACTTGCGTTACTTTGTCGTGCGCGTTTGCCAACGGCAAGATCATATGGTTATACACCTGGGCAATGGCGCTGCCGTGCCCGCCAAAGCGGGTGCGGCTTTGCCGGTCCGCTTCCAGGATGGCTTGGTATACCTGGGGTTCGTGTTTTTCCATCCACGATAAAAGCGTCGGCCCAAAATTAAAACTGATACGGGCATAGTTATTGGTTAAATCAATCAAATCTTTATTGCCGTCCAACACGCGCGCCAAGGTATTGGGCGAATAACATTCCGCACAAATCCGGCTGTTCCAGTCGTGGTACGGGGAAGCGCTGTCCTGGATTTCTATTTCCTCCAGCCAGGCGTTTTCGCGCGGGGGCTGGTAAAAGTGTCCGTGTATGCAAAGATATTTCATATATATATTTTATAGCAATTAATGCTAAAATATGCACAACGCCGTTACTCCGTCTGAAAAAGACTTGACGGATTTGTCCGCGCGGTTATACTATAAAAAGACCCGCCCTCCGGCGGTATATACAAGGGGTGCACTATGAAAAAAACATTCATCTTGGATACGAACGTACTGCTGCACGATGTAAATTGTCTGCACGCATTTGAGGATAACGACATCATTATCCCCATGGCGGTCATTGAAGAATTAGACACGTTTAAAAGCGAAAGTGACACCCGCGGCAAAAACGCCCGCATGGTATCGCGCGCACTGGATGAAATGCGCAAGCTGGGCCGCTTAAACGAAGGAGTAAAACTAGCCAAAGGCGGTATGTTAAAGATTGAACTAGACAAACCCAACGCTCTGCCGCAGTCGCTGGCGTTTAACAAAGCCGATAATGCCATTTTAAACATCGCCTATACGTTAAGCAAAAAGGAAAGCTCTTACAAAAAGAATACCGCACCCGTCATTGTAGTAACCAAAGACATCAATATGCGCCTAAAAGCCGAAGCGCTGGGCCTTTCCGCGCAGGATTACACCACCGATAAAGTAAACGTGGACGAACTCTATACCGGGGTGGCGGAGCTGGAAGTATCCCCCGAGCAAATTGACGCTTTTTACCGCGACAAAAAACTGCCCGTGGACCCTAATGTTTATTTCCCTAACGAATTTATTATTTTGAAAGCTTCCGACGGAAGCAAAAAATCCGCTATTGGGCGCGTGTCCAACGGGGCGGAATTTGTGTTACGCCCGCTTTCTTCGCAGGAACCGACCGCCTGGGGCATTAAGCCGCTTAACAAAGAGCAGCGTTTTGCTATGGAACTGCTGCTGGACGACAGCCTGGATATTGTAACCCTGGTGGGCACCGCCGGGACCGGCAAAACGCTAATCACGCTGGCTACCGGTCTGCAGCGCACGATGGACGAAAACGCCTACCGCCGCCTGGTGGTATGCCGTTCCATTGTGCCCGTCGGCAAAGATTTGGGTTTCCTGCCGGGCACGAAAGAGGAAAAACTGGAAGCCTGGATGGGCGCCATTTACGACAACCTGGCCTTCCTGGCGGACCGCAAAAACCCGGACGAAGGGGAAGAAAAAGCCCATTATCTTTTGGACAGCGGAAAGATTGAAATCGCCTCTGTTACGCATATGCGCGGGCGCTCGCTGCCGGGCCAGTATATGATTGTGGACGACGCGCAAAACCTTACGCCGCACGAAATGAAAACCATCCTCACCCGCGCGGGCGAAGGGACCAAAGTCGTCGTCACCGGGGACCCGTATCAAATTGATACGCCGTACCTGGATGTAGAGTCCAACGGGTTAACGTACCTGGTGGACCGCTTGAAAGGCCAAAAAAGCCACGGGCACATCACGTTTACCAAAACGGAACGAAGCCACCTGGCGGACCTGGCTTCCAAATTGCTTTAACATCACCACCCGTTATAAAAGGGCCTACCTCCAAGTAGGCCCTTTTATACGCCTATCCTAGGCCTTTTGACCACTGGAAAACCCACAAAAAAACGATACAATATAATAGAAGCATCAGGCTGTATATATTAAGGAGACTGGCTATGCAATCGTTTCTCTGCCGTGTAATGGCTTTCGTTTTTATCTTAAATTGTCTGCTTCCCTCCCCGCAGGTTTGGGCGCAAACGCCCAGCCAGCAGGATATGGCTGCCGCCATTGAAAAGGGGGTGGAAAAATCCGTAGCGCAGCAAGCCGCCGACAGCGTGGAACAGGCACTGGAAGCGTTATATATGGCTGAGGGCGTGGATGAAATCAAAGATGCCATCGTCAATATGCACAATGTGATGGACAAAAAATACGCCCAAGACAAAAAAGAAGAAGAAACACGCCGCTACCGGGAACAAGCCATGCAGCGCGGCCTCACGCAACAGCCGGACGTGCTGTATGTACAGCGCCCTGTTGCGCCGGTGCCTATGGCCAAAAACGAAGTCTTGGTACGCCTGGCCAAAGACGATGTAATGCTGGATACCTTGGTGGAATATATAGACCCGTTTGACCCGGAAAAAGTCAATCTCCAAAATATCACCTACGCCAGCGAAATTTTCGGCAACTCCTTAGACGCTTTCTTAATGCAGCCGGATGAATTTACCGTCATGCAGCTCAACAGCTTTATGCCTTTTGCCCAGCTGCGCACGCTGTACCGCCTCAACAAAATTGCGCCGATGGCTTCTTCCTCCATACAGGGAATTATGGCCCTGGGCTCGCTGCGCATTACTCTGTGGAAAATGCACACCTATTACACCAAAACCGGACAACAGGACCCGCTTTTGCAGCCGCAAGGCGACCAGTCCGGTGCGGAAATTTCGTTTGCGGAAGGAAACGACCAGCCGAAACGGATGACGGTCACCAATGCGGCGCAGTCTTCTTTTAAACTGCCCAGCGATGTGTATGCGCAAATCAACAGCCAATTTTTGGCGGAATTAAGCGCCCTGAAAGGAAAAGACCCCAAAGAAGGCGATGCCGAATACCAACGCCTGTTGGTGCTGGCGGACTACGCCGTAACGTATGCCTGGCTGACCAATCCTCAGCAGGTGGTTAAAATCGTCAAGCTTTTTGACGAAGGCACCAAACGCGATTTGAAAGGCAACGTGAAAGCGGGCAAATTTTTGCAGCCCTACAGCTCCGTGCTGAACGCTATTTTTACTGCCACGTTTGAAAACGTCAAATATATGACGCCCGACTCCGGCACCTGGAACCAGGCGCTCAGTATGCTCAAGGATTTTTCCGACCCGGAAAAATACTCCCTGCCCACCCGCATTTTCGCGCTGGAAGCGGCCAGCCTGCTCTACCGCTCTGCCGGTTCATGCGATGCCGCCCAAGCCGGTCAGGCACCTTCTTACCCCGTTTTTGTGCAGTGCAACAGCGGCGAACCCAACGAAAAACTCCGCCCCGTTTTTGCCAAACGCACGGTGGACCTCTATGCGCCGCTTACCCGCACACATTACATTGCGATAGATGATTACGGCCTGGATTCCAAACAAATGCAAATGCTGGCCGATAAACTGGCGTATATCTACAACGGTTTTGCCAATGACGATTTGAAATGGAACGCCGAATTGGCCAAAAACGCCAACGTGGTTGCGGTTAATTTCAAACAAAACGGGCAGTCCTTTATTTTAAACGGCGCCAATTCCATTCCGCGCGTGCAGCCGGCTAACCGCCCGTATATGTATCAGGTCCCCAACGGGCAGGTAAAATACGTCGGCGGATTTGGGAGAAATTCCGAAGGCTTATGGGTGCCGATGGAACTGTCCAACGGCTTAAACGCCAAAAAAGTAAGCGACGAATACAGCGGACAATTCTTTGCCTTCGTAGGAAATGCCATTTTCTGGATTTACGGCGGGGAAATTTTTGCCTGGCTGGGTACGGCCTACCGCACCACCAAAGGCGCGATGATTGCCCTGCCCAAAGCCGTCAAGGCCGCCCGCGCCGCCAACAAAGGGCGCCGCTCCTTAGCGTTTGGGGTAGAAATCCAAAAAAGCGTCCGCTTTGCCAACTTGTCTAGAAACCTGACCAAAAACGGCGCAGTAATGGCGGTGGACCGGACGGTGGACCTCAATATTCCCGGAGTCACCCCCAAACAAAATATCAAGATTGTTACGAACCAGCGCGCGCTGAAAAACCAGTATTCCCGCTTAAACCCGAAACGCTGGCTGGGGCTCAGACCGCCAAAAATCACCCGTATCTCCTTCCAGCAAATGCAGCCGGGCTTTAAAACGGTGCAGGGGACGGTGGATGTTTCTAAGACGGCTTTAAGCGGCGGATTAAAGAATTGGGACGACTGGCGCAAAGTACGCGGTGCGTTTGCTTCCACCGAGGACGGCGTTACCCACGTTTTCCCGAAATTCTTTGACTTCCCCACCCGCAAGGCCATCTTCCAGGAAGCTCGCCTGGTGCAAACGATGGACCAGGCCGCCAGAAACGGAGGCTTAGATCTGTGGGTTCCGGTAAAAACGCCTGCTTTCACGCCAACGGCCCAACAACCGGCTGTGTCCGTAGCCGGGGAAAGCTTCTTGAACCAAGCGAGCGACGTAACGTGGTGGAACTGGACCCGCTTGGGCCAACCGGGCAACCGGATTGCTTGGAAAGACGTAAAAGAAGTGTTTATCACGCCGGCAGTAAGCAAAGAAGCCGCTAAACAGATTATGGACCCGGCCACTCTGTCTAACGCGGTAAAAATGCCGCTGGAAAAAATTACCTCCCAGCAGTGGCAGCAAGAACTGATCGGGCACTATTTTACAAAAATGAACCGCCAGGGCATCAGCCGCTATCTGTTGCCCGAATATGTACCCAACGCCAACTTCTGGCAGGAGGCCGTTTCCAACTGGCGCTTTGGCTTGCCGGCGGGGAAAGAATTCCTGTCCAATACGCGCTTTTGGAAAGGCTGGCCGGTAATCGGAATTGAAGGAAGCGGTTTTAAATCCAACCTGATTTTCTTCGGCGCGTGGGGCGTACTTGATGAAGGGCTGTATCCGTTATCCAAATCCTGGATGGCCAACAAAGCGACGGAAGAACACGCCCGGGAACAGCAAAGATACGCAGACGCCTTTGACGCCCAAAAACTGAAAGAAGACGAAGCCGCGATGAGCCAACTGGCGGGCAATTCCTTGCAGAATGCACCGCAAATGAGCGCCTTGGATGACGTCCGCGCCACCCAGCGGGACCAGGCGGAAGGTACTTTAATTACTTTCCCGATTTTCGCCACCCGCAACGAACTGATTCCGGAAGGGGCGTGGGGACACCTGCCGTTTGTGTCGGAACAGGATAAAGAACTGTACCGCATGTCCGCCGCCCGCATACAGCTCAACCGCGCTATGCGCGAGCAAACCAAAACCATTATGCAAAAAACGCAGGCGCAGCAGGCCGAATACGAAAAAATGATGCAGGAGCAGCAAGCCCAGGCGGAAACTTACCGCGAATCGGCGGTACAAGCCTGGAAAGACATCATTACCCAACAGCGCCAATACTACTGGGATATGCTTTCTGCCAAAGGGATGGAAACGTACAGAAAAGAAGTAGACGCGCTGTTCCAGAACTACTGGGACGATGTAATGAAAGTATACAGCACCGATGAGCTGCCCATGGTTCAGGAACAGAAAGCGCTGGACGTTAACAACCAGTATTCGGAAAAGCTGATGGGCCTGCTGGAAGAAGCCCGGGATATGGAAGAAATGCTGTACGACAAACAACAAAAAGCCGTTGAAGAAGAAGAATACGACTTGGATTTAGACGACCTTCTTAACGACGGAAGCCAAGTTCCCGGCAACTAATTCCTCGCCTGCAGAAAGTGTTTTTTCTTACCCCCGGACAAACCCCCCGGGGGTTTTATATTTTCCGTTTTCCTCTTCCCCACCAGTTTTTCCAAGGGAAGGATTCTCTTCTTGAAAAATGATTGGCACAAGGCGTTTTTATCTTCCTTTCCGGTAAAACCTTTCCGGCCCCCTGCCTCTGACCGGGACTGTTCCCAGCATACAAAAAGCCCGCCTTAAAGGCGGGCTTTCCAAAACAGACTCAGCTTAGTGTAAACCGCACTTGCACACGTGGTCTTTTTCGTACAGTTTCAAGCTTTCCGCTTCCTGCGGGCGGTACTCGCTGGTGCGGCGGATGAGTTCGTCAAAATCAATGGTTTTGGAGGGGAACATCGGCCCGTCCACACACGCAAAGCGCACTTTGCCTTCCACCGTCACGCGGCAGCAACCGCACATGCCGGTACCGTCGAGCATAATGGGGTTTAAGCTGGCGTGGGGTTCCATTCCCAGCTTGTCCATCAGGCGGGAAGTAAATTTCATCATCGGAATAGGGCCAATGATAAACCCGGCGTTGATTTTTTCGCCCTCATCGTGCAATTTTTGGATAGCGTCCGTCACCATACCTTTCATCCCGTAGGAGCCGTCGTCGGTGGTACTGACGGTCTTGTCGCACAGAGCTTTCATTTCGGGCTCCAAAATAAGCAAGTCTTTCGTGCGCGCGCCCAGCACGGCAATCACGCGGTTGCCGGCTTCCTTAAAGGCGCGGGCAATCGGGTACACTTCGGCAATGCCTACGCCGCCGCCCACTACGGCGACGGTGCCGTAATTTTTAATTTCCACCGGCGTACCCAACGGCCCGGCGATGTTCAAAAACTTCTCGCCCTGTTTAAACGAGTTAAACATCGTGGTAGACTTGCCAATAGCCTGGATGATAATGGTAATGGTTCCTTTTTGTTTATCCCAGTCCACCAGCGTTACGGGCACGCGTTCGCCGCCTTCGCGCCCGCGCAGAATGACAAACTGCCCCGCCTTAGCCGAAGCCGCAATCAGGGGTTTGTACACCACAAACTTTACAACCACGTCGCTTAAATTTTCTTTGACTAAAATGGTATTTTCTTCCATATTATTTCCCCTCTTTTAAATAGGCGTTAATGCGGTGGGCGGCTTCAATGCCGTCTTTCATTGCCAACAGCACCGTGGCGCCGCCGCGGATGATGTCTCCCCCCGCATACACGCCCGGCATAGAGGTTTTTCCCTCCGCATCCAATTCCAGCACGCCGCGTTCGGTGGTTTTCAGTTCCGGCGTAGTTTTGGCGATAATCGGATTCGGTTTTTGTCCAATCGCCACGATAATCGTATCCACCGGCATTACAAATTCCGAACCGGGTATTTCCACCGGCCGGCGGCGGCCTTTTTCATCGGGGACGCCCAATTCGTTGCGGGTGCATTTTAAACCCGCCACATGGCCTTTTTCGTCCGTTACCACTTCTTTGGGGGTAACGAGGTATTCAAACTGCACGCCTTCTTCTTTGGCGTGTTCCACTTCGGCGGCGCGGGCAGGCATTTCTGCCGCGCTTCTGCGGTAAGCAATCGTTACGGTATCCGGCCCCAGACGCATCGCGCAACGGGCCGCATCCATAGCACTGTTGCCGCCGCCCAAAACGGCAACGTGTTTGCCTACTTGGATAGGCGTATCCGTAGCCGGGAATTTATAAGCCTGCATTAAATTCACGCGGGTTAAAAATTCGTTGGCGCTATACACGCCTACGGCGTTTTCGCCGGGGATGCCCGTCATCGTAGGGAGGCCTGCCCCGCTGCCCACGTAAATAGCATCAAACTGACCAAGTAAATCGCTGATTTTTTCCGTCGCACCGACAAGCACGTCCGTTACGAATTTCACGCCCATCGCTTTGACGGTTTCAATTTCGTGGTCAATCACTTCGCGCGGCAGGCGGAAGGAAGGAATCCCATAGCGAAGCACGCCGCCAAAAGCGTGGAGCGCTTCAAAAACGGTTACTTCGTGCCCGGCGCGGGCCAATTCCGCCGCGGCGGCGATAGAAGACGGCCCCGAACCAATGCACGCCACTTTTTTGCCGGTGGGCGCCGCCGTCTGCGGAGCTTTTAATAAGCCCTGTTTGCGGGCGGTATCGGCGGTGTAGCGTTCCAGCATACCGATATTGACCGAACCGAAACGTTCTTTTAAAACGCAGTTCCCTTCGCAGTGTTTTTCCTGCGGGCAGACGCGCCCGCAAATGGCGGGCAGCAGGCTGGTTTCCATAATTTTGGCAACAGCGTCTCCCACTTTGCCTTCTTTAAGCAAAGCAATAAACGCCGGGATTTGCACTCCTACCGGGCAATTTGCCTGGCAGCGGGCATTTTGGCAATGCAGGCAGCGGTCGGCCTCGGCAAGGGCTTCTTCTTCGGTGAAGATTTGGGCTACTTCTTCAAAATTATGTTTGCGCACTTCGGGGTCTAGTTGTTTCCCGTTGTGGCGCGGTGCGGACGGATTTGGCATACGGTTCCTCCATCTAATTCAAAATAACGAGAGTAAAAAACATCTTTTACAGCTATACTATGTAATAGGAGCTGTAATTCCTAGTATTTGTTGTACAATATATATTAACATTATAGCAAAGCAAAAGGAGGGGGATATTATGTGCCATAAATGTGATTGCGCTGGAAAAGGCTTAGCCGCTTTTGTGTTGGGAGCGATTGTAGGCGCCGCCGCGGGCGTATTGTTTGCGCCGGCGAAAGGGGAAACCACCCGCCGCAAACTTAAACGCTGGGCAGATGATACGTATGAAGAACAGAAGGAATACGTGTTGGAACACGCGGGGGAATTAAAAAACAAAATCCAGGAACGCGCGGCTGACATCCGCCAGAAATTCTCCGAACACGCCGAAGATGCGCGCGAACGGATTGCCGAAGGCAAAGAAAAAGTGGTGAAGGAATTCAACCGCCGCAAAGATGAACTAGCCGCGAAACTTAAAAAAGACGAAGAATAACTGATCCGCTAAAATGTACCCCGCGCTTTTACAAGCGCGGGGTTTTTGTTTGCCAAAATTGGTTTGCCGAAAGCAGTCATCGTGCACGCCCGAAAACATCGGCAAAAATTATTCCACAATCGGCCAGCGGGGCTCGCCTCCTCCGTTTTGATTTGTCTTCGCTCCGAGCGCACCACATATTTTACGGGCATATTCATAATCTGAGGTACCTTCTGTTGTTGTGGTCCCGCACACGATATTGCCTATATTAGCAGAAATATAACGATAAGCCAACAAATAAGGCTTTCGCTTGGAATAGGCAGCAACCGATTTGGATTTAACCTCATATCTAAAATTTTTGCTTTCGGGAACTTCTATATCCAAATCGTCAAAACTCGTGGCATAACTCCCGTTAGCCATATAATACACTTCCTGTGCGTCGCGTAAACTTTTCAGTACGCTCAGCGGCTCCGCCGCGCGGGCTTTTTCCACCGCCAATTCATACTTGGGAAGCGCCACCGCCGCCAAGATACCAATAATTAAAACGACCACTAACAGTTCTATTAGCGTAAATCCGGCGTTTTTTAAGGCCGGGAATGTTTTTTGATAAATTTTGTTCATAGCCAAAATTTATCAAAAAAAAAAAACAAATCAAGCCCAGAGGCTGGGTTCCCCTCTCTATGCCCGTTAACATGATTAGTTTAGGCCACACTGTTCCCGTAATGTTGCACCCTAACGAAAAAACCCTTGCCGGGGGCAGGGCCAGAGACTGGCCTCCCTTTCCTTTGCCCGTTAGCACGACTACTGGAGCCACACCGTTCCCGCAATGCCACGCCCTAGTGTAGCGGGGGCCGGCAACTGGTCCATCTTCCTTGATACTCTTTCCACCGGGGAAAGCGCAGTCCGAACCATTTTATCCGGTTTTCTGGGAATGCAAAAAAGAATTAAAAAAGCCGCCCAAACAGGGCGGCTTGCTAAGCGGAACTTATATTATTTATTGCCAAAAGCCTGAGCCGCGGCAAAGGTTTCTTCCACCGAGGCCGGTTCCGGCCCGACAAAAGACTTGCTCAGCAGCATTTCCTGGTTGGAAACCGCCCGAATGATTTCATCCAACAGGAGTCCTTTATCGGCTTCGCGCTCAATGGCGTCCACCACGCTGGAAGCCTCTTTGGGGGCTAAAATATTTTCTACCCCGGCATGCAGCATTTTGAGTGCACTGGCGGCTTCATAACGTAAATGCCCCCTAAACAACGGGAAACTAATCACGCACCCTTTATAATTCAGCCGTTTTTTAAGCAGGCCTTTAATTACTTTGTCCGACAGCATCGCTTGGGTATCGTTATCTATATTCGGGAAAATCATATCCGACGGCATAATCGCATCCGCCCGGCGAAAGGTATGTTTGTACGGTACAAATTCGGCGTCTTCCATTTGGGCCAATGTTTTGAGCACGCCGGAAATCCCAGGGAAATACTTAATGCAGTTTAACGCCCCCCCGTTGGAAAGACCGGCAATAAAATCCCCCGTCAGGTGGGTGACAGTAAGCGGCACGTCGGAAAATGCGGGAGAGGTATACCCCAAATCCACCACGGGGGCAAGCACCCAGTCCAGCCCGATGCTGCGGGCCATGCGCGCCAACAGGTTGCCTTTGCGGTAAGCGCCGTCCTGCGGCGAAGCAAAATATTGCAAGGAAAAGTTGGAAGGAAGCGGCGGCGCGTCGGTAACGATTTCGCTTAAATCCTCGTCAATATCGGCGCAAAAGAGCAACCGCCCGTAAGGGGAGGCGTCATTCATCCGCCGAACGAACTCCTGCGTTTGCCGGGCGGTACCGCCGTATACGCAAAAGCCGCCCACCCCGCGGCGGGCTAGTTCCGCGGCTTCCTGCAAATCACTTTTGCCAAACCAAAAACCGGGGAAAACAATGCGAGCAGGTTTCATAAAAGCCTCCCAACAAAGGCCGCCTTACGGAGCCAGCACCGACGGCACCAGCGACTCTTCCGTATCGGACGGCGTGATAAAAATCCCCTGCGTGGGCGCCGCCAACGGCTGCGGGTCTTCGGGTTCGTCGGGCAGCACTTCCGGCTTGTGCGGCGTTTTGAGCCATTGGATAACCGCCGGGCGCAAGTATTTATCCAGCATATCGTGCGAAGCTAAATCATACGCCGTCAGGAAAGTTACTTTTCCTTCCCCCGCGCTTAAAAAAGCCACATTGCGTATGACGCTGGCTTCCAGAAAACCTTTTTTATCAGCGGCGCCGGCGGCAATTAAAACATCGCCTTTATAAAGCCGCATGGCCGGTATGGAAAGAACATCTTTATTATTGGCCGTCGGGCTGATAAGCGCTACCGCGGAAACATCCGGCGAAAAGCTCATACTTTTAGCCGCCACATTGGCCCCCAATCCGGCCCCCAGCACAACCGTATCCTGGGCAGAAACGCCTTTGTCTTTCAAAAATGACAAAGCCGCCTCCACATCGCGGGTCATTTTATTAAATTCGTTGTCTACGCCTTCTTTGGCAAACGAGCTGGCTTCCCCGTTGCCGGTGCTTTGCCCGTATCCGCGCAGATCAAGCGCCAGATAACCAAAGCCTTCCTGGGCCAAATTGGTTTTAAATGTGGTAAATTCTTCTTTATTTTTCCCCAAATCGTGCAGCAGCACCACCGTTTTGCGTCCGTCTTCCGCCGGGCGGTACAAGGCAGCCAAGGCCCAGCCGTCCTGCGTCGTAAGCGAAACGGATTGTTCCTTCGGGGCGGCGCAAACAACCGTCGCCAAACCCGCCAGCAGCAATACTGCCGACGCCGTATATTTGAACAGACTTCCCCACATGTTAGCGGTCCAAAACCTCTTCGGGCTTAAACCAGAGCGCGATTTCTTTTTCCGCATCTTCCGGCGAGCCGGACGCGTGTACGCAGTTTTGCATTACATCCCCGATAAAACGCCCAAAGCTGCCGCGGATCGTCCACGGGGCGGCTTTTTCCGGGTTGGTGCTGCCGATTTCCTGGCGCACTTTGGCAATGGCGTTTTCGCCCTGGAAAACGAATGCGTAAATTTTGTGGTTGGGCACATTGTTAAATTCACCCATCATATATTGGATGACTTCTTCCAAGAAAGGTTTGCCTTCCAAATTTTTGTAGTGTGCGCGCGCCAACTCTTCCGTCAGCGAAACCACTTTAGCCCCGGTCATTTGCAGGCCGAGGTGATCCAACCGGTCCAAAATAAGACCGCTGATGCGTTTTTCAATGGCATCAGGTTTAATTAGAACAAGCGTTCTTTCCATATATCTCATATTTAAACATTATACCAATCTTAAAAACCCTGTCAATCTTTTTACGAACGCGAAGGATTTTTGCCCAATACCGGGGACATTTAGGTATAATAGATAAAACGGAGATGATTTTTATGGCCCAAGACAAACCCATTAAATTCGGCGTTATCGGCGCCGGCAAAATCGGCACTTTCCATACGCGCACCCTGGCCGGGATGAAAGGTGTTTCGCTGGTGGGCGTGTGCGACCCGGACCTGATGCGCGCGCAAAAATTGGCCTGGGAGCATAACTGCACCCCTTACTCCAAACCGGAAGAACTCGTCGGGCAAGTGGATGCCGTTATTGTAGCGGCCCCGACGCCGCTGCATCACCAAATCGGCATGTATTGCCTGGAACACGGCGTGCATACCCTGGTGGAAAAACCGATTGCCGTCACTATGCAAGAAGCGCGCGACTTAATCCAATGCGCCAAACGCCACGGGCTGGTGCTGCAAGTAGGCCATGTGGAACGCTTTAACCCGGCGGTGGTGGAAGCCGTAAAATACATCAAAGACCCCCGTTTTATTACCATTACCCGCCAGGGCCCGTATGACGGGCGTATGGCAAACATCAGCGTCGTGCTGGATTTGATGATACACGATATTGATTTACTCTATACCATTGTTCCCAGCGAAGTCGTCAGTGTGGATGCCGTAGGGCTGAGCGTGTTTTCCCCGCACGAAGACATAGCCAACGTACGCCTGCACTTTGCCAACGGCGCCGTGGCCGACGTTACCGCCAGCCGCGCCAGCTTTGAACGCGCCCGGTTTATGCATTTGTTCCAGCCGGACGGATATGTGTCCGTGGACTTTATGAACGCCCGCGTAAAAACCTACCGCAAAGAAAAACCGGTCATTGAAAGTATGAACGACATTACCGTCGCCTATCCGAAAGTGGAAAAACAACTGCCGATTACCGCCGAAATTTTGCACTTTATAGACTGCATTAAAACTGCCAAAACGCCCGCTCCCAGCGGCGAAAAAGGCACCAAAGCGCTGGACTTGGCCCTGCAAATCTGCGAGAAAATGAACCGTTTTGATATCCCCAAAACCGGGCATATGCACACCCCCAAACCGCTCCAGGCCATTGGCACCGTTGCCCGCGCCGCGCAGGCCGTGCTGGACGAAACTTTGGGGCACTTAAAAGGAGATGATAAATAATGTCCACCATCACCCCCATTACTAAAAACATTCTCCTGGTCGCCGGTGACGTCTCCGGCGATATCCACGCCGCCGGCTTGGTGCGCGCTCTGAAAGAAGCGGACCCGGACGTGCGCGTGACCGCCGTAGGCGGCAAACAACTGCAGGCCGTTTGCGACAATTTCTTGTACGATTTGGCCAGTAAAGGCGCCAGCGGATTTATTGAACCCCTTAAAAAAATGCCGCTGTGGATTAAACTGATGAACCAAATCCGCGATTATATGGAAACACAAAACCCGGTGGCCTTGATTGTGGTGGATTTTTACGGATTTAACCACCAAATTTTAGGAATGGCAAAACACCGCAACATCCCGGCCTACTATTACGTAACGCCGCAAGTGTGGGCCAGCCGCCAGTACCGGGCCAAACGCTTGGCGGATCTGACGCGGAAAATGTTCACCATTTATCCGTTTGAACCGGACTTCCATAAAAAATTTGGCGGTAATGCGGTGTTCTTGGGCAACCCGCTGTTGGACCAGCTGCCCGCGCCGCAGCCGAAAGATTACCATATCTCCGACCGTAAAAACCACGCCTGGAAGCTGGGCATGCTGCCCGGCAGCCGTATGGGTGAAATCAAACGCTTGACGCCTGTTTTTTACCAAGCGTTCAAACAGGTATTGAAAGAATTTCCCAACACCCAGGCCTATATGTTTTTGCTGCCGGACGCCGACGAACAGGTGTTTTTAGATTTAATCGGCGAAAAACCTCACGCCAATTTCCATTTAGTAAAGGATAAAAACTACGAACTCCGCTCGCAAATGGATTTTCTGCTGGCCTGCTCCGGCACCGCCACCCTGGAAAACGCCCTCTTGGGTATTCCGATGGTGGTCGCTTATAAATTATTCTGGCCGACCTACCAAATCGCCAAAATGATTATTAAGGTGCCGTATATTTCGCTGGTCAATTTGCTTTCGGGCAAAGGCTTGGTAAAAGAACTTATCCAGTACGACGCCACCCCCCGCGCCCTGGCGGCTGAAACCATGGCGATGTTTCAAAATCCGCCCCAGCTGGCCCATATGCGCGAAGAATTGTTAAAACTGCGCGTCAGCTTGGGAGAACCCGGAGTCGCCAAGCGGGCGGCGGCGGAAATTTTAAATGATTTAAAACACGAGTAAGCTTATGGCAGACGCCCCTGATTTACAAACGCTGTTACGCAAATTCAAAGAATACAATCCCAACCAGGATACTTCGCTGATTGAGAAGGCCTACCACTTTGCCGAAAAGGCCCACGCCGCCCAAAAGCGCGAAAGCGGAGAACCGTACTTTACCCACTGCCAGCACGTGGCGAACATTCTAATGGACTTTAACCTGGACGCGGACACCATCTGCGCCGGCCTGCTGCATGATACCGTGGAAGACACTCCTGTCACGCTGGAAGATTTAAAACGCGAATTTAACAAAGAAATCGCCCATATGGTGCAGGGCGTAACAAAAATCAGCGATTTGAAGTTTTCCTCCACGGACGAAGAAACCGTGGAAAATTGGCGCAAAATGCTCATTGCCGTAGCCGAGGACGTACGCGTAATTTTAATCAAACTGGCGGACCGCACCCACAATATGCGCACAATGGACGTAATGCCGCCGGACCGTCAGAAATTTAAAGCCTACGAAACCATTTCCCTCTATGCGCCGCTGGCACAGCGGCTGGGGATGTTCACCATCAAAACCGATTTGGAGGACCTTTCTTTTAAATACCTGCACCCCGAAGAATACCAAAGCATCAAAAGCCAGGTAGAAGCCCGCACCGCCGACCGCCAAGCCGCATTGGATTCTTTTAAAAAGCAACTGGAACCTGCCTTACAGGCCGAACATATGGACTTCCGCATTTTGGCGCGGGCCAAAAACTATTACTCCATTTACCGCAAAATGCAAAAGCATAATTGTTCCTTTGCGGAAATCCAGGATTCGCTGGGTGTACGTATTATCACCAAAACCCTGCAGGACTGCTACCGCGCCCTGGGGTTGGTGCACAGCGTATTTAAACCCATTGCCGGCACCTTTACCGATTACATCGCCACCCCCAAAGCCAATATGTACCAAAGCATCCACACGACCGTCCTTTCTCCCACCGGGGACATTATAGAAATCCAAATCCGCACCGAAGACATGCACCGCACCTGTGAATACGGTATCGCCGCGCATTGGCGTTACAAAATGGGGAATGTAAAATCGGACAAAAATTTTGACGAAAAAATCAACTGGATCCGCCGCTGGATTGAATGGCAGCAGGATTTAACCGCCCCAAGAGAATTTTTGGAAGGATTTAAGACAGACGTAAACCTGCAGCAAATTTTTGTCTTCACGCCGCGGGCGGACGTAAAATCCCTGCCGGAAGGCTCCACCCCCATTGATTTTGCCTACGCCATTCATACCGACATTGGGGACCACTATGTGGGGGCCAAAGTCAACAACCGGATGGTACGGATGGACTATGCATTTAAAACCGGCGACGTGTGCGAAATCATCACCCGCAAAAACGGCGAACCCAAGCGCGACTGGCTGGAATTTGCCAAAACGGCCGGCGCCCGCAGCCACATCAAACGCTATCTCAGAAGCAAAGGAATAGACCTGTGAACACTTGCCCCCGCTGCCATACCCCAATAGACGAAACCGACAATTACTGCCGCTTCTGCGGGCGCAGTTTAAAACCCGGCACGGGTTTTTTGCACTCTCATTCCGGTATTATTTTGCTGGCCCTGGTATTGGGACCGTTTGCGTTGCCGGCGGTATGGACGTCCAAAATCATCTCTGCGGCGGCTAAATGGATCTATACCGTTTTGCTGCTGGCGATGGGGGTGTATTTGGTTGTTGCGTTCTACCGCGCCTACCTCATGATGCAAGACGCCGCACAGCTGATGTTGGGCGGCTTCTGATTTTTTCCCGCTATACAAAGCATATTTTGTACAATAATAGAGTACCCTTTAAATTATAAGGAGAACCCAATGACTTCAGAAGTAGCAACCGTTAAAACCGAAAAGCAGCCCACCGGTTTATACATTTTGTTTCTGACCGAAATGTGGGAACGCTTCAGCTACTACGCCATGCGCGGTATTCTGGTGCTGTATTTGATTAAAGTTATGCAGTTTTCAGAATCGCACGCCAGCAAAATTTACGGCGCAGTAACCAGCCTTATTTACCTCAGCCCCTTACTGGGCGGCTATATTGCCGACCGTTTTTGGGGCCAAAGACGTGCCATTATCGTGGGCGGCATTTTAATTGCCTTGGGCCAATTTGCCATCGCCTCCAACCCGACGCTGTCCTTTTTGTACACGGGGCTTTTCCTGCTGGTACTGGGGAACGGCCTGTTCAAGCCGAACATCTCTACTATCGTCGGCGAACTCTATGAAACCAACGACCCCCGCCGCGACGCCGGGTTTACCATTTTTTATATGGGCATCAACCTGGGTGCGTTTATCTGTAACTTTGTAGCGGGTACACTGGCCGAAAAAATTGGTTTTGGCTGGGGTTTTGCCGCCGCCGGCGTGGGTATGATTGCCGGTTTGTGTGTGTTTATCTGGGGTAAAGACAAATATCTCCAGGGACAGGGCAAAAAACCCAAAAAATTAACCAAAGAAGAAAAATTGCAGCACCCCAATACGCCGCTGACCACTGCCGAAAAGCAGCGCATTTTGGTCATTTTCATTATGGCGTTTTTCAGCATTTTCTTCTGGTCCGCTTTTGAACAAGCCGGCGCTTCGCTGACGATTTTCGCCGAAAAATTTACCAACCGCTTTATCTTCGGTTGGGAAATGCCGACCTCTTGGTTCCAGAGCGTCAACCCGATGTTTATTATCCTGTTTGCGCCGCTTTTCTCCAAGCTGTGGCTGAAACTGGCCAAAAAAGGGCTGGAACCTTCCACCCCGGCTAAGTTCGTATGGGCGTTTATGTCGCTGGCGTTTGGGTTCTTAATCCTGGTTGTTGCGTCTTATGTTCTGCAGACCACCGGGGCGAAAGTAGGTATTTTCTGGCTGGTATTTGCGTATATGTTCCACACGACGGGTGAATTATGCTTGTCCCCGGTGGGGCTGTCGCTGGTAACCAAGCTGGCGCCTTTGCGCTTTGCGTCCTTGTTAATGGGTACCTGGTTCCTGGCCAACGCGCTGGCGAACTTTACCGCCGGTTTCTATTCCGGTTACTTCGGGCACATCAGCAACATTCAGTTCTTTACGTGGCTGGTCGTAATGCCGGTGTGCGGCGGACTCATCCTGCTGTCCATCAAGAAGTACGTCATCAAATGGATGAACGGTATCCAATAAGTATTTTACTACCGCAAAACCCCGCCTAACCGGCGGGGTTTTTTGTGGTATAGTTAATTCCGCCTTACAAACCCGACTTGCACAATTGGGTCCCCAAATCCGTTTTCCCCGTACAAGTAGTCTTGCCGGGATAAGAAGATTGATCCAGCCACACCGTATAGGAAAAATCAGCTTTTTCCAAACACGCTCCAAAGCTCAGTGTTTTGGCAAATGTCGGGCAATATAGCACACTCAAATATGCACTGCCCGGGGAAGCAGTATTATTTACACCTAGTAAAGGGTCCAACTGAAAGTCGTCGTCACAGACAAGCAAATCCCCCTGCAAAACAGAACAACTGGGGAATGCAATATCCATTTGCTGGATATCAACCGTATATTCCCCATTTGCCATATAATAGGCTTCTTCCGCCGCCTTAAATTGCGCCGCAATTTGGCGCATATTGGCAAAGCGGGATTTTAATACCGCCAGTTGGTATTGCGGCAAAGCAATAGCCGCCAGGATACCAATGATTAAAACGACCACTAATAGTTCTATTAGCGTAAATCCGGCGTTTTCCCCCGCCGGGAAGGATTTTTGATAAATTTTGCTCATAGCCAAAATTTATCAAAAAAAAAAAACAAATCAAGGGGCGGGGCGCCCCTCCCCTCTTTTTACCCGTCAACGCGATTAGTTTAGGCCACACTGTTTGGGCACTGTCGCGCCCTTGCGTAACGGCCCAGAGGCTGGGCTCCCCACTCTATACCCGTTAGCGCGCTTAGCCTAGGCCACGCTGTTCCCGCACTGCCGCTCTCCTACGAAACAGCCCCAAACAGGGCCCCTGCCTACACCGCTCACACAACTGGCGGAACCGTACACTTATCCACAAACTGCGTAGTGCCCCATATAAAATGCCGCGGGGGCCTAGAGGCCCCGCAGACAAATGGTTATTGATAGCGTTTTGCTTATTCTTCGGGCATTTCCGTTTCGGGTTCTTCGGCCGGCTCTATGTGTAAAGACGCCAGCAGCATATCCACCAATCGGATATCGCTGGGGTATTGCACCAACTCGCGCGCTTTTAGCAAAGAAACCCAGCGTATCGCCAAAATTTCGGAAGCGTCGTGCTTGCCGATGCGGCCCAGCTTTTTCATCAAATACCACTGCACCATTTTTTTGACGTAATTGCCCTGGAACGTAAAAGCATATTTCACCCGAATCATCGGCCGGACGATAACGGCTTTGTAGCCGGTTTCTTCCAGCACTTCGCGCAGGGCGGCCTGCCGGGGCGTTTCGCCCGCTTCAATATGGCCTTTGGGGAAGGTCCAAATCTTTTTCCCCTTCATATTTTTGACTTGCACGAGCAACACTTTCCGCCCGTCCAAAATCACGCCGCCGCACGAAAATTCGGAAACGATCATATGCTTTTCTCTAAGTTATACGCCGCGTTGAGAATTTTTTCCTCTTTCAAAATCGGTCCGTAGAACTGCACGCCGATCGGCAGGCCTTTTTCGTCCTTGCCGAACGGCACGCTGATCCCCGCCAGTCCGCCAATGTTACCCTGGCACGTGTACAAATCCGCCAGGTACAGCGCCAGCGGGTCCTCGTCGTGCTGGCCCAGTTTCAAAGCCGTCGTGGGCGAGGTCGGTGTCAGGAGGACGTCCACTTGCTCAAACGCTTTTTTAAAGTCATCGCGGATCAGTTCGCGCACTTTCATCGCTTTTAAAAAGCATTCTTCGTATCTTTCCGAAGTCAGCGCGTAAGTGCCGATAATCAAGCGTTTTTTTACTTCCAGCCCGAACGGCGCGCGGGAGCCTTCGTAATAGGTGTTTAAATCTTTGGCTTCGTTGTCGGCATATCCGTAGCGGATGCCGTCATAACGGCCCAGGTTAGAGCTGGCCTCCGCGCTGGTAATGATATAGTAGCACGGCGCCGCATATTTAGCCAACGGGACTTCCACTTCCACCAGCTCAGCGCCCAATTCTTTTAAGCGCGCGGCGGCTTGGTTCATCTTTTCGGTAATATCTTGGCCCAAGCCGTCCAAAAATCCTATGGGAAGGCCCACTTTTACGCCTTTTAACCCATCGGTGAACAAGGTGTCGTAGGCGGGCACGGGAGCGTCCAACGAAGTGGAATCGTGCACGTCTTTTCCGGCGATGACTTCCAACACTTTCGCCGAGTCCGCCACCGTGCGGGCCAAAATGCCCACTTGGTCGGCGCTGGACGCAAACGCAATCACGCCGTAGCGGGAAATGCGCCCGTAGCCGGGCTTAATGCCTACAACGCCGCAAAAGCCGGCCGGCTGGCGCACGGAACCGCCCGTATCCGTCCCAAGCGCAACGGGCACCATCCCCGCCGCCACCGCGGCTGCACTCCCGCCGGAAGAACCGCCGGGAACGCATTCCAAATTAACCGGGTTTTTAACGGGGCCGTACACGGAAGTTTGGTTCGTGCTGCCCATGGCAAATTCGTCCATATTGGCGCGCCCGATGATCACGGCGTCCGCCGCCAGCAGTTTTTCCACCACGGTAGACGTATAAGACGCTACATAATTTTCCAGCATTTTGGAACAACAGGTGGCTTTGTGCCCTTTGTACAAAATGTTATCCTTAATCGCCACCGGCACGCCGGCTAAGGCGCCCAGTTTTTCGCCGCGGGCGCGTTTGGCGTCTATTTCTTTGGCGCGGGCCAACGCGTCGGCTTCAAACACTTCCACCAGCGCATTAATAGAGGGGTTAAGTTCGGCAATTTTAGCCAGCGACTGGCGGGTAATCTGTTCGGCGGTTTGTTCGCCGGAAGAAACGGCTTTTACAATTTCCAAAGCGGTCATCATATTACAATACCTTTTTTACTTTAGCGCACTGGTCCTGTTCTTGGTCAAATGCGCCGCGCAGTTCGGCGGCGAGGGCCGGATTGGTGACAGCCACATCCGGGCGGATGTGCGCACAGTGGTTTACGTTACGCAGCCGGACGGAATCCGTATTCACGGCGGAAAGTTCCTTCACCCATTTAAACAGGGCTTCCAGCTGTTCTTGGTAAATGGCGGCTTCCTGCCCGCTCACCCGCATTTTGGCAAGTTTGGCGGCCAGCTCTACGTCTTTTTTAGTTATTTCCATAAATAGAATACTCCTTCTGAAAGTATATTTTATATAATAATGGGGCCGTTTGGCTACCATTCCGCCCGTTCCTAAAACGCCTACGGAAAAACGCCTGCGGCAGGGGGGTTGTATATATGACGGAAGAAATCAAACACAAAGAACCGACGCAAAGCCAAAAGCGCGACGATTACCGCAACAATTTAAACGGCGGCGAATACATCAACAGCCATTTTACGCTGTCTATTATCGCGGTCATCTTATCGTGCTTTACGGGGTTTTTTACGATACCGATTGCCCTGGCGGCGCTGATTTTATCGCTGCGGGCGCAGGATTGGGCGCGCGCTGACCGCCTGGAAGAAGCCCAGCGCGTAGCGTGGTGGGCCGCCTTTTGCGGCTGGCTGACGATACTTATTGCGGTAATCCCGCTGTTGTTTATTATTTTCTTTGGCGGCACGATTATCGCCTTCTTAACGGCCATGCTGGCCGCCGCCTGATTTAAGGCAACCGGCAAAAAGCCCCGGGATTACCGGGGCTTTTTGGTTTAGGAGTCTAAATTCATAGACTTACACAAATAATTGCCTAAATCGGTATAACCGGTGCATTCCTCTACATTGGGATAAGAAGAATGTTGCAGCCATAAACTGATGGTGGCATCGCATCCAGAAAAAAGGTTGCCTCCTATCCCGCGGGAATGATAAAAAATTCTTACGCGGTTGGCCCCGGCCACCGCATTGGGGCCGGTAATATTTGCCACATAAGCAAAAGGGCAATCCAACCGATGATCTGCTGAATCCAGTTCGCACACTTGGGTATAGTCTACATCCAAATCTTCCACCGGGATTGAATATTTTCCATTTGCCAAGTAATACATTTCCTGCGCCCGGCGAATACCCTGCGCCATTTGGTAATAATTCATTAGCCTCGTTTTCTGCACGGCGCGTTGGTATTGAGGAAGCGCTACCGCCGACAAAATACCAATGATTAAAACAACTACTAACAATTCTATTAGCGTAAATCCGGCGTTTTTCTTAGCCGGGAAGGGTTTTTGATAAATTTTGGTCATAGCCAAAATTTATCAAAAAAAAAAAACGAGTCAAGGCCCTTCAGCCAAGACCCGTTTTCAAATAAAAAGACAGCCTTACAGCAATTCCAGCGGGGCGAATTTAAGCATAAACGTACGCCGCACGCCGTTGCCGAACAGCACGGTGATTTTGGCACTGTCGCCCGAACCGGCTACCGCCACAATTTTGCCCTGCCCAAACACGCCGTGCTTCACCAGCCCGCCTACCACAGGTTCCCCCGCTTTTTGGGAAGGCGCTTTATCCGGTGCGCCGCCCGACGACGGAGCGGAAGCGGGCGAAGCGGGTTTGGCAAAAGCGGGCCGCGCATATAACGAGCCTATGCCGGACGAACCGCCGTAGGAAGAAGAGGTATAATCCAAATCGTCGTCTTCCTGTATTTCGTAGCCGTCCTCGTCGTAGCGTTTTTGAAAGCGGCTCTTGGAGGCGTAGCCCTCAAACGGTTGGTAGCGGTTGGCGCCGAAATTGTTTTTGCCGCGGGCATACCCGCCGCCATAGTGCCCGCCCGAATACGAACCGCCGGCACCGGCGCCGTACAAGCCGTATTTGGAACGGTAATCCGTATAGCGCGGCTGCACGCGGGACTCCTGCACCTCGTTTTCATCCAACAGGCCGCTTTCAAACAAAAAGCGCGAAGGCAGTGCGTCCTGCAGCTGGCCGAATTTGCGGCGCGTGCGGGCATAGGTTAAAAAGAGCTTTTCGCGGGCGCGGGTCATCGCTACGTAACACAGGCGGCGTTCTTCTTCCAAATCGTCCTCGTTGTCGCGCCCGATGGGGAAGAGGTTTTCCTCCAGCCCGGTTACAAAGACATTGTTAAATTCCAATCCTTTCGCCAGGTGGACGGTCATCAAGGTAACGGCGCCGTTTTCGTCCGCTTGGGAATCGTCCTCGCCGGACAAAAGAGAAATTTCCTGCAAAAAATCCGCCACGGACGGTTCCTTTTCCCCTTTATGGCAGCGGTCCTCATATTCTTTGACGGCGTTGATTAACGCGTCCAAGTTCTGCAGGCGGCTTTCGGCTTCGGGGTCTTTTTCCAATTCGGCTTTTACGGCATCTTCGTAGCCTGATTCCACCAGAATTTTACGAAAGATATCCGCCGGATCCGTCAACAGCATATCACCGCGCCAATTTTTAAACAGCTGCACCAGCTTCGCCGCCGCCTTTATCGCGCCGGAGGTTAACCCCGGCACATACGCCGCCTGGTTAAGGGCTTCGTACAGCGAAATTTGTTTTTCTTCCGCATGCGCCAGCAAGCGGTCCTGCGCCACTTTGCCCAGGCCGCGGGTGGGCGTATTAATAATACGCAGCAAACTGACGTTATCGGCCGGGTTAACCAAAATGCGCGCATAGCACATAATGTCTTTAATTTCTTTGCGGTCGTAGAAGCGGACCGTCCCTACCAAGCGGTACGGAATTTGGTAGCGGCGGAAATATTCTTCAAAACTGCGGCTTTGTGCGTTGGTGCGGTAGAAGACGGCTATTTCTTTTAAGCTGGCACCTTCGTCCACCAGGGCTTTGATGTTTTGGCTGACCCAGCGCGCTTCGTCCCCCTCGCTTAACAGTTCGCGCACTTCAATCGGGTCGCCCTGGGATTTATCGGTAAAGAGATTTTTTTCCTTACGCTTTTTATTTTTGGTAATCAAGCGGTTGGACGCGTCCAAAATAACTTTGGTGGAGCGGTAATTCTGCTCCAGCGTGATGACTTTGGCATCCTGAAAATCTTTTTCAAATTCCAAGATATTGCGGATGTTCGCACCGCGCCACGAATAAATGCTCTGGTCCGGATCCCCCACTACGCACAGCTTGCGGTGTTTGGCGGCAAGCATTTTGGTAATTAGATATTGGGTATGGTTGGTGTCCTGGTATTCGTCCACCAAAATATACTGGAAAAAGTCCTGGTAATAGGTGCGGATGTCCTCGTGGTCGCGCAGCAGAACGACGGTTTTAACCAGCAAATCCCCGAAATCCAGCGCGCCCGCTTCTTTGAGTTTTTGCTCGTAACGGCGGTACACTTCCGCGGCGCGGATTTTGAAATCCAACCCGCTGGCGGTGGCGCTTTGCATCATCGTATCGGGCGTGACCATATCGTCCTTGGCGCGGGAAATTAAGCCGACGATTTGGTTGATTTCTTTCTTCGGGTCTTTAATGCCCATTTGCTCCAAAATCAGGCTGACGACTTTCTTTTGGTCGGAATCGTCGTAAATGGCAAAATCGCGCGAGAGGCCAAGCGCCTCCGCATTTTGACGCAGGATGCGCACGCCAAACGAGTGGAATGTGTGTATCCACACGCGGCGCCCGCAGCCGGGCTCCAGCGCTTCCACGCGTTCGCGCATTTCCTGGGCGGCTTTGTTGGTAAACGTAACGGCCAAAATGCGGGCCGGGTGACAGCCGTCCGCAATCAGTTTGGCGATTTTGGTTGTAAGCGTTTTGGTTTTGCCGGTGCCGGCGCCCGCCACAATTAAACACGGGCCTTCCGTATAATTAACGGCTTCCAGCTGTTGGGGGTTTAATGATTGTAAAGCTTCTTGCAAGTCCATAAATCTTCCTACTTGCGCGGCGGAGGCCGCGCTTAAATTTGCGGGGCGGTTGCCCCCGGAAAAGGTTATTTCAGCTTAAGCTGTACGAACGTTTCAATATGTTCGCTGTGCGGGAAAAAATCAAACGCTTCCACGTGCAATATGTCGTAATGCGGCGTAAGGATTTTTAAATCCGCCGCCAGCGTAACGGGGTTGCAGGAAATATACAGCACGTTTTCCACGCCCGATTCCGCCACCGCTTTAGCCGCTTTGGGGTGCATTCCGCCGCGGGGCGGGTCCAAAATAATCAGCGCGTTTTTGCGTTCAATCGGCTGTTGTTTAACGAAATCTTCCACCTTGGAGCAGAAAAATTGCACATTGTCCACGCCGTTTATTTTGGCGTTTTCAATCCCGTTGTATACGGCGGGGGCCACGCTTTCTACGCAAATGCTTTTTTCGCACAAGTCGGCGCACGAAAGCGAAAAGCTGCCCGCACCGCCGTACAAATCGTAAATGCGTTTGGGGGCCAGTTTTTTGACCACAGCCCGCACGCGGGAATACATTTTTTGCGCGGTGCGGGTGTTTGTCTGAAAAAACGACTGCGGCGAGAGCTTGAACGTCACTTCCCGTTCGGTTTTGCCGTCCGCCCCGGTTAAAAAGATTTTTTCAAAAATATGGTCCTTGCCTTTCAGCACGCGCAGGGATTCGGGGGCGGCGGTGTCCGCCAGCCCGGTGTTGACCGCCGCCATAATGTTGGCATTGGGCAGGACGCTTTCCACCGTTTGCACGAATGTTTTTTCGTTGAAATCGTCCGTTACAAACAGCACCACAATTTCTTCGCCGGTGTTTTTGCCTTCGCGCACCATTAAATGGCGCAACACGCCGGTGTGTTTGCGTTGGTCGTAGTACTCCAAATTTTCGGCTTTGGCCCAGGCGCGGATAGCGTCCAACAGCGGGATGAGTTTATCGTTAAACAGGGCGCACTCGGCAATGTCCACTGCGCGGTCCCAACGGCCTTTTAGTTTAAAGCCCAGGGCGTTTTCAAATTCCAGCGGGCGGGTTTTGTTGGCGGGGTCTTTTTTATCGTAATCGTCGCGCCACTTTACCTGGTGGCAAAACCCCAGTTCCACTTTATTGCGGAAGTTTTTCGGCTCGTCCGTTACGGTAACGGGAATATTCCCCGCCCAAAAATCTTTCAGCGTTTCCTGCAATTTGACGCTTTTTTTGGCTACCTGTTCTTCATAGGACAGGTGGAGCAGCGCACAGCCGCCGCACTGACCAAAATGTTTACAGGTAATGTTAGGCATTTACTTTAAACAGGCAAACATCGCCGTCCTTTACAATATAGTCTTTCCCTTCGGAACGGATTAAACCGTGCTCACGCAGGGCTTTTTCGCTGCCGTATTTGGCGAAATCGTCAAATGTGTATACATCGGCGCGGATGAAACCTTTTTCAAAATCGCTGTGGATTTTGCCCGCCGCCTGCGGGGCCGTACAGCCCACCGGGATCAGCCAGCTGCGCACTTCCACTTCTTCGCCGGCGGTAAAATAGGTGCACAGGTTTAATAACTTCATTCCTTCGCGCACGATTTTTTCAAGCCCGGTGTAGTCGTTGCCGGTTTCCGCCAGGAAAGCTTTCTTTTCCTCTTCGGAAAATTCGGCAATGTCGGCTTCAAACTTCACGCACAGTTCCACAAAACCCGCGCCGTTTTCTTTGGCGTACTTTGCCACTTTTTCGGCGTTTTCCACGTTGCGCTTTTCGGAATTGTTACCCACATACAGCACGGGTTTGGCGGTAAGAAATTGATAATCTTTTAAATCTTCCGGTTCCAGCCCCAGCGAACTGACGGGTTTGCCGTTTTCCAGCGCGGCTTTGATTTCTTTCATCCGTTCCCAGGCGGCTACGGCATCCTTCTTGCCGCTTTTGGCGTTGGAGCCCAGGCGGTCGCATACTTTGGTGGCGGTTTCCAGGTCGGCCAGCATCAGTTCGGTATTGATGATTTCAATATCGCGCAAAGGATCTACGGAGTTCATCACGTGTGTCACGTTATCATCATCAAACAGACGCACCACGTGGATAATCGCGTCCACTTCGCGGATATTGGCTAAAAATTTGTTCCCCAATCCTTCGCCTTGGCTCGCGCCTTTGACGATGCCGGCGATATCCACAAATTTGATAAACGCGGCGGTTTTCTTGGGCGGTTTGAACATTTCAAACAGTTTATCCAGCCGCTTGTCCGGTATCGGCACAATGCCGACGTTGGGTTCAATGGTGCAGAAAGGATAGTTGCTTGCTTCCGCACCCGCGCAGGTAAGGGCGTTAAAAAGGGTGGATTTGCCTACGTTAGGCAAGCCGACAATACCAATTTCCATAGATAAAACTCCTTAGGACTGATGATAAAACGGAATAATTACTTATATTTTACCATTTTGCGTCGTTCCCCGGCACGCCGCACAAAGAAGACTTTCTCTTTTTCTCCCAAACTAACCATTTTTTCCCTCTATCCGGGGGCGCAAATAAAACTTATAATAGGGCATCACACAAGGAGAACCCCCAATGAAAAAACAACCCTTTTTAATATGCTGCCTGTTAGCCTTGGCCCTGCCCGTTTTGGCGTGCCCGGATAACGACAGCAACAACATACTGACGTATGACGACCAAACGGTGGCCGGGTTGGAAGAAATCGTTGCCGGGCACGGCCAGCAAAACGCCGACGGCAACTCGGTCATCATTACAAACAGCACCATTCAAGACAACGGCAGCCCGCTGCGCAATTCCCAGGTGGTCGGCGGCTGGGCGGTGGAAGAAACGGCCAACCAAAACCGTGTTGAAATTACCGATTCCACCGTTAACCGCAACATTGTGGGCGGTCAATCCACCTTCGGCACGCAGGCCAACGGCAACGTGGTCAGCATTACGCAATCCAAAGTAAACGAAGGCGCCGCCCTGCAGGATATGACCACTCTTTCGGCATATCAAGCCGAGCACCGCTACGATGCCATGGGAAACGACACTTATGTCCTTTCCAGTATGGCATCCGATTCGGTACAAACCGCGGGAAATATCACTCCGGAGTCTTCTCTCTACACCACCTACGGAGGTATGGTAGCTAACGGCGAAGCCTGCGGCAACCAAATTATTGTTACAGGCGATGGCAGCGTGATAGGCAACAACTTAATGGCGGCCTATTCCCCTTATTTGGAAGAAACCCACCTGCACGACAATTCCGTTACGGTAACCAATGCCCAAGTAACAGGTTTAATTACAGGCGCCGGCAGTTTGGGGGCCAATTGGAATACCACCATACAAGACCCGCTGACCGTCAACAATAATTCGGTGACAATTACCGCTTCCCAAATTAACGACGCTATCGGCGCGTACGGCGGCTTAACCACCAACGGAAACCGCATTACGCTCGTAAATTCTTCAGCAGACAACTTATACGGCGTTTCCTTTGGGCAGGACATTTTCTACTCCGGTTCCCAACCCGCCACCATTGAAAACACCGCCAACAATAACAGCGTTCTCCTTTATAGCAATTCCTCCGCCACGGGCAATATCTACGGCGCCCAAAGCCACAGCGTGCAAGCCTACGGCAACCAAGTGGTGTTAGCCGGCGGTTCCTCCGCCCAAGGCGATATTTATGGGGCGCATGTTTCCAACGCCCGCGTGCAAACCAGCGATACTACCACAGATTGGAACACCGTGCAGACCGCGGCGGAAAACAATACGCTTTCTCTCTCCGGGTCCACCGCCGGGAACGCTTCGGCCCATATAGCCGCCGCCAAAAACTTCAGCGGCTGGGCGAACAATAATACCGTAGACATTACGGATTCCACCGTCAGCGCCGCCATTTTGGCGGGCGGCTGGGCCGAACACGAACGCCAAACGCTGACCACCAAAGGCCAGCAGAATTTTTCCATCGGCTACCAAGCCGACGGCAACACCGTTTCCGCTGTCGGAAGCCAGTTTTCCGTCACTGTTTACGGCGGGTTCGTATCCACCAAAGACGATATCAATCCGGACGCCCTAACCGATGACACGCCTTCCTCCGCTTCGTCCAACCTGGTTCACTTAGACTCTTCCACCTTAACCGGCAACGTGTACGGCGGCGCCGCACAAGGGGATTACACCGCGGCGAATAACAACCGCGTATGGTTAACAGACGCACAAGTAACAGGGAGTGTATATGGGGCGTTGGCGGAAGGGACCACTTCGTCCGCCGCACAAAACGAAGTGATTTTGCAAAACAGCACCGTCACAGGGGACGTATACGCCGCGTCCGCCGCGCAAAGCGGCAGCAACACCGTCACGCTTTCGGGCCAAAGCCGTGTGGACGGCACGGTATATGGCGGCAACGGCGGGAACAACCAGCTGACACTGCTGAATTTCCAAAGCGACCAAGCGTTAAATGTAAGCGGGTTTGACAAGCCATATATCATCTCCGGGGCGGATACGTCCGTGATTTTCGCCCAGGACGTAGCCCAAGGGGAAGTGTACGTGCAGGGCGTGGACGCCGTGGACGGCCGCGTGATTATCCAAACGCCGGACGAAAATTCCAGCTTTACCCTGCACGCCGCCGACTCCGGCGTGTATACCTATTCGCTGACGCCGCAGGCCCAGTCCAGCGGGCTTACCGGCTGGCTGCTGGCGGGCGGATTTTCCAGTGCGCGGGCCAAAACATACGCCCAAACAAGTATGGCCGCCTTGGCGTTGGCCAACGCCGGGGATAATTTACTGACCGATGCCGTCAGCGCCGCCTGGCAGAGCGACCAGGAAACCGGCTCTTTCCTGCAAAGCGGCTACGAAGAAACCCGCCACGAAACAGGCAGCGGCGTACACTTAAACGCCACCACCGTGCTAGGCGGCCTGTACGCCAAAACCGGCGACTGGCTGGGCGGTTTTTACGCCCGCTATGCTTATGGGGACTATCACACCTACCCGGTACGGGCGGAAAGTTATGCTTCTTCCTGGGCGGGCGGCGTATTCGGCGCGTGGAACGGGGTGGAAAATCTCCGGCTGGGGGCCGATGCGCGCCTCGGCTGGCAAAGCACCAGCTACGGCGGATCGGAAGAAACAGGGGCGTCGTTTGATTACGAAAGCGTATTTACCTCGCTGCAAGCGTCGGCCCAATATGGATTTTGGCAGGATATGCAAGCCGAAGCCCGCCTGCGCTGGACACACATCCAAGGGGACAGCTTGACCGACAATTTAGGCGAAGCCGTTTCCCTGCACGCCAGCGACAGTTTGCTGAGCACCGTGGGCGTCACGTATGCGCCCCGCGCCCTGGCGTTTAACTATTTTACGCCGGAAGTGAAGGTGCAATGGCTGCACGAATTTAACGGGAAAGGCTCCGCCGATGTAGAAGGGCACCGCATAGACGGGCTTTCCCTGCGCGGCAGCACCGGGCGGGTAAGTTTGGGGCTTAACTATCAACGCCCCGAACAAGGATTATTGGCGCGGCTGGCCGGCTTTGTGCAAGGCGGCCAGATGGACGGCTGGGGGCTGAAATTGGACGCCGCTCTGCGCTTTTAGCGGATTTTCCCCCTAACCAAACGGCCCGCCAACCGGCGGGCCGTGGCTTGTTCAACACGTAAAGTATCCTTTTATTTGATGCCATACCAATAGCCGGACGCTTTTACTCCGGCTAATGCGGCACATTTTTTCGCGCCATTCCAGTTATACCCGAAACACACTACATCTGTTTGCCTTTTTTCTATTTTTAAATAATACAGATGATCTCTTCTCACTGCAAACCCGACACCGGCCTCGCCCCCCTGTTTCAAGCGATAACTAAAATCCTTTGTCTGTTTAGCCCGATAGCCGTCCACTTCAATCTCTTCCCCGGGAACGGTAATATCCAGCTCGTCTATATTAGAAGCATAAACACCATTCGCCAAGTAATAGGATTCCTGGGCCTGCATAATTTTGCGCAACATGGCTACCGCTTCCAATCCGCGGGCTTTGTCTACCGCCCGCTGGTACTGCGGCAACGCCACCGCCGCCAAAATACCAATAATTAAAACGACTACTAACAGCTCTATTAGCGTGAAACCGGCGTTTTTCCCCGCCGGGTAGGATTTTTGATAAATTTTGCTCATACGCAAAATTTATCAAAAAAAAAAAACAAATCAACCCCCTTGCCGGGGGCAGGCTTTTTGGCCCCGGCCAAGGGGGTTGCCTAATACGGTACTTACGCTATTAGGGAACAACTGGTTGAGGATGTTCCTGCAAGGGGCCCAGCGCCTGGGCCCCCACTCTAGGCCCACCAACACGACTAATTGGGCCACACTGTTTTGCCGCACTACTAAAAAAGGAAAGCCGTTTCCGCTTATGTTGTTGTCGTGGTTGTAGCCGTTGCCGTTGCCGTGGTTATGGCCGTTTAACCGGCCCATTTGCCCCGTCTATAAAAAGCCTTCCAAGCGGAAAAGAAATTTTATTGTTTGAGCGCGGGGCAAAGCCCGCGCGAGTTATAAAATTTCCCGCTGGGAAGTGATTTTTATGGGGCCCTGGGCCGGGGCAGAGCCTGCCCTCCCATCTTTGGTACTTTTTCCCGCCGGAAAAAGTACAAATAAATTTATTTCTCTGACAAAAAATACCAACAAAAAACCCCGCTTGAAGCGGGGTAAAAAGAGAAATACGTCCCGTACGAGATTCGAACTCGTGATCTCCGCCTTGAGAGGGCGGCGTCCTGGGCCACTAGACGAACGGGACTCTTATATTTATTTTATCATATTTATTTTTATGCGTAAAAAGCGGGTGGGGTTGTGTATTTTATATAATTGTTGTGTAAACTTACACGAGGCCTAAACCGCCTCTTTTATCAACCAAGAGGTATTGTATGGAACTTTCCGTCGTACAGACGACGCTTTTGTCGTTGCTGATTGCCGTTGTATTATTTTTGCCGCTTACCGTGCATAAAGTAGAAGAAAACCTGGAAGCGTTTTTGTTTCTCTGCGGCGTGTTCGCCGTAACCGTATCCAAAGTATGGAGCGGGCACTTGGTGCTTACCGCACTGGAAGACCCCATCAAAATCACCGTTGCGGTGTTGGTAGCGGGCTTGTTATTCCGCAAATTCAACAAACACCTGCAAAAACTGACGCAAAAAGCCGTCAAAACGCTCGGCCTGCGCTGGACGCTGTTTGCCATTGTCTTTCTGCTGGGCATAACGTCCAGTCTAATCACCGCCATCATTGCGGCGCTTGTCTTATCCGAAGTTACCGTTATGTTGCCGCTGGAGCGCAAAGGACGCGTAAAATTGGTGGTATATGCGTGTTTCTCTATCGGAATGGGCGCCGTGCTTACCTCTATTGGCGAACCGCTGGGAACGGTGGTGCTGTCTAAGCTGTCCGGAGAGCCGCACAACGCAGACTTCTTCTTTTTAATTGACCATTTGGGCTGGTTTGTGTTGGGCGGTATTGTATTTATGTCGGGCCTGGCCAGCGCCATCCGCGACAATACCATCCAAAAAGCCCCCGGCCCCAAACCGGCGGACGCTTCCGCCCCGGATGAACATTCCGTAAAAAGCATTGTCATCCGCGCCGCCAAAGTGTATTTGTTTGTAATGGCTTTGGTATTTTTGGGGGACGGGTTAAAGCCCTTGGCTATGAAAACGATTTCACACCTGTCCGCCGGCTGGCTGTACTGGATTAACACCCTTTCTGCCGTGTTGGACAACGCCACCCTGGCCGCCATTGAAGTTACCCCGGACATCAGCACCCGCACACTTACGTTTTTGCTGATGAGCTTGATTGTTTCGGGCGGGATGTTAATCCCCGGCAACATTCCCAACATTATTTGCGCCTCCAAGCTGGGCATTAAAAGCAAAGAATGGGCCAAAGCCGCCGTGGGATTGGGCGCGGCCGTGATGGTGGCGTATTTTATTATTCTAACCGTTGTTTTATAAAACAGCCCGCCGCAAAAAGCCGCTTCCTGCCGGGAAGCGGCTTTTTTGCGCCCTTTTGCAAGGCAAGCCAGGCGGGAATTTTATATAATCTCTGTATATATAAAAATACAGGGGAGAATTTATGAAAATCCATTCCTTTAACGTTCAGCCCAACCTGCCCGAAAACATCAAATTTTTGGAAGAGTTGGCCAATGATATGTGGTTCACGTGGAACTGGCAGGCCATTTTGCTTTTCGTGCAGGTGGACGCCAAACTGTGGACAGCCGCCAAACGCAACCCGAAATGGTTCCTGGGCTGCGTGCCGCAAAAACGGCTGGAAGAACTGAGCAAAGACGAAACCTTCGTCAACAATTTAAATAAAGTCAAAGAAGCCTATTATAACTACAAAAACAACCAGCACACCTGGTATCATGAAAACCGCCGCGAAAACGGCAACCTGCTGACGGCGTATTTCTCCATGGAATACGGCATCGGCGAAGGGCTGCCCATCTATTCGGGCGGCTTGGGAATGCTGGCGGGCGACCATATGAAATCCGCCAGCGACTTGGGAATGCCGATTATCGGTGTAGGGCTGTTCTATAAGCAAGGCTACGTCCAACAGGTGCTCAACCGCGAAGGTTGGCAAAATGAAGAATACCCCGATAACGACTGGGCCCATATGCCGGTGGAACGCGTGATGAAAGACGGCAAAGAAATTACCGTGGATATTCCGCTGGGTACGGAAACCGTCAAAGCCTGCATTTGGCGCGTACCCGTAGGGCGCACTTCACTCTATTTGCTGGACACCAACCTGCAGGAAAACACCCCCGCACAGCGCGCCATTACCGAAAAACTCTACGGCGGCGACCGCGAAAACCGCATCCGCCAGGAAGTAGTACTGGGCATCGGCGGCGTAAAAGCGTTAACCGCTATGGGCATTCACCCGACGGTATATCATATCAACGAAGGGCACAGCGCCTTCCTGCTATTCCAACGCATTATTGATATTATGAAGGAGAAAAATCTTTCCTTCGCCCAAGCGCGCGAAATTGTGTGGGCGTCCTCGGTATTTACCACGCATACGCCCGTCATCGCCGGCAACGAACACTTTGACCCGGCCCTCGTACGCAAATATATGGATTTTTATGCGCGGGAAATGGGTATTTCCTGGGATGAATTTTTGGCCCTCGGCAAAGAAACGCCCGAATCCGCCACCTATTGTATGACGGTTGTCGCGCTGCGGCTGTCGGCATTCTGCAACGGGGTTGCCAAACTGCACGGGCAGGTCAGCCGCGAAATGTGGCACAACCTGTGGCCCGGCCTTCCCATCAGCGAAGTACCGATAACCAGCATTACCAACGGTATCCACAGCGCATCGTGGATTTCGCACGAACTCAACGAACTGTACCGCAAATACTTGGTTAACAACGACCAAAGCGGCGAAGTGGATCCGTCGGACCCCAAAATTTGGGAAAAAGTCCCCTCTATCCCGGATAACGAACTGTGGAATGTGCACACCATCCGCAAAAACAAGCTGATTGATATGGTGCGCGGGCGCGTTAAACGCCAGCTCACCCGCCAAGGCTTTGACGTAATGAGCGTAAAAAAAGCCAGCAAAGTACTGCGCCCCGATTTGTTAACCATCGGTTTTGCGCGCCGCTTTGCCACGTACAAACGCGCCACCTTGTTGTTTAAAGATTTGAACCGCTTGGACAAAATCGTCAACAACCCGCAGCGCCCGGTACAGTTTGTATTTGCCGGGAAAGCGCACCCCGCCGATACGGCCGGAAAAGAATTTATCAAAATGATTGTCAGCCTGACGCAAAATGACCCGCGCTTTAAAGGCAAAATCGTATTTGTGGAAGACTACAATATGAACACCGCCCGCTATATGGTGCAGGGGGTGGACGTATGGCTTAACAACCCCATCCGCCCAATGGAAGCCAGCGGCACCAGCGGGATGAAAGCGGCTTTAAACGGCGCGCTGGCGCTGTCTATTTTGGACGGCTGGTGGGACGAAGTCGGCCCGTGCGATTACGGATGGTCCATCGGCGGCGCGGAAAACTATAAAACCGAAGCCGAACGCGATGCCGTAGAATCCGAGGCCCTGTACAACTTAATTGAACAGGATATCGCCCCGGCCTATTACGCCAAAGAAGCCGGCGCGGAATATTCCCAGCCGTGGGTTTCGCTGATGAAAGAATCCATCCGCCATATTGCGCCTGTCTTTAACACGAACCGTATGGTCAAGGAATATTACGAAAAATTCTATATTCCGGCCAACAACTTCGGCCTTATTTTAAACGAACCCGGCAAAGCCGAAGCCGTAGCCGCGTGGCGGCGCAAAATTGCCGAAAACTGGTACCGCGTGAACGTGACGGACATCACCCCGCAGCCTGAAACCGCCATTCTGATGGGCGATAAAGTAAACTTTAAAGCCCGCGTCGTTTTGGGCAGCCTGGCGCCGGAAGATATCCAGGTGGAACTGTACCTGGGCCAGCGCGGCAGTTTGGGCGACATCGTAAAAGAAGACGCCATTGATATGACCTGCACCGGTAAAGACGGGGATGCGTATTTGTACGAAGTGTCTATGTCGCCGCTTAACAGCGGCCGCCAGGACTACGCCCTGCGCATTCTGCCGTTTAATAACGATATTCCGCACGTGCTTACGCCGTTGTTTATCCGCTGGGAAGAATAGCGGCACGCGTTTATAAAACGCTTGCTTTTAAAATAACCGGCCGGAAAGGACGCTTGCCCGCCAAGCCGATTTTCCGGCCGGTTTAATTTATCCGGAAACACTATTTATGTTAAATATTGTACTTGTAAATCCTGAAATCCCGTTTAACACGGGCAATATCGGACGCTCCTGCGTGGCTACCGGTACGCGGCTGCATTTGGTGGGGAAATTAGGCTTTAAAATTGCTTCCAAAGAAATCCGCCGCTCCGGGCTGGACTATTGGCCTAACCTGGATTACCGCCGCCACGAAAACTGGGAAGCCTTCCTGGAAGCGGAACACCCGGCAGAGGACCAGATGTTCTTCCTGTCCACCAAGGGGAAAACCGCTTATTGGGACGCAGCCTTCCCGCCGGACGCTTACCTGGTATTCGGCGCCGAATCGTGCGGCCTTCCCAAAGAGTTTTATGAACGCTACAAACACCGCCTGTTTACCATCCCCATGCCCGGACCGGTTCGTTCGCTGAATTTATCTTCCTCTGCGGCGATTGTGTTGTTTGAAGCCATCCGCCAAAACCGCCCGTAAAATAGGCAAGGGGTGGAGCCAAAAGCCCCGAAAAATACCCATAAAAAAGCCCGCTAAAAGCGGGCTTTCACACACACTTTTATAAAAATCAATTGGAAAAATCCATCCTATATCTGCCGCCCGATAAATCCATCCCGATATTTAAGCAGGTTTGGCCGTCACCTGTACACTCAATATAATTCAGATCTCCATTGGAATTATAAGCCTTTAGGGTATAGCTGCCATCCGCGCGGGACGTGGAAACCGTTACCGTATTCCCGGAAAAAGAAACAGTCGGCGTAGTAAAATAAGCGCTTTTGGTCACATCCCCCACCTGCAACGCGGAAGACCCCGTAATAGAGGACGGGTAGGAATTCCCATTAACCACGTATTGCGCATTGATTGCGTCGCTGGCGGCGCGCAGATTGGAAATGCCTTCCACGGAGCGGCCGCGCTCCAACGAGGCGTAATACTTCGGGAGAGCCACCGTTACCAATACGCCCACTACCACCATGACAATTAACAATTCAATTAATGTAAAACCCTTGTTCATAAATCCTCCTGGAATTTAATTATATAAATTTGCCCCTTTGATTAACAGTATAATTCTTTTTTCGCCCTTTGCCAGTTTTTTTATAAAATGAAAAAAACGCCCGGGGGTAAGATGAACATTAAAAAACTCTTTTGGATTTTATTTTTGCTTAACCTGTTTAACTACATAGACCGGCAGGTGCTATATTCCGTATTCCCGCTGCTGCAGGCCGATTTAAACATTACCGATTTGCAGCTTGGTGCGTTGGCCTCGGTATTTATGTTGGTCTATATGTGTTATGCCCCATTGGTCGGCTATTTTGCCGACCGAACCCCCCGCCACAAATGGATTGGCTTCAGCGCACTGATTTGGAGCATTGCCACACTGGCCTGTGCCGGAGCCAAAAACTATGCGTCCCTTTTGGGTGCGCGGGGGCTCATCGGCGTAGGGGAAGCCGGGTTTACCACTATCGCCCAACCGTTTTTAGCTGAAAACTACCCCCCACAAAAACGCGCCTCCATATTGGCCATTTTTGGGTTGGCGCTCCCTCTAGGCAGTGCGCTTGGATATTTATGGGGCGGCGTAATAGGCCTGCACTGGGGCTGGCGGGCGGCTTTTTTGCTGGCGGGCGTGCCGGGGTTAATCCTGGGTTTTTTGGCGTGGACGCAACTCCAGGATGTCCGCCGCGCCCAACAGCGCCCTTCCGAAAAACCCGGCTGGAACGATTATTGGGCATTGCTTTGCAACAAACCATTTTTATTTATCTGCCTGGCGCACGCAATGCTGACGTTTATTACCGGCGGGCTGTCCGCTTGGATGCCCACCTATCTGCACCGTTATTTAGGGATGGATGTAGCGCAGGCAGGCACGGTATTTGGCGCGTTAGTAATCCTTTGCGGCGCGGCAGGCACCTACCTGGGAGGGAAAGGAGCCGATAAGCTGCTATCCTACACCCCAAAAGCCTATTTTTGGGTAATGCTCGTAGCTTTCGTCGGGATTTTGCTGCCCGCCTGGGTTGGGGTACAGGCTACGCACGCCCCGGCAGTTTTGGCGTGTTTTGGCGTGGCGATTGTATGCCTATTTTTGCCCACCGGCCCCATTGCTGCGGCGTTAGTAGCCACCACCCGGCAAAAAGTACAGGCGATGGCGTTTGCCGTAAATATCTTTCTGATACACGCACTGGGGGACGCCATTTCGCCGGTGCTGGTGGGGCACGCGTCGGACTTGTGGGGGCTCAAAACCGCCGTACTGCTGTGCACTGCCATTTCCTTGCCCGGCATACTGTTTGCCTGGCTGGCCTTCCGCCCAAACGGAACAAAGCATCAAGCGGACATTAATTAATGTGGTAACGCTTGTAAACGGTATCTTCCCAAAACATCGGCCCATAGCCGGCGCATAAACGATTTGAAACGGCAGAAGAAGATTTACCCTCCTATATACCTACCATTGAACCCCGCTATTAGATATCCGGCGTTTTTCCCCCAGGGAGAAGGTTTTGATACATTTTGTGTATGAGCAAAATCTATCAAAAAACAAATCAAGGGGCGGGCCGGCGCTCTTTTTCGCCCTTTTTCTGGCGGCAGGAAAAGGGCTGTATAATTAGTGATTTTTGTTGCTCCCTGGGGCACCGGGCCGCTGTTCCCCTGCCTTTACCCGTTACCGCGATTCGTGGAGCCACCTTGCTTCCGCGTTGCCGCACGCTTGTCAGGTTCCCCCTTCTTGGATACTTTTTCCGCCGGAAAAAGTATTGTTAAAAGGCATACGCATAAAAAAGGAACGGAATAAAAATTCCGTTCCTTTTAAATTTTTACCTTGCGGAAAATTTACTTCACCGCGTTGTAACCAGCTTCCAACGCTTTTTTATTTTTATGGCATTAAAATCCCCTGGGCTTTCGCTCCAGGGGATAAATCTTCGCCTTCTAACGCACTTACTTCACCGCGTTGTAACCAGCTTCCAACGCTTTTTTATTTAGTTCCAGCATTTCCGGTTTGGCACGCTTGTACACTTTCTTCATCGCGTGTTCCACGCTTTGCAGCGTTACCGCGCCGGTTTGCTTAATAAACGCACCCAGCGCCACTAAGTTGGCGATGCGGTCCATCCCCAATTCTTCCGCAATTTTGTTGCACGGCACGCATACAACAGTAATGTCGGTACGGGCCGGGCGGGAGTTAATCAACGAGCTGTTGATAATCATCAGCCCGCCTTTTTTGAGCAGCGGTTCAAACTTAGGCAAGGACGGCTCGTTCATAACAATTACCGTATCGGGCACGGAAACAATAGGCGTATAGACTTCTCCGTCCGTTACCACCACCGAGCAGTTGGCGGTGCCGCCGCGCATTTCAGGCCCATACGAAGGCAGCCAGCTGGCGTTTTTCTTATCTTCCACACCGGCCTGCGCCAAGAGAATCCCCGCGGAAATAACACCCTGTCCGCCGAAACCGGCTATTCGGATACCTTGATACATTATTTGCCTCCCTCGTCTTTGAATACGCCCAACGGATACTGCGGCATCATTTTAGTCCGTACAAATTCCAACGCCTGCGGCACGCTGGCATACCAGTTGGTGGGGCACTGCGAAAGCACTTCCACCATAGAAAAGCCCACCCCTTTTACTTGGTTTTCAAACGCTTTTTTAATAGCTTTTTTGGCTTTCATCACGTTTTGGGGCGAATCTACCGCTACGCGTTCCAAGTATTTGGCACCGGTAATTTGCGCAAGCATTTCGCACATATTAATCGGCCAGCCCTGCAGTTTGGGGTCCCGTCCTTTGGGGGCGGTGGTAGCCACTTGACCAACCAAGGTGGTTGGGGCCATTTGTCCGCCGGTCATACCGTAAATGGCGTTATTGATAAAAATGACGGTGATGTTTTCGCTGCGTACGGCGGCGTGTACAATTTCCGCCATACCAATAGAAGCCAAATCGCCGTCCCCTTGGTAGGAGAATACGATCGCTTCCGGTTTGGAGCGTTTAATGCCCGTAGCGATAGCCGGGCCGCGCCCGTGCGCGCCCTGCACCATATCGCACGCGAAGTACGAATCCGCAAATACGGCACAGCCCACCGGGGCCACGCCGATTACGCGGTCTGCAATGTTCAGTTCGTCAATGGCTTCGCCCATCAAGCGGTGCACAATGCCGTGCCCGCAGCCGGGGCAATAATGCATCGGCAAATCGGTTAAACTGGCGGGTTTTTTGGCGATGATTGTCATACTTATTTGCCTCCCTTTAAATCGCCCTGCATACCGAGCGATGTATCGCGCTTGCATTCATAGGTAAATCCCGCAGCGTGTTCCTGCAAATCAAATAACCCTTCTTTGCCGCCGTTTAAAATAGAGTGCACCGCGGTAAGAATGGTGTGTCCGTCCGGCTGACCGCCGGAAGGGTAAGCATTCAAATAAACAGGCGTTTTGCCGTTAATCGCCAGTTTTACATCTTGTACCAACTGGCCTAAACTCTGTTCCACCGTCAGTACGGCCTTGGCTTTAGACGCCAATTCCGCCAAGCGTTTGGACGGGAACGGCCACAGCGTGATCGGGCGGAAAAGGCCTACTTTCAGGCCTTCCTCTTTGGCGTGGTTGACGGCTTCCAGGCACGCACGGGAAGACAATCCGTACGCCACCAGCAGGACATCGCAGTCCTCGGCGTTGCGTTCTTCCCAGCGGGCTTCGGTTTTTTCAATCAGCCCGTAGCGTTTGGCACGTTCCACTACGTCCGCAATTAGGTTATCGCCTTTGTAGGAAAACACATTGTTTTTCTTGTGTCCGTTTTTGTGGATGTCCACCGCCCAGTCAAATTTACCCAGTGCATTGGGATCAACCGGGTCAAAATTAAAAGACATACTTTCCATCATCTGTCCCAAAATACCGTCGGCCAAAATCATACAGGGCATCCGGTATTTTTCGGCCAGTTCAAAGCCCAGTTTCGGGAAGTTTCCCAACTCTTCCACCGAATTCGGAGCCAACACAATAACGTGATAGTCCCCGTTACCGCCGCCGCGGGTGGCCTGGAAATAATCCCCCTGCGCGCCCGCAATGCTGCCCAACCCCGGGCCGCCGCGCATCACGTTAACGATTAAGCACGGCAAATCGGCGCTTGCCAAATAGGTAATGCCTTCCTGTTTTAAGCTGATACCCGGCGAAGAAGAAGACGTCATGCTGCGCGTACCGGTAGACGCAGCCCCATACACCATATTAATAGCCGCCAACTCGCTTTCCGCCTGCACAAACGCGCCGCCGGCCTCGGCCATATGGGCCGACATATATTCCGGCACTTCGTTTTGCGGGGTAATCGGATACCCGGCAAAAAAGCGCGCTCCGGCGCGGATGGCGCCTTCAGCCAAGGCTTCGTTGCCTTTTCGTAATGTTTTTTCTGTCATGGTAAAATCCTCAAAATGATTAATCTTTAATTACCGTGATGGCGATATCGGGGCACATCATATAGCACATCGCGCATCCGATACAATTTTCCGGGTGTTCCATTGTTGCTGGGAAATACCCTTTTTTACTGATGGTAGTGGATTTGCCCAAACATTTTTTCGGGCAGGCGTTGACGCACAGGTAGCAGGCTTTGCACTTGTTGGCGTCTACTTCTATTCTTGGCATAATTCTCCTGTGGGTCCGGGGGTTTTGCCGGAAAAACCCATATATAAAGTATATGTCTTTTGAAAGCCCAAACGCAATAATTCTAATCTTTTTATACAATAAAGTATGACTGATATACCTCAAACACCGTTTAATGAAATTTTATTGCCTCAGCTGCGCTCCCTGCTGGAGGCCGAACGCGACCCAGTGGCCAATATGGCCAATATGGCCGCGCTATTGTACCATTCCTTGCCGGAAATCAATTGGGCCGGATTTTATATTTTAAAAAACAATCACTTGGTACTAGGGCCCTTTCAAGGCAAACCCGCCTGCGTGCGCATTCCGCTGGGCAAAGGCGTCTGCGGGACGGCCGCCGCACGCCAGGAAACGCTGCTGGTGCCCAATGTACACGAATTTACCGGGCATATTGCCTGCGACGGGGCTTCCAACAGCGAAATTGTGGTGCCCATTTTGCATAACGGGCAAACCTGGGGCGTGTTGGATATAGATTCCCCGGTGTTAAACCGCTTTGCCGAAGAGGACCGCCGCGGATTGGAACAAGCGGTGCATCTCTTTATAAAAGCCAGTGATTTATAAAAACAACCGTCCGGGGTGTAATTTCTCCGTCGGAAAATGAATTTTAATTGCCGAAGGTTTAGAAATTTGGTATTATATGTAGGTAATGCCGAGGTAGCTCAGTGGTAGAGCACCGGTCTGAAAAACCGGGTGTCGACAGTTCGATCCTGTCCCTCGGCATTTCTTTATGGATTTTCCGTTCATCTAAGTTCCCTGGGGTTCCCCAGGTTTTTTTATTTCCCTTCCTCCGGGGAAGTTCCATGCCAAATCCCGCTGGAGGAAGAGCCTTTCCTTTTTGCCCCCTGGGCCACACCTAGACTTATCCCCCAGGCTGGCTGAGTTTCACAACATACAAAAAACCCCGCGCAAAGCGGGGTTTCAGAAAAAACAAAGTAAAAAATTAAAATTTTAAGGCACTTGCCAGAAAATTATGTATAGACGTTTTCGCTAAAGCTTTTCTTCTTTCATCCAATCGCAAAGAAGTAAAAACTAACAGCTTTTCATAAAATTGGGAAAAATTGCCGGATTGATACGAAATATTTAATTGGGTTTTTTCTGAGTCGGACAAATTCGCGCAGGCAGGGTCCATATTATAATTTTTTAAATACAGCAAATAGGATACTAATAAGGTTTCCAAGGATTCATCTTCTTTAAATAATTTTGTCAGGAAAGAATCAGCCAACAGGACGGCGTTATCGGGGTACAGTTTTAATAAATCAATTAAGAAAGGCTTGTTGCGGGTGATTTTTTTCATGTTTTCTACAGGAAGCTGATTAAAAGTAAGAAACGGAACATTCTTCCCTTCCTTTACTTTTTTTAATTCTTCCCGTAATTCTTTTTTAAAAGCGCTTACGTCTTGCTGTCTTAAATTAAAATAATTTTCGTATAACTGTGTGCGGATTTTGCGGGCTTCTTTTTCTTTCATTAAGGCTATAACTCTGGGGGCCATTGGATTTTCGTTTTGCCAATTTAGGAGGGACCGTCTTTGTTTTAAGAGTTCATTATATTTAGCTTGCTGGGTAGTAGTATTTTGGGCAAACCCAACCCCTCCAACTAGGACTAGGCTGACTAGGGTAATCAAAACTTTGCGCATAAAATTCCTCCTGTAAAAAAGTTGCTCTTTCCTCCATTATGCCATAAATCCGATCTAAAAACAAGCAAAAAAATAAAGGCGTTCTTCTCCTTATTTTTTAATGATTTTTACTCTGCTTTTATTTTACAGTGCAACTTGTTCACTCATAAAAAACCCCGGGTTTAGAACACCCGGGGTTTTAGCAGATTTTTTGTTTTATCGCACTTGGACCAACGCAAAATGCAAATATTCTGTTTCCGGCATTCCGATTAATACGGGGTGGTCTTTTGCCTGCCCGCGGAGTTCCACCAGCACCGCCTTGCGCCCGGATTTACTGACGCCTTGGCGGATGATGTCCACAAACAATTCGCGTGAAATATGATGGGAACAGGTGGAAAAAGCCAAATACCCGCCGGCCTTTATGCCTTCTAGCGCCATTTTGACCAGCTTGACATACAGCCCCACCGCCTGCGGAAGCGCTTTGCGGCTTTTGACAAACGCCGGCGGGTCCAACAGCACAATATCCGGCTGGTCCGGCAGTTCGCCTTTTTTCATTGCGGAAAGTAACCGTTCCGCATCGTCACGGTGAAACACGGTAATATCCGATACGCCGTTTAGTTCGGCATTTTTCTGGGCCCATTCCACTGCCGCGGCGGAACTGTCGCACCCCCACACCTGGCTGGCGCCGGCTAACGCCGCCGTAATGCCAAAGGACCCGATATACGAATACAAATCCAACACCAGTTTTTCTTTGAAATAGGGTTTTAAAAATTCGCGGTTTTCGCGCTGGTCAAAATAAAACCCCGTTTTCTGCCCGCCGCGCAGCGGCACCAAATACTTTACTTTGTTTTCTTCAATTTCCACCACATCGGGCACATCGCCAATAATTTCCGGCGTATTGGTCAGTCCTTCCAAGGCACGGAAAGAACTGTCGTTTTTGTAGTAAATGCCTTTGGGTTTAAAAATTTTCTGGCAGGCCTTGGAGATTTCGGGCTTTAATTTTTCCATGCCGGCCGTCAGCACATCAATTACCAACACATCGCCGTAGCGGTCAATCACCAAACCGGGCATATTGTCGGCTTCGCCGTAGCACATACGCCCGTATTTGCGCACGCCGATTTCTTTACGGTAGGAATAAGCATTGTCCAAATTTTCAAACACAAAATCTTTCGGCAAATCTTCTTCGCCTTTTTGAATAAGCCGTACGGAAATTAAACTGTGCGGATTAAAATATCCAATCCCTACTTGTTTGCCCTCGTGGTTCATCACGCGGACCAGCGTACCGGGATCAATCGAGGTGTCCAGCCCGTCAATTTCGTTGGAAAATACCCACCAGTGTCCGGCCTGGAGGCGGCGTTCTTCTTTGGCTTTGAGTTTAATTTCTATCATACGGTTTCTATCCTTATTCATTAATTGCCCTTTTCCGTTTCTTCCAGTTTGGAAAACGGTATCTTGGCGGCGCAGAGCGGGCACTCTTTCGCCGAGAAAGTTTGCATCGGATAAGATAAAAGCGCCCGCAGCGGCACGGTAAGCGGCAAATACCCCATAGAACGGTCCACCACCACGCCTACACCGATGACGTTCCCGCCCGCCTTGTTTACCAAGTCAATCGCGCGGTTAATTTTCCGTCCGGAAACGGCCACATCATCTACGATGAGCACCTCTTCCCCTTCTTTAATCATAAAATTATGTTTCAAAATCATTTCACCAGTTTCGCTGCGCGACGCAAAAATGGCGCGCACCCCGCGCGCGCGGGCAACCTCCTGCGCCAATACCGAGTTGGACGGCGTAAGCGCCATCACGACATCGGCCTTTTTGGTGAATTTATCCGACAGCGCCCCCGCAATGCGCTGGGCCAAATGCGGGTGCTGCATTAAAAGCGAGGTTTGGATATATGTTTGGCTATGAAAGCCGGAAGGCATTACAAAATGCCCTTCCAAAATGGCTCCGTGTTCCTGCAGGAGGCAAAGCACATCTATATTATTTCTTGGCATGAAAATCTCCTTGGATAAATTCCTGTGCGGCTTTAAAACTGGTTCCCAGTCCCTGCTCTTGGGCGGTGCGGATAGTTTCGCCGGTTTTTTTGGCGCGCAGCATTTCCAGCTTGGGTTTTAGCATAGAAGACGAAACCCGGAACGCCAACGCCGGATTGCCCGACTCATCCGTCAAGTTTTCCGCCAATGCGCCGGAGCGGGACGTATTGTTAAACATCGTCCATATAATGATATCAAAATTTTCGTTCACCCAGTCGGTCCACCCGCTGACCGCGGCTGAAATAGTGGGCCCCACCGTATAGGCGTTGTTGATTTGCATACGGCCTTTGTCAAAATCCACCGATACCGCCATATCGTCAAACGGCACGTCTTTAAGCACTTGCCCCACTTTAAAGCTCCCGGCCCGTTCCATACGGTGCATCAAAATAAACGGCTGGAAGGTAATGTTTAGCGCCTGCTGTTCTTCCGCCAGTTTTTCCATTTGGTGGATAACCCCCCCTTCCAAACGCGCTTCCAGCGGGCCGGAGAGGTTTTTCATCCCGGCGCGCATACCGGTAAAATCAAACTCAGCGCTGAAGCGGTTGCCAGACAAAACTTGCGTGGAAAAAGTATCCGCCGTCAAATTACCGGCAAAGTTGGGCATAAAAGCGGGCAGCCGGTCGCGGAAATTGCGCAGCCAAGCCAACTGCCCTTCCACAGGCTCCTTAAAATTGGGTTTCTTTTTAAGCAGCGGGGTAATTACCGTAACAAAATCTTTAACCGTGCCGATAAAGGCCATCGGGTCCAAATCGCGCCAATAAATAGAGGTACGGATTTTGCGGCTGCGGCTTTTTAAATTATTTACCGACAGGCTTAATTTAAACGGCACCCGGTTGAGCTCAGTAGACGCAATATACGCATACAAATTGCCTTTGCGCCAACTGGCGCTCATATTGAGCTTATCAAAAACAGAATTATTCACCGTTACCTTTCCCGCCGAAGTATTGGCGTACAAATCGGTAAAGTTCGTCTTGGCCTGGAACTCGCCGCTTACGCCTTCGGCCTTAAACCCGTAAAAGAATCCGTCTACATTTTTCACCTGGGCGGTTAACAGCGGCAACGTATATTTGCCGTTTTGGCGCGTTACCCGGGCCGACACAGCCCCTGTCCCTTTCAGCTTATATGGGGCAATTGGGGCATAATAGGCCTCCTTCCCGGCCAACTTAAAGAAATTGGTTTCGCCCTGCAAATCCAGGGCAAACGGAGTTTGGGAAAAGTCCACACTGCCCGAAGCGGAAAGGGTTACATCCTCGGCGGACGCCGTTACTTTGGACAGTTTTAATAACTGGTAATCATTATCCAACATCCCTTGGACGGCAATTTCCGATTTCGGAAGCGAAAAGTCCATTCCTTCCGTATGGAAAAGCGATAAATTCTTGTCCGAAAATGCCGGCACGCTGGCCTTGATATTAAAATACGGCGTGCGCAAATTATCTAAATCAATCAGCAAATCCACCGGTTTTTGGAACAGAAACACCTGCGTACGCAGGCTGCGCAGGGCAAAGTTATTCCAGTCAAACCCCGCCAGATTCACGTGCCCTGTACCGGTAATTTCCATATCGGAAATATTATCCCCCCACTTGTTGCGCAATACCATTTCCGCCCGGAAACGGGAAAGCTCGTTAAACCGCAGCTGTTCAAATTGGACATTCAGCCCATACACCGCGTGCGATACACCGGAAGCCAAATCCTTATAGCTCAGCACGCCGTTGTGCACCGTCCAGTCCTCTACGCTTACCGCGAATTTTTTCCCGGTCAGTTCGCTGGTGTAAAACGATTTTTCTTTTGGGGTGCGCAGACGCGGCATATTGTAGCTCCCGTCTTTTAGCCGCACCACATTAAACCGCGGGGAATTTAAAGAAACCTCATCAATCACCAACTGCTGTTGTAAAAGCGGCAGCAACTGCAGGCGCAGGGTAACGGACTCGGTTGACAGCAACGGATACCCCGGCTGCCCTGTAGTATCCAATACCGAAAATCCTTTTAATTCCAATGTATTAATGAATTTTAAATCCAAAGAAGTAATAATAACCGGGCGGTCCAGGCGTTTTTGCAGCTCTTCGGTAATCACTTCGCTGATGTGCTGGGCGTTAAATGTTTTTAAAAACAACAGCCACAGCCCCGCCACCAAAAGCAGCAAAAGCATCACAGCAAACAGCACCGTGCGGAAACTTAACAAAAAGCACGCTTTAAAAAACCGCCATAATCCAGCCCAAAAGCCGGTTTTCTTTTTATTTTTTTTGCTCATAGCTTATGCTGCATTGACTGCTTTTTCTACTATATAGTTTACTATAATTCGCCAAATGTTGACGGTCCCCGCCAACACATTTTTCCCGGCCGCCCCCAGGCTGACCGCTTCCGGGAACAGGGCTTTTAGCACCACCGCCAGAATAATCAAATTAGCCAGCACAATCATCACTACGGAAAAAACTTTCCCGCCGGCTAATTTTAAGTCAGGCTGTTCGGCTTCAAATAATGTTTTAAACGTCTGTACCAGGTGAAAGGCTATACAAAAACCCACCACAAACAAAAACGCCTGCCGGTAGGGCGTTATGTCCACAAACAAATTAACCAACAAATATACAAACGCCGCCAGCACCGCATAGGCCGGCACAAAATACGGCGCCAGCACCACAAAGGCGTTGCAACGGTCCATTTTTACGTAGCCGCTGTCCCGCCCGACGGAAATATCTTTAATCCGGCACCCGCACAACAACGCCGCCAGGGCGTGTGTCATTTCGTGTGCAAACACATATGGGCGCGAAAAATCATAATACCCGTAATGAATGCCGGAATACACCACCGCCCCGGCAACAAAACTGACGGCAGTTTGCAAATGCCCCAGTACAGCCAGCAAAATCCGCGCCGTTTCGGCAAAGGTCAAAACGGCCGTCGGCAATAACAGCAACGCTACCAGCAATTTCACAAGGCGCACCATTAAAATTTCTCCGTCCAGGCCGGCTGGGCATATTGTGTTTGGGCCAGCTTCCGGACCGCTTGCAGCAGGGATTGTTCGGCGCGGGCCGGTGTTAAGTCCGCCGCCAAAAATTCCCGCACCGCGTTAATAACAGCTGTTTTGTAAGCGGGGTTTTCGCGCGCACCGGGCAGCTGCAAAGAGCCTTGATAGAGCACCGTTTCGCCAAAGCGGCGAATGGCGCCGCCCAACACTTTGGCTCCGTCTGCGGAGAGCAAATCATTCTCCACCGGGTTACTAAAGCACGCGCTGGCGGCGTGGTTTACGCTGGGTGCATACGCCGCGGCAGGCAGTTTTTGCCCGAATACGCAGTTTTGTGCCCCCAAGCGGGCCAGCTGTTCATGGATTTGCGCATGCAACCGGCGGTAAATTTCCGCCGGACGCCCGGGCGAGACAAACACCAACGAAAATGTTAAATCGTCCCGATGGAACACCACTCCCCCGCCGGTCGGTCGGCGCGCCAGCGGCCCGGCGCCGGGCACAGCCTGCACGGCGCGGCGGACCTCGCTTACAAACTGGGCATAGCCAAATGTAACGGCAGGTCCGTCCGTCCAGCGGTAAAAGCGCAGCGTGGTCTCACGCGGGCGCGCGCGTACAAGGCACTCGTCCAGAGCCATTTGTTCAAACACGTTTAAAGCCGGAACCGTCAGCAATATATCCATAGGCAGACCCGCCGCCCGGGCACTCCAAGCGGCGCAAACATATTTCCGTGCGCCCGGCCCCGCCCAAACGGCGGGGCCGTACACACAGGTTACCAGCGCAAATTGGGTTCACGCGCGGCGGAAACCTCATCAATGCGGCACACGCACTGGCTGTGCGGTGCGTCCTTGACGGTTTGCGGTTCGGTTTGGATTTCCGCGTAGATTTGTTCCATCGCTTCCACAAACGCATCCATCATCTGCTTGCTTTCGGTTTCCGTCGGTTCCACCATCATTGCTTCCGGCACAATGAGCGGGAAGTAAATGGTGGGAGCATAAAAGCCGTAGTCCAAAAGGCGTTTGGCAATGTCGGACGTATGCACGCCGTTTGTTTCGGCCGGGTTGACGCTTAACACGCATTCGTGCATACAAACGCAGTCAAAAAACGCATTGAACTTGCCTTTGAGCGCGGCGCGGACGTAGTTGGCATTTAGAATGGCGTTTTCGGCAATTTGGCGGAAAGTGCTTCCGTCAAACTGGCGCAGGTAGCAGTACCCGCGCAAACACACCGCCGCGTTGCCAAAGAACGCTTTCATTTTGCCCAAGCTTTTGGGCATTTTGCCGCTTAAGGTATATTTGCCGTTTTTCAGTTCCACCATCGGTTTGGGCAGAAAAGGCGCCACGTGCGCCGCTGCGCCAACCGGGCCTGCGCCGGGGCCGCCGCCGCCGTGCGGCGCGGCAAAACTTTTGTGCACGTTTAAGTGCATTAAGTCCGCCCCCATATCGGCGGGTTTAACCAGGCCCGCCAGGGCGTTAAAGTTGGCTCCGTCCAAATAAAAGAGCGCGCCGGCTTTGTGCACCATATCGGCAATTTCGCGGATGTCCGTTTCAAAAAGCCCCACCGTGTTGGGCACGGTAAGCATGACCACCGCCGTTTTGGCCGACAGTGCCTGCCGTAAAGCTTCTTTATCCACGCGTCCGTCGGGCGCGGATTTGATGTTCACCACCGTGTATCCAGCCATATGCGCCGTGGCGGGGTTAGTGCCGTGGGCGGTGTCGGGCACGATGACTTCGGTACGGTTGAAATCTTTGCGCGCATCGTGATAGGCGCGGGCCGTTAAAATACCCGTCAACTCGCCGTGCGCGCCCGCCGCGGGCTGAAGCGTAAACGCCGCCAACCCCGTTACCTTTTTAAGCAGTTCCTGGAAGTTGTACAGCATTTCCAATGTGCCCTGCACCGAAGATTCCGGCGCCAGCGGATGCACGTTAGAAAACCCGGGCAAAGCGCTCAGCACATCGTAGGCTTTGGGGTTGTATTTCATCGTGCACGAGCCCAACGGATAAAACTCCCCGTCCAGGCAGTAGTTCAGCTCCGACAAACGCGTAAAATGGCGCACCGTTTCAAATTCCGAAAGTTCCGGCAGTTTCGGCGCGGTTTTGCGCAGATACGCTTCCGGCAGATAGGCCGGGGCGTGCTTTTGCACCGGTTCAAACCGTACGCCGCGGCGGCCGGGGCGTGATTTTTCCAACGATAACGCATTATGCGGCAAAACCGTTTTCATTTTACACCTCCCAGCGCATCGGCATAGGCCTGCAAATCGTCCGCGGTTTTGGTTTCCGTGGCGCACACCAGCAGGCAGTTTTCCATTCCCTTAAAATCTTTCCCCAGCGCATAGCCCGCGCTGATGCCTTTCTTTTCCAGCTTTTGGATAATTTTCTTGGCGGGAAGCGGGCACTCCAACACAAATTCGTTAAAAAACGGCGCCGCAAATTTTACGCGGAACCCGGGCAAATGGCCCAACTTTTCCGCCAGCTGATGGGCGCGTTCCAAATTCAGTTCGGCTACTTCCGCCAGCCCCGCGGGGCCCAAGAGCGTCAAGTAAATCACCGCGTTGAGCGCGCAGAGCGCTTCGTTGGAACAAATGTTGGAAGAAGCTTTTTCGCGGCGGATGTGCTGTTCGCGCGCCTGCAGGGTAAGCACGAAGGAGCGTTTGCCGTTTTTGTCTTTGGCAATGCCCACAATGCGCCCGGGCAGCTGGCGCATATAGGCTTTTTTAGCCGTCATAATGCCCAACCCGGGGCCGCCAAAGTTCATGGCATTGCCCAAGGGCTGTCCTTCGGCTACGGCAAAATCGGCGTTGTACGAACCCGGCGTTTGCATCACGCCCAGGGCAATCGGGCTGAAAACAGCCGTCAGTAAAGCCCCCGCCTGGTGCACGCGCGAAGAAACTTCTTCCGCTTGCTCCACACAGCCAAAAAAGTTTGGCGTAGCCAGTACAAAACACGCGGTCTTATCGGACAAGCGCTGTGAAAGCGCTTCCAAATCCAGCGTGCCGTCCGCGCCCAAGGGGGCTTCGCTAATACTCACGCCCGGCTGGTGGCGGACATACGTTTTAAGCACTTCTTTGTAATGCGGGTGCAGGGCGGCGGAAATTAAAATTTCCGTCCGGCCCGTAAGGCGCAGGCACGCCAAAACGGCTTCGGCCAGGGCGGTGGCTCCGTCGTAGTGGGAAGCGGTAGCCACGTCCATATCCGTCAGCGCGCACATACAGCTTTGAAATTCGTAAATCGTCTGCAGTGTGCCCTGGCTGGCTTCGGCCTGGTAGGGTGTGTAGGCGGTTAAAAATTCCCCGCGGGAAGATAACGCGTTTACCGCGGCGGGAATGAAATGTTCGTAAATGCCCGCGCCGATAAAATTTTTAAGCGGTTTGTTGCGCGCGGACAAAGCCTTTACGTGTTCGGTCAGTTCCTGCTCGGTAAGGGCGCGGGGAAGGTCCAGCGCCGGGTACAGCAAGTCTTGCGGGATTTGCGAAAGCAGTTCTTTTACCGACGAAACGCCGATTTTTTGCAGCATTTCTTGCCGGTCTTGCTCGGTGTGGGGAATAAACATAATAAAATCCTTGTAAAATCCCCCGCCGAAGCGGGGGATAACTAAAAGTCCGCTTATTTGTTCAGCGTCGCTTTGTAAGCGTTCAGGTCCAGCAGGTTTTCGTATTCCGCCGGGGCCGACATTTTGATTTTAAACAGCCAGCCGTTGCCGTGCGGTTCGCGGTTGACGAGGGCCGGGTCGTTGGCGAGGGCGGAGTTTACTTCCACCACTTCGCCGCTGACGGGGGCGTAAATTTCGGAGGCGGATTTGACCGACTCAATCACGCAGCAATTTTGGCCCGCGGTTACCTGTTGGCCCACTTTGGGCAGGTCCACAAACACAATATCGCTGATTTCTTCCTGCGCGTGGTTGCTGATGCCCACGGTGGCGATGTCGCCTTCCATATGGGCCCATTCGTGCGTTTTGGCAAAACGGCAATTTTCTTCGTTGTGCATATGCTCTCCTTTTGGTTAAACTCGGTTTTTATAAAACGGCGGTTTGACGACTTCGGCCTTGGCCCGCTTGCCGTGGATTTCAATTTCCACTTCCGTACCGGGCACGGCTTCTTCAGCCGCCAGATACCCGACGGCAATCCCTTTAAATAAAGGGGAATACGTGCCGCTGGTCAGCACGCCTTTTTCCGCACCGCCAGCAAACACTTTGCAGCCGGCGCGCGGCACGCCGGGGCTTTTAAGCACAAAGCCAATGAGTTTTTCCTTTACCCCCTGTGCTTTTTGCGCCGCCAGCGCGTCTTTGCCTACAAATTTTTCTTTGGCCAGTTTCACTACCCACCCGCAGCCGGCTTCGTACGGCGTGCGTGTTTGGTCCGCGTCCGCCCCGTTAAGCAGGTACCCGGCTTCCAGGCGCAGCACGTCGCGCGCGCCCAAGCCGCACGGCGTAACGCCTTGCTTTAAAAGCGCGTCCCACAGTTGGGCAATTTTATCCGAAGGCAGCATAATTTCCACACCGTCCTCGCCGGTGTACCCGGTGCGGGTCAAATAGCCTTTGGCGCCAAACAGTTCAATTTCCGCAATGTGGAAGCGCGCCGTCTGGGAAACCTGCGGCAACAATTTGGAAACCTGTTCCAATGCCTGCGGGCCCTGGACGGCAATCATCCCCCAGCGGGCGCTTTCGTTGCGCACGGTAACGTCAAAATTTTTGGCCTGTTTTTCAAACCAGGCGAAATCTTCCGCGGTGCAGGCGGCATTGACGACCACCAAAAATTTTTCCGGCGTTAAGCAGAACGAAATAGCGTCGTCAATAATCGTTCCCTTGTCAGTTAAGATATGGGAATAAACGCCCGCGCCGGGTTCATTTTTGATGTTATTGCAATTAATATACTGCAAAAACGGCCACGCGTCTTTGCCTTCCACAAAGATTTGCCCCATATGGGACACATCAAACATTCCGGCGCTTTCGCGCACGGCTTTGTGTTCGGCGATGATGCCGGCAAACTGCACGGGCAAAAGCCAGCCGTGAAAGTCCACCATTTTTCCGCCGGCCGCTTCACACGCGGCGCAGAGCGGGGTTTTTTGCAAATCGGTATGGGTCACAAACGCCTCCAAAAGTATACGACCATTGTATAAAATTTGACTGTTTTTTATACAATGTATATATGGCAGACACGCAGACCGTTATCAGCGACGTAAAATTATTTATTGAACGGCTCAAAAAAGAGCTGCCGGAAGTGTTCGGCAATCCGAGCGCCCCGGCTGATGCGCATACCGCGCCAAATAGCCCGGCGGACGGCAACAAAGTTCTTTATAACGGGGACCTGTACGAAGCCCGTATGTACGTAACGCCCGACCAGGAAGAAGGCGTGGCGTTTGACGGCACTATTTTCCACATTTACCTGCAGTCCAAAAATTCCGACCCGGCGGCGTTGGTAACGGCCTGGCTGAGAAACAAAGCCAACGAAACCTTAAAAGCCAAAACGAAAGAATGGGCGGAAAAAATCGGCGTGGAATACAATAACATCGTGATTAAGGACCAGCGAACCTGCTGGGCCAGTTGCTCGGGCAAGAAAAACATTAACTATTCATACCGCATTGTCAAAATGCCGCTGGCGGTGCAGGACTATTTGATGGTGCACGAACTGTGCCACCTGGTGCATATGAACCACGGGCAGGAATACTGGCAATTGGTGGCGCAGTTCTGCCCCGACTATAAAAGCCACCGCCGTTGGCTAAACGAAAATAAAGGCGCGGTATTTGCCGAAGTGGAACTTACCTACCGCGAAACGCCCGAAGAAAATACCGACGGGGACACGGCCCACGCAGAGGCGGCCCCGACGCAAGAAATGTCCGCCCCGGAAACAACCGCGGCAAAAGCCGCTCCCGCGGAGGCGGAAGAGCGAGAAGTACCACAAGAGCAAGCCCCTCGGAATGCGACTTCCACCGGCGAAAACAAGCCAACGGAAAACGACTGATTTTCCCTACACATAACACAACGCCCCGGTTTTGCCGGGGCGTTGTTCATTTGGTAAATGCTAAAAATGAAGCGCTTTGCACAACCGGCGGCCGCGGTCGGTTGTGGCATCGCAAGTGATTGCGTTTGGATTGGAAGAATTGGCAAAAAATACATGCGCGGTAGCAATACGGGAGGAAGAACAAGTTCCGTCACCGGGGCAATAAATGGCCCGCACCTGGTGCTGTGCTAAAGCGGGTTGTATTGACCCGTGGATATTATCCAGCTGTCCGTTTTCGCAGCGTATTTGGCTGGAATCATTGGCAAGAAGTTGACACGCCGAAGAATAATCCACATCCAAGTCCGCAAGCTTGATTGTATACGATCCGTTTGCCATATAATAAACTTCCTGCGCTTTGCGGATATCCGACGCCATTTGGATGAGCGTCATCATACGAGATTTGTCCACCGCCAGTTGGTATTGCGGAAGCGCCACCGCCGACAAAATACCAATGATTAAAACAACCACTAACAGCTCTATTAACGTAAATCCGGCGTTTTTCCCCGCCGGGAAGGATTTTTGATAAATTTTGGTCATAGCCAAAATTTATCAAAAAAAAAAAACAAATCAAGGGGCGAGCCGCCCCTCCCCTCTTTTTACCCGTCAACACGATTAGCTTAGGCCACACTGCTCCTGCAATGTTGCACTGTTTCAAAAAGGAAGTTTTTCCGCTTGTATTTATGTCGTAGCCGTGGTTGTTGCCGTTTATCCGCCCCTTTAGAGCCGTCTACAAAAAGCCTTTCAAACGGATTAGAAATTTTATTGTTTGAGCGCGGGGACCGCGTGAGTTATAAAATTTCCCGTTTGAAAGTGATTTTTGTGGCTCCCTGGGGCGGCGCTCTTTTTCGCCCTTTTTCTGGCGTCAGAAAAAGGGCTATATAATGAAGCTGTGCCCTTACGCAACAGCCCCGAGCCGGGGCTCCCCCTGGGCCGCCAACAATAAATAAAACCGCCGGGTGCGAATGCCGGCGGTTTATAGGAGACCCCCTCGTCCCTGGCTTTAGGAAGAGGAAGCAAATTTATTTGGCGGCTAATAAATTATCGTGTATACCAGTGTGGAAAACAGCCAGATGCTCTTCCGACACGCCGCCCCAAAAGGACACCGGCAACCGCCGGGGAACCTCATTCACCAAAGCAACCGCTTTCCCTTGGTAAAAGAAAGGCTCCCCTTTTTGGAGCGTATTTTTTACGCCCGCCAGCCGGCTGGCACGCGGCGAAACAACCCCCCGATTTACAAAAAATTCCAATAATTTTTGCTGTACGCCTTTTCCAAAAACCTCATAAAGCGTTTCTCCTTCCGGCACAGCCGCCACCGGCACACCTTGTAACCCTTCCGTCAACCGGGAAGAAACAGCCACTCCGGCAAAATTTCCATTTATGCTTACGCTTCCCGCCGGGCCGCTCCCGCGGCGGCCATTGGCTAATTGTACACGTACTTTTTTTAAGGAAAATCCACTCGGTGCCTGGGCACACGAAGCCGTGGTAAGGATGCGGTTTTCCCCCGCCAACAATACCCCGCGGCAGGCCGTCGTTTGGCGCTCCGTTTTAACCAACACATCCCTGAATCCGGGCCGGCGGGGCCGGCGGACGGTATCGCTTAAATAAACCGGTTTTTCCCATTCAAATACAAGCGTTGCCACCGCTTGTTCCTGGCGGTGCAGTTTTTCCGCCTCTACAGCCTGCCGGGTAAGCGCCGGCAGCATGCCGGCAGATTCCTGGGCAGATACATTTCCAGCGGCGCAAAGGGCAACGGTTGCGAACAACATTTTAATATACTGATTCCTTTTCATAAGACCTCGCTTTTGTTTGATAAATTTATTATACAAAAGTTAGGCAAAACTAACAAGTATTTTTCTAAAAACAAATAACGCCCTTATAAAAAGGACGTTATTATGCATTAATAAACTAAAAAATAAAGTTAGCTAAAGCTATCTTATAAATATACTATCCACCCCGCCGCACCGCACAGAGCAAGCACGCCAATGGGGCCTGTTTTCTTTTTCCACACCAGCATAAATGCGCCGGCAAAAAACACCAAGCTCTTATAATCCACAAAATTTTCCGCGTTGCACAAAACTAATGCCGCCGCGGCAATCAGCCCGATTACCGCCGGGCGCAGCCCCGCAAACACCCCTTCCACCGCCGGAGCATGGCGGTATTTTAAAAAATACTGGCTGACCGCCAACATCAAAATAAACGAAGGCAAACACACGGCAAACGTCGCCACCGCCGCACCCAGCACGCCGTCCGCCGCCGTATACCCGGTATAAGTAGCCAAGTTAATCCCCACCGGGCCAGGCGTCACCTGGCTGATGGCCACCACATCGGTAAATTCCGCCGTCGTCAGCCACGCGTGTTTGTGCACCACTTCGTTTTGGATAAACGAAATCATCGCGTATCCGCCGCCAAAGTTAAAGAGGCCAATTTTAAAAAAAGTAACAAACAATTTCCAGTAAATCACGGCATCCTCCGCTTGCGCGCATACAACCAGCCGCCCAAGCCGGCCGCCAGCACAATGTACACCGGCGATACCTTCAGCAGCCACACCAACACCGCGCACACCACTGGTATCCAAACGGTTCTATAATTAATTCCCGCCGTTTTGGCTAAGTTAAACACCGGCACGGCAATCAAGGCCACCACCGCCGGACGGATGCCCATAAAAATACGCCGCACGGTAGGATTATCTTGATATCCGTGAAAAAACAACGCTATCAGCAAAATAATAATAAACGACGGCAAGGCCGCGCCCAAAGAAGCCGCCGTGCTGCCCCAAAAGCCTTTCATTTTGTAGCCGGATAAAATGGCCACATTAATTGCCAAAATGCCCGGCGCAGCCTGGGCAACGGCAACACAATCTAAAAATTCCCCGCGGTCCAGCCAGGATTTTTTATCCACCAATTCCCGTTCAATAAGCGGCAGCATCGCATAGCCGCCGCCTAAGGTAAACGTGCCGATTTTGGCAAAAATCCAAAATAAAGAAAAATAGTCTTTCATTGGTTATATTTTACTATTTCCCCATAACGAAAAGGACACTAAAATAAATCACGCTCTTTTACGCCCAGCCCTTTTGCTATTTTGCGTATGTTAAGCAACGCCAAATTGCGTTCCCCACGCTCTACTCCTCCCATATACGTCCGGTCCAGCCCGATTTCCAAGGCAAAATCCTCCTGGGAAAACCCCGCCTGCCGGCGCAGTGCCCGCACTCGCGCGCCAAACGCCTTTAAATACTTTTTGTCCGCCTGCGAATAATTGTTTTTCATACTTCAAGGATAGCTGTATGATATCTATAAGTACACGGACTATAAGTATCTTTTTTTTGTTATAATAAAGCTACATTTAATATGCGGAGGTTTTATGCAAAAAGGTTTTACGCTGATAGAATTATTAGTGGTTGTGCTGATTATCGGCATATTGGCGGCGGTCGCTCTGCCGCAGTATCAGCTGGCGGTGGACAAAAGCCGCCTGGCGGGAGCAATTTCGTTGGCGCAGTCTTTGCGCAAAGCGCAGGAAATTTATTATATGTCCAATAACGCTTACAGTGTGGATTTGGAAAATTTTGATATTGATTTATCTAAATCCTGCCGCCGTTCCGCCCCGGGAATGATTAATTGCCACCACTATATTGTTGACAACATCTACGGCGACCTAAATACTTCCGAAGAAGTCAACCAAGTGGCTATTTTCTATGTGCCTTCCAACCCCGGACAGACCGCCCAAAAAGACGCCCTTATCCATGTGTATCTGGAACATTCTTCCCTCCCCAACGAAATTACCTGCGAGGGCTTTACCGACCGCGGCAAAAAATTGTGCCGTGCTTCGGGCTATACAGTCATTTAAGGCACGCTGCTTATCCGCCCGCTTTCCAGCAAAAAGCCCCGGCCAAACCGGGGCTTTTGCACGCTAAAACTTGCGGAGGTTACTCTATCCAGCCTTCTTTTTTGGCGTAATCGCGGATACCGTTGTAAATGCCTTGGGCCATCCGGTCGCGCACGGTACCGTTAGAAAGGCGGCCTCTGTCTTTATTGCTGCTGATGTAGCCCATCTCCACCAAAATAGCCGGGCTGTTGACACCCTTGAGTACGTAGAAGTTAGCCTGGCGGACGCTGTTGTTGCGGTTAACGGCAATCCCGATACCCGGCTGTTTATAAACGGCGTTACGCACATAGCCGGCAAGTTTGGAACTTTCGTTAATGTATTCGTTTTTCGCCAAGGATTGCAGCAACGCGTCTACAAAATTATAGTGCACCTCTTCATATTGCATTGCTTCGTTTTCCAAGGCGGCGACTTCGGCGGCTTCTTTGTCGGTCGCTTTCTCGGAGCGGAAATATACCTGGAAGCCGTTGGCGCTGCGGTTTCTAGAAGCGTTGGTATGGATGGAAACAAATAAATCCGCTTTGAACTTGTTGGATTTTTTGGAACGTTCGGAAAGGGCGATAAAGCTATCGTTATCCCGCGTCATTTGCACTTCAAACCCGCCCTTTTTAAGTAAGCGCGTAAGCTCCTTGGCAACGTCCAAGTTCCAATCTTTTTCGCGGTAACGGCTGCGCACGGCACCAGGGTCCCGCCCGCCGTGCCCGGGGTCCACCATAATGCGCATTTTTTTGCGCGCGGTGCTGACCGCCACCGGGTTAGGCTCCGCTTTCATCACGGGCGCCGGCTTGGGGGCCGGTTCCGGCTTGGCGGACGATACCGCCGTCGGCTTGGGGGAAACAGCGGACATCACAGGAGTATCGTCGGCTTCCATTAACACAGAGGGTTTTTCGTTCCCCAACGCCGCTTGAGGAGAGGGCTCCTTCTCTTTTACGCTCTCCGGCTCCGGCTTGACCACCGGCACCGGCTTTGCCGCCAGTACTGGCGCGGCTTTTTGCGCACCGGCGCGGAATACGAGTTTTCCCGCTGTTTCGCCAAAGCTCCAGTCCCGGGCGTTTTTACCTAAAATCACTTTTAAAACAGCTTCGCCGTTGCGTCCCTGGCGCACATCCATAGAGGATATGTAATCCGTTTTTACGCGCAAATGCAAATCCCGCTTAAGCACCACATTTGGGAAGGTTACCTGCACCGTATGTTTATTAAGTTGCTTGGTTTGGTAAGAAATGGATTTAAGAGCGTCAAACACCAGCAAGGTATCCTGTGCGCTTTTTTGAGTGTCTGTAAAAGCAAAATTGAAGCGCCGCTCCACATAAAAAGCGCCGTCTTTAAAAGACACATACCGGTCTACCGCTTCCTGAAACTGGGGCAGCAGGAAAAATTCTGCCGGCACCATCATTTTACCGCCGTCAATTTGCACCGGGGCGGATAAAGTTTTGGGCTGGGCGTTGACGATAATTTCCGCCAGCGGGGCCGTTAAAATAGCATAAAATCCTTTGGCAGAAATGCGGGCTTGCTTGGATTGGGCAAACAGCTCTACCCCCGCGCCGAATTTGCGGGCGGTTTTTTGCAGGTTCACGTAAGTAACGCCGCCGGACTGCATAGCGGCCACCGAGCCTTTATCCCGCCCGGAAACGATAAAATCCACTTTTTCCGCCGCGTATCCCGCCGCGGAAAAAGCCATACACAATAAGCCCGATAAGAAAATTCTGCCCCAACGTTTCATAAGCGTGCCCAACCGGCGCCCGGCTGCCGCCGGGCGTACGGTTACTCTAACACAATTTTGTAATCTTCCCAGGGCAGCTGCGGGTCCGCCTGGATTTTAAGCGTGCGGTGGATATTCTGTTCAATATCCTCCTGGCGGTTTTTAATGGCTTCCGCCAGCACGGGGTGGAGCACCACGCGCAAGTTGCCGCCGGGGCGTCCGCTGGTTAAATCGTAAATTTCGCGCTGGATTTTAATGCGCATACTTTCCGCCGAAAGCACCCGCCCGGAACCGTGGCACTGAGGGCATTCTTCGCTGATAAAACTGCCCGTGCTGGCGCGTTTGCGTTCGCGGGTCATTTCCACCAAGCCCAGGCGCGTGATGGGAAGAATGCGGATTTTGGCGCGGTCCCCGTGCACGGCCTGCGCCAAGGCTTCCACCACGCGGTGGCGGCTGGAGGCTTTGCGCATATCAATAAAGTCAATCACGATAATCCCCCCAATGTTGCGCAGGCGCAGCTGGTGGGCGATTTCGTTGGCGGCCTCAATATTGGTTTGGGTAACGGTTTCTTCCTGCGATTTGTTGCCGGTAAATTTGCCGGTGTTTACGTCAATGGCGCAGAGGGATTCTGCTTCCTGGATGATGATACTGCCGCCGTTAGGCAGGGGCAGTTTGGTTTTGCGCAGGTTGTCAATTTCCGTTTCAATGTTATAGGCTTCAAAAATGGGCGTTTTCCCTTTGTACAGCTTCACGCGGTCCGCCAAATCGGGAGAGTTCTTTTCCACAAAGTCCAGCACGCGTTCATAATCTTTTTTGCTGTCCAGCAAGTAGACCTTGGCGTTTTCCGACAGGACATCGCGGGCCACCTGCAGCACGGCGTCCATATCTTCGTGCAAGAGTTTAGGCGCGCGGGACGCTTCAAACTTTTTGACGATGGACTGCCACTGGCGGTACAGGTATTTTACTTCGCGTTCCAACTCGTCTTTGGTGGCTTCTTCGGCCTCCGTACGCACAATGCAGCCCATACCGTCCAAATGTTTAGCGGCTAATTCCTGCATAATTTCATTCAGTTTGTGGCGCGCTTCGGAATCTTCAATATTTTTGGAAACCCCCACAAAACTCTGGTGCGGCGTAAGCACTAAATAACGGCCGGGCAAGGTAACGTCCATCGTTACTTTCATTCCTTTAGTGCTGATGGCGTCCTTTACCACCTGCACCATTACTTCCTGGCCCTTGTGGAGCACTTTGTCTATATTCTTTTTGTCGCCGCCCAACACATCGGAGATATACAAATAGGCGTTCTTTTCGTAACCGATGTTCAAAAACGCGCTGGAAATGCCGGGCAGTACGTTTTCCACCACGCCTTTATAGATGTTTCCTACAATGTTGAGCGAGCCGCGGCGTTCCCAAATCAATTCGTTGACGCGTTCATCCTCCAAAATGGCGATGCGCGTTTCTTCAAAAGACGTATTCACCAACACTTCTACAGTGGGCTGTCCTTCCAAATTTTTACTCATATCAAATTCCTCTCTCCCCAGCCGGGGTTAAAATTAAATCAAATGGAGCGCTCCGGCTCCGTCCTGCCAAAAAAGTCCTTCCCGGACAAACGCAAATTCTTCCAACAGCGGGGCGTCTTCCTGCAGCGGAATTTCCACCCCCAGCCACGCCGCCAACAATAGCTGCGGACGCAGCCATTTGCCTTCCACACACGCCAACGTCAAGTGCAGTACACGCGGAGAAAGCAACTGGGCCTCCCGGACAAACGGTTTGGCGTTTTGCGTAAACGTCAGGCCGTTTTCCGCCTGGCGGACAATTTCAATCCGGGCGGCGTTAAAAAAAGTTTCTGCCGGCTGCGCGGGTGCATAGGCGGCGAAGTCGCCTTCTATGCAGTAGCGGGCCGCCACAGCCAAGTTTTGCACCGACGGCAATGCATACGGTACCCGCTGTACGCTCAAAAGCTGTATACCCGCCGGCGCGGCCTGCTCCAAAGCCGGGCGGACCTGCTCCGCCGGAACCGGCTCGGTTAAATAAATGTCCAGATACTCCCGCTCGGCTTCCTGCCCTTTTGCCGGGGCCGGCCCATACGCCAGCCGGGGCCAGTTTGGGTTTACTTTGGCTTTTTCAAAAGGAAGTCCGCTTGAAAGCACCATTTTGCGTACGGCATTAAAAACAAAAGTCGTTCCCGCAGTTTTTTGGGGCCCGCGGAACACTATACGCATTTTATAAATTTTTGGCGTGTTTATCATCTTTTTATGCCCGTATCCGGCGTGCATACACGGATTGCACCACTCCCAGCGCCCACAAGCTGGACACCAGGTTGGACCCTCCGTACGAAATAAACGGCAATGGAATGCCTGCCACCGGCACAATACCGATAAGCATGCCAAAATTTACCAGCATATAGGTAAAAAACATCCCAAATATGCCCGAACAGACCAAATAACCGTATCGGTCACTGGCGCTATACGCCACCATAATCGTCCGCCATAAAATCAGCAAATACAACCCCAACACCAAAAGGGTGCCCCACAAGCCGAGCTCTTCCCCCACTACGGCCAAGATAAAGTCGGTGTGTTTTTCGGGCACGAACCCCAGGCGCGACTGGGTGCCGGAAAAGAGCCCTTTTCCCCAAATGCCGCCCGCCCCCATGGCAATTTGGGCTTGCAGTACATTGTAGCCGGCGCCCTGCGGGTCCGAACGGGGAGCCAAAAACGTTTCTACGCGCTTGCGTTGGTGGGGTTTCATTTGGTGGTCCACAAAAATACCGCCAAACAGCCCCGCCAGCACCACCAGCGTTGCCAGCACAAAGTAAAACGACGGCAGAAAAATGCGCAGCTGCTTAAAAATCCACCACGTCAAATAACCGCCCAATATCACCAACACGGAAAACCCCGCCATATACCACGGGCTGTGCGCCAGCTGATAAAACGCGTTTACAATCCAAATATCCATTAGCTCCGGGTGGAGATAGATATATGTCCAGGCAACCGTAAAAAAGCCCGTCACGCCTGCAAAAAGACCGATTAACCCCAAATAAAACACATTCACCCCAGTGCAAAAAAGCAACACCAACACAGCCGGGAAGGTAACCACTACGGAAGAAAAATCCGGCTGCATCATAATCAGGCCGAAAATCGGCACCAACAGCGCCCCCAAGCCAAACAAGGTGGACACTTCCCTAATGCGCTGGCCGCGGCGGTCCAAATACGCCGCCGCCACCAAAATCGTACAGACGCGGCAAATTTCGGACGGCTGCATAGAAAAAAACGGCAAGACAAACCACGAACGGCTGCCCCGCTGGTAGGAGCCAAACAACAGCACCCCAATCAATAAAGCCAAAATAAAGCCATACAGGTATTGCCACTGCTCATCAAAAATTTGATAATTAAAACTCCACCCCACAAAAAACGCCAGCGCTCCAATAGGCAAGGCCACCAAGTGGGTACGCACTACAGAGTTGGACCACGACAGACTGTTTACGGCGGACATAATACACAGCGCCCCCAACACCACCAGTCCAATCATTGCCCCAAACAGGACATAGTCCAACCGGCTCCGTCCTGCAGGCCGGCTAAAATTTCTAAATGCTGCCATTTTCTTCTCCTGACGTCAAAAGTTCTTGATAATCTTCCTCCGTCCGTTCAGGCGCTTGCGGCCCTCCGGCGGTTTTGGCAGAGGCAGGCTCGTCTAAATCAAAATACGCCTCCAACATAGCGCGGGCGATGGGGCCGGCGGCGGAGCTGCCACCCTCGCCAAATTCCACAAACACCGCCAAAGCGATGGAAGGCTCTTCCCCTTCCCTCCCGGCAAAAGCCATAAACCAGCCGTGATCCTCCCCGTGCGGGTTTTGGGCCGTCCCGGTTTTACCGTATACGTCCAGTCCTTTAATCCACACGCGGGCAGCAGTGCCGCCTTCCACGGTGTGCTTTAGGGCCTTAAAAAGCAAATCATACGTTTCGGGTTTTAAATCGGCTTTCTGCAAAATTTCCGTTTTGCCTAATACTTCGGTCTTGCCCGTTTGGTTACTGACGATTTTTTCCACATAATACGGGCGATACACGTTGCCGCGGCTGGCAATAGCGGCGGCAAACTGGGCCATTTTCAGCGGGGTAAACAACAGTTCGCCCTGCCCGATAGACAAATTCAGCGTATCGCCAATAAACCAATACGTTTTGTTACGTGCACGGCGGGTAGGTCCGTAGAGGTTGCCGGCTTTTTCGCCCGGCAGGTCAATGCCTGTCTGGCGGCCGATCATAAACTCGCGTTCTATGCGCTCAATCGCGGCGGAACCCGTCTGCGCAGCCACTTGGTAAAAATAAACGTCGCACGAATGGCCCATTCCGTCAAACAAATCTACCGGGCCGTGTTTGCCCCAACATCTAAATACGCGCGGACCGGAATCATAATATCCCGGACATTTGATTTTTTCGTTTACATCCAAATGCCCGTACTCCAAAGCGGCTGCCGCCGTAATAATCTTAAAAGTAGAAGCCGGCGGATAAATACCCTGTATGGCCAAATTATATTCATTGATTTTTTTGGATTGCTTGGGGGTGTCCTCATCGCTGTAGGGAACAAAGATATTCGGGTCATACGCGGGAGCACTGGCTAACGCCAAAACCGCCCCCGTGCGCGGATCCAGCGCTACGGCGGCGCCGCGGCCGGTTTTGGAGTTTTTGAGTCCTTCCTCGGCAGCGCGCTGCAGCTTAAAGTCCAACGTCAAATATACATCACTGCCGGCCGACCATTTTTTATCCTGAATAATACTTTTGACGCGCCCCCGGTAGTCCACTTCCAAGTATACGCCGCCATCGGTACCTTTCAGTTCTTTTTCAAATTTCTTTTCAATACCGTTTTTGCCGATTTTGGACGTCAGCCGGTACCCTAACCGCGGATCGCGGTTGCGCCATTCGTGGTCGTCCATACTGCCAATATAGCCCAATAGGTGGCTGGCAAACCCGCCGTACGGATAACTGCGCTTGGTTTCTTCAATCAAATAGACACCCGGATAATACAGCCGCAGTTCCTGCAATGCCACGGTGCTTTTGGTAGATAAATTTTCCGCCAGCAGGATTGCTTTTCCAGTTTTGGTGCCTTCCTCCAGCTTAGCCAAAATATCCTCCGGCTCCATATGCAGCCGCGGGGCGAAGTCTTGTGCCAAACGCCCCAGATACATAGGGTCCTGGTTCCCGCCTAAATAATAAAAACTAAACGACGGTGCGTTGGACGCAACCGCTACCCCATCCGAGGTAAACACACGCCCGCGGGGGGCCGTTTGGTAAATAATTTGCGTGCGGTTCCGCTCCGCCATTTCCAAATACGCTTGGTGGCGCAGCACCTGAATATCTACCAAGCGCAGCGCTATCACGCCGCCCGCCACTGCGGCCAGTACCATCATAAACTTTAAGCGCGTATTAAAGAAAAGTTTTGTAACCGCCATCTTTATTCCTATCCCTGCCGGCTAAAAGTGCCCCCGCCCATCAGCAGGCGCACTAATCCAAACACAACCGGCGAAAAAACCGCCGTTACCAGCGAACCTCCGGCTAAACTCCAGAAGCCGGGCCACATATCGGTAGAAGCAAACCACAAAAACAACAAGCTATTGAGCGCTCCGACCAAAAAAGTCAGCACAAACACGGTAACCATTTGGGGAGGAACGGCATCAAAATCAAACCGGTCGGATAAGGTATACACCACACACGCCGCGACGGTAAAGGTAAAGGCGTTATTGCCAAACAATTTAGCTCCAAAAAAATCCAAGAAAAGCCCGCAAATAAAAGCCGCCGGATAACCGAACCCCGGTTTTAATACGGCACAAAAAGCAATGGCAAAGGCTAAAATCATATTAACGCTTAAACCCCAATACGAAAATACGGAAGCAAAAGCCCAGTGAACCACGGTAGCTAAAATAAATAAAAACATCAGTTTAATTAAATTCCACATATTATTTGTCGCCCCCGTCACCTAAAATCACAAACACTTCTTTTACGGAAGAAGAATGCACCTGCGGTTCTACGTTCACCGTCAACGCCGTTTGGAAGCTTTCATCCTCCCGCACTCCGCTTACTTCCCCCACTAAAATCCCCGCCGGGAAAATACTGCTGGTAGAGGCCGTGAACACTTTGTCGCCTTTCTCCACTTTCGTTAACAGCGGAATATACTTAATCCGAACCGGACGCAGCCCATTGCCCACCAACAAGCCTTCTTCCTGGCCACGCTCTAAATAAACCGCGGCGGAAAAATCTTCATCCCGCACCAACAGGACTTTAGCGGTGTTTTCCGTCACTTCCACAACAACCCCCGCCAAGCCTTCTTTGCCGGCTTCCATAGAAATCACCGCACTGCGCTCCCGGATTCCGTCCCGGCTGCCTTTGTCTATAATAACGGTGTTCCATTGGGTGGGCTCCCGGTATGCCACTTTGGCCCATACCCCCGTCCAACGCTTGGCAGGCTTTAATTGCAAAATTTCCGTCAAGCGGCCGTTTTCATCCAAAATGGCTTCCGCTTGCGAAGCCAACAGTTTGGTCATTTCAATTTCCTGCTTTAAGGCGCGGTTTTCCCGGTGGGTTTCCAACAATTCACGTACGGTTTGGCTTACATCTTCCGCATATTTGGCAGTTCCGTGGGCCAACCGCACTTGGGGAATAAATACATACGCCAGTACCGCTTTCACGGATGAAACAAAGCCTTCCAACGGCAAAATCATCAGTAAAAACGACAAGAGCAAAAAAGATACCGGCAGCAACAGCCGCTGGCGCACAGCGGGATCTGCCTGTTTTTTAGAAGATTTTTTACGGGGTAACATATATCAAATTCACCTGCCGCCTTTCCGGGCGGCGCATATAATTTCAGCACGTCGTCCTGTGCTGATAAGCCCTTTGCGGGCTGCCCCGCCCAGCAGTATACAGCTGAGCGGGCGGTTCAAAAACAATCGCAGGTAAAGACCCAAAAAGCGGACACGGTCCCCAAAAGAACTGTGTCCGCTTAAATTTTTCAGCAGCTCAAGCTAGAAAGATTTACCACGGGAGCTGAAGAAACGGGACCCTTTCTCGTTCAACTGTTCCAAGAATTTACCCGTTCCGAGCGCCACACAGCTAAGTGGGTCAGCCGCGCGGTGAACGGGGATGTCCGTTTCCTTGCGGATGAGCTCAGTAATGCCTCTTAGCAAGCTGCCGCCTCCGGCCACCACCAAGCCTCTGTCCACCAAATCGGCGGCCAGTTCCGGCGGGGTTTCTTCCAAGGTGCTCTTAATGACGTCAATAATCAGCCGCACCGGCTCCATCAGCGCCTGACGGATTTCTTCCGAAGTAACCGTCAGCGTCCGGGGCAACCCTTGCGTCTGGTCGCGTCCTTTGACTTCCATGGATTTTTCTTCTTTCAGCGGATAGACGGAGCCTAAATTAATTTTTACTTCTTCGGCTGTCGTTTCGCCAATAATCAGGTTGTATTTTTTGCGGAAATACTGCACGATGCATTCCGTCAGTTCATCGCCGGCAACGTCGATGGATTTCGCCACCACCATACCGCCTAACGAAATAACGGCTACTTCCGTCGTGCCGCCGCCAATGTCTACAATCATACTGGCATGCGGTTCCGCAATCGGCAAATCGGCACCCATGGCCGAAGCCATGGGTTCTTCGATCAAATAGACCTCGCGTGCACCCGCCTGGCGGGCAGCGTCGTCTACCGCGCGTCTTTCTACGCCGGTAATATCCGAGGGAATGCCGATCACAATTCTAGGGCGTAACAGACTGCTTCTGCTGTGGACTTTGCGGATAAAATAACGAATCATCTCTTGTGTTACTTCAAAATCCGCAATCACACCGTTCTTCATCGGGCGCACGGCCACGATGTTGGCAGGGGTTCTGCCAAGCATTTGCTTGGCTTTTGCGCCTACGGCTTTTACTTCGCCGGTTTCTCTTTCCACGGCTACCACAGAAGGTTCGCGCAGGACAATGCCCTTATCTTTTACATAAATCAGGCAGTTGGCCGTACCCAAATCCATTCCCAGGTCCGAGGAAAAAAGCCCCCCGAGATAGTCTATTACCATATTCGCCCCTATTCTACCAATTTAACGATGGCTACTTGGGCATTGTCGCCTTGGCGCAGCCCCGCGCGGTAAATGCGGCAGAAACCGCCGGCGCGGTTGGCATAGCGGGCAGCCAGCACTTCAAACAATTTCTTCAGCGCAGCCGCATCTTTGAGCGTATCTTTGGCGGCGCGTTCGTTGTTGGCTTTGGCCAGGGTAATCAACCCTTCCACTACGCGGCGCACTTCTTTGGCTTTGGGCAAGGTGGTCTTCACTTCTTCGTGAAGAATGATGCTCGTGGCCATATTATTCAGCATCGCTTTGCGGTGGGACGCAGTCTTGCCAAGTTTTCTGTATCCGGTATTTTTAATCATACTAAAACTTACTCCTTAAATTTTCATACCGAGCGAAAGTTTCATCTCGGCAAGTCTTTCTTTGATTTCGTCCATCGATTTGGCACCGAAGTTCTTAATCATTTTTAAGTCGTCTTCGGACATTTTAACCAAATCACGCACCGTGTTGATGTTTTCGGACTTGAGGCAGTTGATGGAACGGGAAGACAATTCAATAAACTCAATGGACTGATTAAGCAATTCGTCCATTTTGGAATTGACATTCGCCCCCGCCACGGAACCAGTCATAGACACGGGTTCTTCCACCGCTTCGTCGCTGGTGGTGGCTACGCAGTCATCTTCGCCTTCAATCGTGAAAATATGCAGGGAGCTGGACAGCAACACCGCCGCGCGGTGGAGCGCACGGGCCGGCACCAGAGTACCGTCGGTGGTGATTTCCAAAATCAAGCGGTCATAGTCGGTTTTCTGCCCCACGCGGGCGGGTTCCACATCGTAGTGAACCTTCACGATAGGAGAGAAAAGAGCATCCACCGGGATAAAACCCGCCGGACGTTGGATTTTGGCTAAATCTTCGGCCGGCACATAACCTTTGCCGCGGGAAATTTCAATTTCCATTTCCAGGCTGCCGCCCACTTCCAGCGTAGCCAGGGCCAGGTCTTTATTGACAATTTCCACACCGTCCACTTCTTCAATATCCGCAGCGGTAACTACTCCCGGCTTGGTGACATGCAGCTGCAGGTATTCGCGGTTTTTGCTTTCCATCTTCACACGCAGGTGCTTCAAGTTCAGCAAAATATTAATAACGTCTTCCCGTACATTCGGAATGGTGCTAAATTCATGCACCGCCCCCGCGATTCTGACGGCGGTAACGGCAGCCCCTTCCATACCGGACAGCAAAATCCGGCGCAGCGAGTTGCCCACCGTGTGGCCATAACCGCTTTCGTACGGTTCTGCGATAAATTTACCGTAGAAGTCGGACGCGGTTTTTTCTTCCAACTGAATCTTTTGCGGAAGGACTAATTCGTTAAAAGCCATTGCAAATCCTCCAAACTATTTAGAGTAGTATTCGACGATGAGCTGCTCGTTGACAGGGTAGGACATTTCCGCTCTGTCGGGCCATCTTAAAAGTTTACCGGTTAATTTCTCCGCGTCATATTCCAAAAAGCTGGGCCGCTGGTTGCGTTTTTCGGCTTCGGTCAGCGCTTGTTTCACCTGGGCGTTTTCCGCCAAGGCGCTGTTTAACGCCACTTTATCGCCGATGCGCAGCTGGTAAGAGGGAACATTGACGGCTTTGCCGTTAACGGTCACATATCCGTGCAGCACAATTTGGCGCGCAGCTTTCAAAGAAACAGCAAAGCCCAAGCGGCGGACAACATTGTCTAAGCGGGTTTCCAGTTTGCGCAAGAAGTTTTCGCCCGTCTGGCCTTCGGCTTTAGCGGCGGCGTCAAACAAATTGCGGAACGGAATTTCCGACATGCCGGACTGCAGTCTGGCTTTCTGTTTTTCCTGCAAGCGAATGCCGTATTCGGAGACTTTGGCCTTTCTAACTTTGCCGCCGCGTTTGGTTACGGCCGCCAACTTGTCAATAACGCAGTTGGTGTAGCATTTGGTTCCTTTCAAGAAAAGTTTGCAATCTAATTTTCTGCACTTTTTGCAGCTGGGTCCTGTATATCTAGACATAAATTTTTATACTCTCCTGGCTTTGGGCGGTCTGCATCCGTTGTGGGGGATGGGGGTGATGTCTTTAATAGAAGACACGGTTAAACCGGCTTGCTGTACGGCGCGCACGGCAGTTTCTCTGCCCTGGCCCGGGCCGCAAACTTTTACGGCTACTTCGCGCATACCCATCGCCACGGCTTTTTCGGCCGCTTTGTTGCTGGTAATTTGCGCAGCAAACGGAGTGCTTTTCTTGGTGCCTTTAAAGCCGTGGGAACCGGCGGTGGACCAAGCAATCGTATTGCCCTTGTCGTCCGAAACAGTCACGATCGTGTTGTTGAACGAGCAATAAATATGCACCACGCCGAATACCGGCGCTTTGGCGTTTTTCTTTTTTCCTTTCGCCGCCGGGGCTTTCGCCGCGGGGGCCGTTTTCACTTTTTCTTCTGCCATATGTTTTAAATTCCTAATCTCTAAATTTATTTGGTTTTAGAACCCACGGTTTTTCTTCTGCCGCGGCGGGTTCTGCTGTTGGTTTTGGTGCGCTGTCCGCGGACCGGCAGGTTGCGGCGGTGGCGCTGGCCTCTGTAAGAACCAATCTCAATAGAGCGGTGAATGTTTTGCGCTACTTCGCGGCGCAGTTCACCTTCCACTTTGTATTCTTTCTGCAAAATGGTGTTAAGCAAACCGGCCTGCTGTTCGGTCAAGTCTTTCACGCGGGTGGCGGGATCAATCTGGCCGTCTAATTTGGCAAGCACTTCTTTCGCGTTTTTCTTGCCGATGCCATAAATGTATTCCAACGCGACATCTATTCTTTTGTTTTTCGGTAAATCAATACCTGCGACTCTAGCCATATCTTATAAAACTCCTATAAATTAACCTTGGCGCTGTTTGTGTTTCGCGACTTCGCAAACCACCCGCACAACACCGTTGCGTTTAATGATTTTGCATTTCTGACATATCTTCTTTACACTGGCTCTGACTTTCATTTATTTCTCCCTATAAGTTATTCTCCCACGGGTCAAGTCATACGGAGAAAGTTCCAGCCTGACCTTGTCGCCCGGAAGAATTCTTATATGATGAACTCTCATTTTGCCGGATATATGTCCCAGAATAATTTTGCCGCCCGGTATTTCTATTTTAAACATCGCGTTGGGCAGCGCTTCCAAGACTTTACCTTCAATTTCGATTTTATCGCTCATACAACTCCGAGTTCGGATTAAATCTCAGAACAAACGTCCGCCCGCGCCATTTTTCCTTCAAATGCGCGGCCGAATGTTATTCAAAAGCAGTGAAAATCTCACTGCCGTTAGCCGTTACGGCTACCGTGTGCTCAAAGTGGGCCGCATAACTGCCGTCCCGGGTCACCACGGTCCAACCGTCGTCCAGCTCCCTGACTCTGAATGTTCCCGCAGTAAGCATAGGTTCTATGGCCAGGACCATTCCTTTCTCCAACAACGGCCCCGTGCCCGGTTTCCCGAAATTCGGGATACTGGGCTCCTCGTGCATATTACGGCCGATTCCGTGCCCGCAATAGTCACGCACCACGCCCATACCTTGGGATATGGCAAAAGTTTCCACCGCGTGTTGTACATCGCCTAAGCGATTACCCGGTTTGACTTGCCCGATTGCCTTATATAAAGACTTTTTGGTAACGTCCATCAGTCTTTGGGCTTCGTCGGAAACTTTCCCCACACCGAGGGTGATTGCGGCATCCGAACAGAAGCCGTCAAGGCGGGCCCCTGTATCGATACTGATAATATCACCACTCTTTAATATTCTATCTTTTTTTGGGATTCCGTGCACGACTTCTTCGTTTACCGAAGCACAAATACTACCCGGAAACCCATAATAACCCAGAAACAACGGCGTCGCCCCGAAGGAGCGAATCGTTTTCTCGGCTGCTTGGTCCAAATCCAGCGTGGAAATGCCGGGCTTTACCATTTCGGTCATCAACTTGAGTACCGCCGCGGTTACTTTGCCCGCTTCCCGCATTTTTTGGAGTTCGCTATCGTTTTTTACTTCTATCATTTTACCTTCTTGAGGACATTTACAATGTCTTCAAAAACTTGTTCGGGCGTTTGGTTCCCTTTAATTTCCACATACTTGCCGCTGTTTTGGTAATAACTCTTTACCGGCAGCGTTTCCGTGTGGTATACTTCCAACCGGTGTTTTACGCGTTCTGCCGTATCGTCCGGGCGCGTATAGAGCTCCCCGCCGCACACCGGGCATTTGTTAGCCGGTGCCTCCGGCGAAACGTGCAAAATCTCACCGCATTGGCGGCATTGGCGGCGCGAAGTAATGCGTCTGACGACTTCGCTTTCCGGCAAGTCAATCATTACCACTTCCGAAATTTCGCGGCCCAGCCGCGTCATCATCCCGTCCAGCGCCTTTGCTTGCGCTACGGTGCGAGGAAATCCGTCAAAGATGATGCCTTTGTCGGTCCCTTTGACGATATTTTCCAACATAGAAATCATCAATTCGTCCGGCACCAAATTGCCTTTGTTGATAATTCCGGCAATCTCTTTGCCTAAAGCCGAACCGGATGCAATTTCCGCGCGGAGCACATCCCCGGTGGAAATATGTTTTAAATGAAATTTATCCTGCAATTTAGCCGACTGAGTGCCTTTTCCGGCACCGGGGCAGCCCATTAATACAATATTCACTTGAAAAACCTTCTTTCTAAAGAACTTCAGACAACTTTGCGTTTAGACCCCGTAAGATCTAAACGCAAAATAGTTTTGTTCCCGTTAAAACGGAAAACGGGGAGCGCTGCTTTTGGCGGCAGGCTCCCCTTTTACAAAATTACTGACCAACGTTAAACCAGCGGCCTTTGATGCGTTTGCTGCCTTTCATCAGCGGTTCATAGTTGCGGGCCAACAGATGGGCTTGTACCTGCCCCACCGTATCTAATGCCACACCGACTACGATCAACAGCGCCGTTCCGCCGAAGTAGAAGTCCACCCCAAACTCCGCACGGAAAAAGTCCGGCAATACCGCAATCAGACACACAAAAATCGCACCGCAGAACGTCAAGCGGTTCATCACCCACTCAATGTAGTTCTTGGTCGGTTCGCCGGGGCGAATACCCGGAATAAAGCCGCCCCACTTCTTCATATTATCCGCCAAATCCGACGGGTTAATCGTCATAGAGTTGTAGAAATAGCAGAAGAAAATAATGAGCGCGGAAAAAATCGCCATATACAGCACGCTGCTGTGGCTCATCGCCTCCAGCATTTTCTGCGCCCAAGGGGCTTCCTGGTTAAAGCTGGCAATCGTCAGCGGCAGGGAGATAACGGACGAGGCAAAGATTACCGCAATTACGCCGCTCTGATCTATTTTAAGCGGCAAATAGCTGGTCTGCCCGCCATAGGTTTTGTTCCCTACCTGGCGTTTGGCGTATTGAACCGGAATTTGGCGTTGGGCCGTTTCCAGCCACACCACCAGCGCGGTAATCACTACAGCCGCCGCAAAAATAACCAAAGCCATAAAGAAATCCATTTCTTCGGTTTTTACGCGGTTGACTACTTCCATAATCGCGCCCGGCAAGCGGTCCACGATCCCGGCAAAGATGATGAGCGAAATACCGTTGCCCACCCCTTTTTCCGTAATCTGTTCGCCCAGCCACATCACAAACATCGTACCGGCCGCCAAGGTCAATACGGTGGTGATGAAAAACATAAAAGACGGATTAACTACCGCAGATACGCCGCCCGCGCCTTCCACTTTCGTGATGGCGAACGTCATCATCGCGCCCTGCAGCAACGCTAAAAACAGTGCAAAAATACGGGTAATCTGGTTTTCTTTTCTTCTGCCGGATTCGCCCTCTTTGTGCATTCTGTCCAGCGCAGGGAAAATATGCGCCCCGCGCACGAGGCCCATAATGATGGACGCGTTGATGTACGGCATAATACCCAGCGCCAAAATGGAGAACTTGCCCAACGCCCCGCCCGAAAAGATATTCATAAAGCCTAAAATACCGTTTTGGTGCGCGGCAAAAAGTTGTTTCAAGACGTCCGTGTTAATGCCGGGTATTGGGATTGCGGCCGCAATCCGGAAAACAGCCAACGCCCCGATCAAGAAGAGAAGTCTCTTCTTGAGTTCGGGGGCGTTAAAGATATTTGCAACTGTGTTGTTAGCCATTATTTGGTCTTCTGTTCAAGCACGGTCACAGTGCCGCCGGCTTTTTCAATCGCCGCTTTTGCAGTGGCGGAAAAACCATGTGCAGACACTTTCAAAGCCTTGGTCAAAGACCCATTCGCCAACACTTTCACGCGCGAAGCGTCGTGAATAATGCCGGCTTTTTTCAAGGCTTCCGGGGTGACTTCCGCACCCGCCGCAAACGCTTTTTCCAACGAGCCGACGTTTACATAATCGTAGCGTCTGGCAAAATCTTTATTGGAAAAACCGCTTTTCGGCGTGTGGCGGATAAGAGGCATCTGACCGCCTTCTTTGCTTTCTTTGCGGGTGTTGCCGGAGCGGGAGGTTTGGCCTTTCATACCTTTGGTGCAGTAGTTGCCCAAACCAGAACCCGGGCCCAAGCCCAAGCGTCTTTTTTCTTTTCTGGAACCATGTTTAGGGAAAAGTTTATTTAAAGTTACCATTTTATTCTCTCCACAAAACTATTCGGCCTTGGCGGCGTCGTTGGTTTCTTCCGCTTTCGGGGCTTCAGCGGCCGGCTTTTCGGCCTTGCCGCGCAACACGTTTACCGCTTCTTTGCTCTTCAATTGTTTGAAGGCTTCCATCGTGGCGTACACGAGGTTGCACGGGTTGGAGCTGCCCAGGCTTTTGGCCAAGACGTCTTTAATACCGGCGGCTTCAAACAATAAGCGCGCACCGCTGCCGGCGATTACACCGGTACCGGGGGCGGCGGGCTTCATCCACACGGAAGCGGCACCAAATTTGCCGATAACTTCGTGCGGAATCGTTTCACCCACGATGGGGAACGTGATCATATGTTTTCTCGCGTGGGATTCGGCCTTGGCGATTGCCAGCTGAACCTGATTCGCCTTGCCAATAGCAACGCCCACTTTGCCCTGGCCGTTTCCGACCACTACCAGCGCGCGGAAGCCAAAGCGTTTACCGCCTTTGACTACCTTGGCCGTTCTGGCTACGTGGATGACCGTCGTCTTGCCTTCGGCGAGCGGTCTTGCTTTTTGAAACTCGGCTCTTTTGCCTTTCGCTTCTTTTCTGTTGTCGCTTTTCACTAGCGTTTCATTGGACATTAAATTCACCTAAACCTTAGAATTTCAATCCTGCTTCTCTGGCGGAATCCGCAAGCGCTTTGATTCTGCCGTGGTACACGCGCCCGCCGCGGTCAAACATCACTTCGCTGATGCCTTTTTCCAACGCTTTTTTGGCGATGGCGGCACCCAACGCTTTGGCGGCTTCTACGCTTTTGGCGGAGGTGTCAAACTTGCCTTCAAATTCTTTGGACAACGTCGTAGCAGACACCAAGGTGCTGTGGGTGTTGTCGTCAATGATTTGGGCGTAAATGTATTTCAAGCTTCTGTATACGGAAAGGCGCGGGCGGTGGGCACCGTTTTTCAAAAGATGCCCGCGGCTGCGGTCCTTTCTGAACTGATATCTTTCTTGTTTAGTGGCCATAATTATTTGCCTCCCGCCGCAGTCTTACCGGCTTTGCGGGCAATGTGTTCGCCCTGGTATTTAATACCGCTGCCTTTATAGGGCTCCGGAGGTCTGATTCTTCTGATCTTGGCCGCGAAATCGCCTACTTTAAACTTGTCGCTGCCTTTAATCGTCACCGCGCCGGATTTCGGATCCACCACGACCGTAAGGCCCGCGGGGATATCCAAATTGACGGGGTGAGAGAAGCCCAATTCCAAATTGAGTTTTTGCCCGGCTACGCTCGCGCGGTACCCCAGCCCGTTGATTTCCAACGTTTTGGAGAAGCCGTTCGTTACGCCTTCAATGATGTTGAATACGTTCGCGCGGGTAGTGCCGTGCAGGGCATTGAGTTCTTTCACGCGGTTTTCCGGAATGGAAAACGTCAATACGGCGCCTTCCAATTTCGGCGTGATGCCTTCCGGAATGGTGTAAGACAAGGTGCCCAGAGCGCCAGTGGCGGTCAGCACGCTGTCTTTAATTTCCACTTTCGTCTTGGCGGGAATATTGATTATTTTTTTACCGATTCTGCTCATATTCCCCCCTTACCAGACCTGGCACAACAGCTCGCCGCCGATTTTTTCGGCTTTGGCCTGCGCATCGGTCATCAAACCTTTAGAAGTGGAAAGAATGGAAATACCGAACGCACCGCGCACTTTCGGAATGTTGTTGTACGCGCTGTACACGCGGGAACCCGGTTTGGAAATTCTCTTCAAACCTTGGATGACGCATTCGTTGTCGGGCGTGTATTTCAAAAATACTCTTACCACGCCGCCCTTCGTTTCGTTGTGGACGGCTTTGAAATTGGCGATATAGCCTTCTTCTTTCAGGATGCGCGCAATTTCAGTTTTGATTTTAGAAAAAGGGATATCCACTTTTTCTTTCTTTTTCATATTGGCGTTTCTTATTCTAGTTAAGAAATCTGCGATTGGATCCATATTCTAGGTTATCGTCCCAAGCCACTTTCCGTTTGTCGGAGTTGGCCCGAAAGCGATACCTCCTCCTGTAATTACCAGCTCGATTTTCTCAGACCCGGGATAAGACCCTGGTGTGCCATTTTTCTCAGGCAGATACGGCAAAGGCCGAAGTCGCGGTAGTAACCTCTCGCGCGTCCGCAGATTTGGCATCTGTTGTGGTAGCGCACGGCGAACTTTTGGTCTTTAGCCATTTTTGCAACCCATGCTTTAGTAGCCATAAAGTTTTCTTGCTCCTATTATTTAGCCGATTTGCGGAAAGGCATACCCATATAATCCATGAGCAGGCGGCCGCTTTCATCGTTCTTGGCCGTGGTTACAAACGTAATGTTCATACCGTGGGCTTTGGGTGATTTTTCAACATCAATTTCCGGAAAAATATAATGTTCTTTAATACCCAGGTTCAAATTGCCTTTTCCGTCAAAGCTCGGGTTAAAACCCTGGAAGTCGCGGATGCGGGGGCAGGCGATGCAGATGAAGCGTTCCATAAACTCATACATCTTCGCGCCGCGCAGCGTCACACGCACACCAATGGGCATACCTTCTCTGAGTTTGAAGTTGGAAATGGACTTTTTGGCCCGTCTTACTTGGGCGGCTTGTCCGGCGATGGCGGTCAAATCTTCTTTGGCGATTTCCATCGCTTTAATGTCTTCGCGGGCTTCTTTCACACCGATGTTGATGACGATTTTCGTCAATTTCGGCGCGGCCATCGGGCTCTTTACGCCCATTTCTTTGAGCAAGGCCGGAAGCACTTTTTCTTTGTAAAGCACCTGGAGTCTGGGCTGATAGCCTTCCGGCGCTTTCGTCACGTTTTTGGTTTCTTTCTTAGTCATTTTAATTCGTACCTAGATTAAATGATCGGCTCGTTGCATTTGCGGCAGACGCGCACTTTCTTGCCGTCGGCCGAAACTTGCACTTTGGGCGTCATCGCTTTTTTGCATTTGCTGCATACTACCGCCACGTTGGAAGCATCCATCGCAGCTTCTACCTGCACAATGCCGCCTTGCTTGTTTTGGGAAGGTTTCACGTGTTTGGAAACCATATTCACACCCGCCACTACTACTTTGTTTTTGGCCAGGTTGACCGATTTCACTTCGCCCTTCTTGCCTTTATCTTTACCAGCTAACACCAGAACGGTATCTTTCGTCTTGATAATCATACTCTATACCACCTCAGGCGCCAGGGAAATGATTTTCAAAAAGTTCTTTTCTCTGAGTTCTCTGGCAATCGGCCCGAACACGCGGGTGCCTTTGGGTTCCCCGTTATCGTTGATGATGCAGACAGCGTTGTCATCAAAGCGGATATAGGAACCGTCTTTTCTTCTTTTTTCGCGGGCCACGCGGACAACTACCGCGCGGACTACGTCGCCTTTCTTAATGGCGGAGGTAGGGATCGCATCTCTGACGGAGCACATCACGACATCTCCCAAAGTTGCGATATCCCGGTGGTGGCCGCCGCGCACTTTAAAGCATTGCACTTTACGGGCGCCGGAATTGTCGGCCACATTGACTATGCTTCTTAATTGAATCATACTTTAATAACTCCGTAGTTTTAAAAACTAAGCTCTGGCTTTTTCCACAATTTTGGAAATGCGCCATTTCGTCGTTTTGGAAACCGGGCGGGTGCTCATAATTTCCACTTTATCGCCGATTTTGCTTTCGTTGGCCTCGTCGTGCGCGTGGAATTTGGCCGCTCTTTTGAGCGTTTTGCCGTAGCGGGCATCATGCACCAGGCGTTCCACCGTCACGGTGCGAGTTTTGTCCATTTTGTCGGACACCACTACACCGGTGAGGACCTTTCTTTTAGCACGGGATTCTTGATTTTCCATGGTTCAAACCTCTATTTCTGCTCTTTCTTCTGATTGATCAGCGTTTGCAAAAGAGCAATCTCACGTCTTACAGCTCTGATTTCCATCGGGTTGGCGATGGGAGTGGTGGTGCTGTGTTTGAAAAGAAGATTGAACTTCTTTTCCTGGGCTTTGCCGAGCGCTTCGTTCAGTTCGGCCAACGTTTTGTTTTTCAAAGCTTCTTTTTCGTTCGTTTTCATAAACTACCTTCTGGTTACCAGTTTTGTCTTAATCGGCAGTTTGTCGGAAGCCAAACGCATAGCTCTTTTAGTGTCTTCCACAGAAGCGCCTTCCAGTTCAAACAAAATTCTGCCGGGCTTCACGACCGCGGCCCAGTATTCGGGCGCGCCTTTACCTTTACCCATACGGGTTTCGGCGGGGTGTTTCGTGATCGCTTTATCCGGGAAAATGCGGATCCAAAGTTTACCTTTCTTTTTAATAAAGCGGGACAAGGTAATACGGGCAGCTTCAATCTGCCGGGCGGTAATCCATTTGGGTTCCAACGCTTTCAACCCAAATTCGCCAAATACCACTTCCGTGCCGCGTTTGGCATTGCCTTTAATGCGGGGCGCGCTGAAGGGTTTGCGATATTTAACTCTCTTAGGCATCAACATATGTCAAAGTCCTCTATTTGGTTTCTTCGGCCGCGGCGGCAACGGGTTCCGTTACCACGGAGGCGGAAGCGTTTTCCATGTCGCGATGTTTCTTGAGTTCATTCATAATCTCTTTCGGAGATTTGGCGAAATGGGTTCTCTTGAAAATCCAGACTTTAATGCCGATTTTACCGCTGATGGTATTGGCTTCGGTAAAGCCATAGTCAATATCGGCGCACAAGGTATGCAGCGGAACGCGTCCTTCGCGTTTCCATTCGGTGCGGGCGATTTCCGCCCCGCCGAGTCTGCCGGACACCATGATTTTAATACCCAGCGCTTTGCCGGACAAGGCCTTTTCAATCGCTTTCTTGATAGCGGCACCGTAGTGGGCGCGTTTTTCAAGCTGCATGGCGATATTCTGGGCAACCAGCTGAGCGTCCGTTTCCGGATTTTTAATTTCAATCACGTTCACAAACGTTTTGCTGCCGGTCATCGCTTCCAATTCTTTGCGAAGCGCTTCAATATCGGCGCCTTTTTTGCCGATTACCACGCCCGGGCGGGCCGTGTGGATGTTTACGCGCAAGAACGCACCGGCTCTTTCAATGCCGACGTAGCTGACAGCCGCCATTTTGAATTTGTCGTCAATAAGTTTGCGGATCTGGAAATCTTCCATGATCAGCGCGGGCATATTCTTAGGCGCGAACCATTTGGAGCGCCAATCCTGAATATAACCCAATCTGATTGACCGGGGATGAATCTTGTGTCCCATAAATTAGCGACCTCCCTTTTTTTCGTCGGTGACGATAACAGTCAAATGACACATACTTTTCTTGTAAGGCATCGCGCGGCCTTGCGGACCGGGCTGCACTCTTTTCAAGTGGCCGCTGGGGCCGAGATTCGCAAACGCTTCTTTAATGAAGACTTTGCTGAAGTCCAGCTTTTTACCGGCTTTCACTTCCAAGTTGGCAGCGGCGCTGTGTAAGGTTTTGGCTACCAAATCCGAGGTGCGTTTGGCTACGAAAGGAAGTACTTCTTCCGCCGCCTTGACGTTTTTACCGCGGATTTGATCCAACACCAGGTTTACCTTGCGGCTACCAAACCGTTGAAATTTAGCTTTTGCACAAGCTTCCATATCAAATCCTCAACTCTTATTTCAGGGCGGTGGAATCTTTCGTCATACCACCGTGACCTTTGAACAAACGGGTGAACGAAAATTCACCGAGCTTGTATCCTACCATTCTTTCGGAAACGTAAATGGGAAGAAATTTTCTGCCATTGTGCACTAAAAATGTGTGTCCCACAAATTCAGGCACGATGGTGCAGGCTCTTGCCCACGTCTTGATAGGTTTCTTTTCGTTGGAAGCGTTCATCGCTTGAACTTTTTCCAACAGGTTTAAATCCACAAACGGACCTTTCTTAGTTGATCTTCCCATAATTACTTAACCTTGTTTTTTCTTCTGTCGCTGACAATCATCCAACCGAACGCTTTCTTGGTGGAGCGCGTCTTCAGACCGCGGGTCTGCTGGTTCCAGGGAGAGCGCGGAATGTTGCCGCCTTTACCGTGCCCGCGGCCACCGCCCATCGGGTGGTCTACCGCGTTCATGGCGCTACCGCGGACGGTAGGTCTTTCACCGCGGTGTCTGTTTCTGCCGGCGTTACCAATCACAATGTTGCCGTGATCAATATTGCCCACCTGGCCGATCGTCGCGCAGCAAGCGCTGGGTACCAGGCGGATTTCGCCGGACGGCATTTTGATATGGGCGTAGTCCGATTCTTTGGCCATAAGCTGGGCTTGGCTGCCGGCGCTGCGCGCCAACTGCGCACCTTTGCCGACTTTCAGCTCAATCGCGTGGATAAAAGTACCTTCAGGGATATATTTTAAAGCAAGGCAGTTACCCACTTTAATATCTGCGGCCGGGCCGGACATCAATACGTCGCCCACCTTTACGCCGAGCGGATGGAGAATGTATCTCTTTTCGCCGTCAGCATAATTTAAGAGGCAAATGCGGGCGCTTCTGTTCGGGTCGTATTCAATAGAAACGACTTTCGCCGGAATGCCGTATTTTTCTCTCTTAAAATCAATTTGTCTGTAAGCACGTCTGTGGCCGCCGCCAATGTGGCGGACCATAATCATACCGGTGTTGTTTCTGCCGCCGGTTTTGCGCAGACCTTTAGTTAAGCTCTTCTCCGGAGTGGTTTTGGTAATGTCGGAATAATCCGAAACCGTAATCGTTCTGCGGGAAGGGGTGTAAGGTCTAAATGACTTGATAGGCATAGTTAGTAGTTTCTCCTTTCAGCTACTTTGAAGTGGCTTCCACCATTTCAATTTTATCGCCTTCTTTCAAGGTTACAAAAGCCTTTTTATAGTCGGGTCTTTTGCCCTCAAAGCGACCCATACGGCGGGTCTTGCCCGTGACGGAAATGGTATTAATCTTGGTAACGGTTACGTTAAAGATTTTTTCCACCGCGGTTTTGATTTCGCCCTTGGAAGCATCTTTCGCTACGATAAAGCCATAGCGGTTGCTGTTTTCGTTTACAGCTTTTTCAGTCAACAGGGGCTTTTTTAAAATTTCGTACGTGCGGGACATTATTTGCCCTCCTTGGCGAAGGTTTCGCTCAGTTTTTCAACGGCGTCTTTGGTCAGAATGACTTTGGAGCTGTTGAGCACGACGTAGGCATTGATGTCCTGCGTTTGCATGTGCGTGAGCCCTTCCACGTTGCGGCAGGCCAAAGCGGCGTTGGCGTCGGCAAAATTGTCGAGCACCAGCGGTTTGCGGCCGGCGGCTAAGGTTTCCATTACTTCGGCGAACGCTTTGGTTTTGGGTTCTTTGAAGGTCAAAGAGTCCAACACTACCAGGTTGCCTTCGGCAAGTTTAGTGGAAAGAGCCATCGCAAGCGCGGTTCTTCTTTTGGCGGCCGGCAAATCCTGACGATAGGAATGCGGGGTCGGGCCGAAAGCGATACCGCCGTGGCGGAACTGTACGGCGCGCAAGCTGCCCTGGCGGGCGCGGCCGGTGCCTTTCTGTTTCCACGGTTTTTTACCGGTACCGGAAACTTCGCTGCGGGTTTTCGTGTCAGCGGTGCCGCTTCTTTGGTTGGCCAAAAAGGCGGTGATGACTTCGTGCAGGAAGGTCGGGTTGGCTTTGACGGCAAACAAGCTGTCCGGCAGAGCGCAGGTCCCAATTTCTTTTCCTTTGATATCTAAAACTTTAGTTTCCATGGGTCAAAGTCCTTACTTCTTGTTGGCGGCTTTGGAAGCAGACACTTTATGCTGCTGCGGCGCCACATAGTGTTTTTTGTATTTGGAAGTTTCCAAGACGGAAACGATGGAACCTCTGGCTCCCGGGACGGATCCCTTCAGGAACAAAAGTCCGTTTTCGTTATCCACTTTGACGACTTCAATCTTGGCTACGGTGTGGGTGGTCGTGCCGTAGTGGCCCGCCATACGCTGGCCGGAAAGCACTTTACCCAAAGAGCGGCGGGAACCCAAAGAACCCGGAGCGCGGGTTCTGTCGGAAGCGCCGTGGGAATCGGGCTGGCCGGCAAAGCCGTGGCGTTTCATCGCGCCGGCAAAGCCGTGGCCTTTAATTTTGCCCTGGACGTCCACATAGTCGCCGGGTTTAAAAATCTTTTCAAGTGAAATGACTTGACCAATTTCAAAGCCGTTCACGTCGGCAACACGGCATTCCTTCATGTGTTTGACCGGCGCCACATTGGCTTTTTTGAAATACCCGAGTTCAGGTTTGTTCAATTTGCTTTCTTTCACTTCGCCAAAACCCACGCATACGGCGTTGTAGCCGTCTTTTTCCTGGGTTCTGACACGTACAACTTTGCAAGGGGCCGCTTTTACCACGGATACGCCGTGCAGGTTGCCTTTTTCATCAAAGAGCTGGGTCATGCCCACTTTTTCGCCGATTACGAAACGAAACGTAGCCGGAGCTTCTTTGACAGTTTCTGCTTTGGCCGCTTCAGCAACGGGGGTTGCCTCTTGGGCACCAGCAGCGTTTTTGATTTCTTCAGTCATATTCTGTCAGGTTTCCTATTAGTTGCTTTTGATTGCCACGTCTACGCCGGCCGGCAAATCGAGTTTCATCAATTCGTCAACGGTCTTAGAAGTGGGACTTTTCAGATCAATGAGTCTTTTATGAATGCGCATTTCAAACTGTTCTCTGCTCTTTTTATCGGTATGGGGAGAGCGAAGCACGGTGTACTTCTTAATCCGGACCGGGAGAAGAACAGGACCCGCCACGATGGCGCCGGTTTTCTGCGCGGTTTCCACGATGCGGGAAACGGAGGCGTCCAACATGCGATGGTCATAAGAACGCAATTTAATGCGGATTCTTTCTTGGCTCAATACTTTCGCCTTTTTTTCTGTTTTTTCTGCCATTTTTTGGTTTCCTTAAATGTTTTTTACAAAAAAATTATGGGGCAGAAACCCCACCCCCGGGTCATCTTCTCCGACGAGCCGGTGTGGAATTTTGCTGCCTTAAGTCTAATTCAGTACAGTTTATTATACCAAATTAGCGGGCTTTTGCGCTATACATTTACTAGCGGGTTTCACCTTGCCGCGTTCGTTGCACAGCCGCCTAAAATTCGCTTAGTTATATTGTATAATATCCGTATTGTATTGTAAAGGATTTGTATGGACTGGAAACCAACTTTAATACGCAAAGCCGCCAAAGTGCGCGATGAAGTATGCCGCACCTATTGGGGTGCCCTGCTGTTAGCCGGAGTCATTATCTGGGAGATAACAGACGAAGGATACGTGCGGGCATTACCTCCTGAGGGGAAGTTATGCGTGTGGCTGACGGGAGGCATCATCCTATCCGCCTTGCTAGTGGCACAAGCCGATTGCATGCTCCGCCCCGAAGAATCCGCCCGCGGGATCCGGCAGGCAAAAATCCGCCATTGGATTTTCCTGACCGTTTGGGCCGGGATTTTGGCTATTGCCATTTGGAAAAAACCGTTTTTCTTTTTAATCTTCCCGGGGCTTGCGCTCCTGTTGTATGCGTATGGGTTTCACGCTATGCATAACGCGTTTAATCTAGTGGAACATCCGCACGCCCCCAAAAGTATTTTATTGGGGCTGCCGATTGAAAACATCTTAAACCGGTACAGCATCGTTTTTCGGACAGGACTCCTCTCTGCCGCGCTGTTTCTGTTGATGTTGCTAATCAGTCATTTTGCCGCGACAGAGATTTTCCGCAAAGGAACATTGCTGGCGGGGTGCATCTTTCTGCTCTCGGCTGTTTGGCTGCTGGTACCTATAGCAGCCGTCCGACTGGGGGCAACCCAAAGATTTCAAAAATGGCTGTGGCTGGCTCTCCGGCTTATCCCCATCTCCAAAAGCGCAAGCGAACCGGCACAATTTGACCTATTTGTGTGGTGTTTGGCGAACCCCGGCAAGACAGACCCGCCCAAAGACCTGTTGGAAAAAGTCTACGCGGACAGAAAACGCCTGCGATTGCCCGGAGCGGTGTCGGAAAAAGCGGAGGAACCTCTGCCGGAACTAGTCATTGGGTCAGAGTCTGACTCTCTTTCTCCGCACTGCAAAGATACACCTCCACTCGCCAAATAACGCCGTTTTTCAAACTGCCTCCGGACGGATACATTAACCCCGCTCGGCTAACCCATGAAACGATTTTCATTTGGTTGCAAGTTGCCACAAAAAACCCCGGCCTTTTAAAGAGCCGGGGGTTGGGTCTGTTTATAAATACTTATTTATAGCTGTCCAACGATTTGAGTTTACCGGTGCAAACATTGTTTTCGCACACGGGATCAATCTGAACATAGCACATTTCGCGGGTGCAGGGAGCCATTTGGCATTCTTTTTCCCATACTTTTTGCACTTTTTCAGCCGCTTTGGCATTGACGGCTTCATAGCCGGCACATTCGCAGCAGCCTTTTTTGACGGCTACGCAGTCCGCATCCACAGAGCAGGCTTTATCCGCCGCAACAATCGCTTCTCCCAGTTTTACCGGCATCGCATTAATGCCCACGCTTTTCGGGGCGGAAGAACAAGCAGCCAACAAGGCCGCGCAAGCAATTAAAAAGTAAGTTTTTTTCATAGCGTATTTCTCCTTAATAAGCAATATAGTCTTCCATCGGTTTCGGGGTGCCAACGCACACGCCCTGTTGGCAGGAAGTATTAATTTCCACATAGCACATTTGCAGCGTACAGGCGGCCAGAGAACATTCTTTTTCCCACAGCGGCTGCAAAGCGGCGGCGGAGTCTTTATTTACCGGCGCATAACCGTTGCACAGGCAGCAGCCTTTTTTGACCGAAGTACAATCCGCATCCACTTTGCAGGAAGTGGCTGCCGACTGAAGCGCTTCGGCATAATTGTTGGCTTTGGAATTAATCGGATAATCCTTTACATCCGCAGAGGCACAGCCCGTAACCAACAACGCAGCCCCCAATAAGCCCATTAGTTTAAAGTTCATAGCTCCTCCTACTTTTGTTCTTCCGCCAACACGCAGCGGTTTTTCCGGCAGACGGTTTTGACGGATGAGGTGTCCGGCGTTTCCTTACAGCGGGTATACCAATCCGCTTCGCGCACGCGGTTAAAATCTTCCAGCTCGCGGCGGTTGATTGCGGCATACCCCCATTTCGGATACCGGCAGGACTTTAATACTGCCACACAATCTTCATCGGCGTTACACGCCACGTGTACTTTCTCCACATAGTGGGCAAAAACTTCGTTCATATGGCGCGTATGACTGGCACACGCCGCTAAAAACAGCGGAAACAATATTATAATCCATTTTTGCATACCCATATTATACAAAAATCCCGGGCCAAATTCGCCGTGCAAAAGTATTTCCTTTTTATCTCTTTAACGCGTCAGATCCCTTCTCGGACTCGATTCTTTCCGATCAAACGTCAAGGGGCCTTACGGAGAGACCTGGGATTAAAATATCCCATCCTGAATCTTTTCCGGAAAGATTTCCCCTGATCCGACAAAAAAGGGACCGGATTTCTCCGGTCCCTTTCTGCTGCGTGATACGCAAAACTACTCAATAATTTTGGTTACAACGCCGGCGCCTACCGTATGCCCGCCTTCGCGGATTGCAAAGCGCAAGCCTTCTTCCATAGCCACCGGAGTAATCAACTTCACTTCAATTTCAGCGTTGTCACCGGGCATAATCATATCC
>CASFTM010000006.1 GCA_949297775.1 uncultured bacterium
ATGACAGGTAGTGGAAACTACTTAAAGTAGTAGCTAGTAGAGTGAGGGCTATGCCCGTATTGTGAAAAACCCCCGGCTACGCCGGGGGATATTTATTTGCGTTTCTTCAAATCAGCGGGCCAGGCCCAGCGTTTCCAAATCGTCCGGCACATAAATAGAGCCGGGGAATTCCTGTTGGGCTTCGGCCGTGTAGCGCTCTTTACGTTCGGGAAGGCAGTTATCCTGCGTGTGATAGAGCACCAGGCGTTTGGCACCCAACTCCCGTGCGGTACGGGCGGCGTCCAGGGCGGTGCTGTGGTGCTTTTCGTACGGGTTAAAAATATCCCGTTCCGCGTGCAGGCAAAACGCTTCCGAAAGCAGCCAATCCGCCCCCTGAACATATTGGCGGCAGGAAGGATTATAGGGCTCATCGCCCATACATACCAGCGTTTGCCCGTCCGGCAGGACGGCGCGGTAGCCAAACTGTTTGGTTTTGGTGGAATGAATGTCAAACGCGGTGCAGGAAAAGCCGGCGGCGGTAAACGCATCGCCGTCCTGCAGGCGTACGAATTTGACGCCGCGGTCCAGCACGGCTTGCAATTTGGCGGTCAGCGTCATACGGCAGAAAGTGCGGAGTTTTTCTTCGCATTCCTCGTGGCAGTAAATGGTCAGCCCGGGGTGTTTGCCGCGGATAAAAAGCGAGGCCGCCAGCCGGATGACCCAAATAACGCCCAGGATGTGGTCCGTATGCCCGTGCGTAACAAATAAAGCCGGGATTTGCGCAAGCGGAATGGAAGCTTTTTCCAACTGGGCCAAAATACCGTTTCCGCCGCCGGCATCGGTTAAGAAATACTGCTTGCCGTTTTGCAACGCAAAACAGGTGTTGTAACATTTGGTCACGAGGGCGTTCCCGGTGCCGAGTAAAATGAGTTTGTAATCCATACTTTTATTTTAGCTTTTTTGCCGCCGGATCCGCGGACAGACAAACTTTTTTTAGTTGGCGTTTGACGGCCCTTTGGGCATACAGGCGGCGGATTGCCGACGGATAAGAAACGGTTTTGTATTTTTTTAAAACGGTCAATTTAGCTGTGCGGGGGGCCGGCGGTTCAAACAGCCTGCGGGAAAGCAAATGCGCTATCCCCGGCATTACGCGCTGGGCGTATAAGTCCGGCACAGCGGTTGCGCCCGCATAGCGTACTAGCGAATAGGCAAAAGCATTACAGTTGACGGCTTTGTTGGGTTTGTCTTGGCTGTAGCGCTCGGTAATGGAATGGAAGGTGCCGTACGGGAGCGGCTGACGGCGGGTGTAGGCTATATAGTGCCGGGCCCGTTGCAAAATGCGCAGGGCAAAATCTTCATCCGTATAAGGGGAGCCTACTTCGCCAACGGCAAAATTCCATTTTCCGTTGTCGCGCTGGGCGAAGAAATCCCGCACGGGTTCCATTTCCCGCGGGGCGTTGAGATGGGCAACCAAATGGCCGTCTGCGTGGCCAATCAGCCGAGTGCCGTTTGCAGCATAGGCGGCGATGACAAAACCTTTAAATCCGTGTCCGAAGTCTTTTTCTAATTCTTTAAAATAGGCGTTTGGGTTTTGGGGATTATATTTGCGGGCAAAGGCCTGGGGATTATCCGGAATGACAATCAGCAGGGAATGCCCGTACGAGCGGACCATTCGCCAGTCCTGCTTGGTGTGGATACCAAACTGCAAGGCCATATCAATATTGCGGCCTACCCAGTAGACCCGCGCCTGGGCCGGTGCCAACGGGAAAAGAAGCACCAGGGAAAGCAGAAAGGGGAAAAACTTTTTCATCTCTTTATATTATATCGTTTTGTGCCGTATCCACAAAAGGGCCAAAAGGCCTGCCCTTTAATAGGCCTTTCGGATAGGAAAATAAACATGCGGCAGGTGCATCAACAGTACGGAGGGGATAGTTTGGGAATCTTTATGCCAGATAATTTATGGCAAAATCCCCAGCTAAACGGGATATTGCCCTCAATAAATTTCTGCTATAATAATTAAAATTCTTCAGTTCGGATCGTGTATGAGAAAACTATTTAATTTGACGATAGTAGCCTCTCTTTTGTATTCTCAGGCGGGTTGTATTGGGGCGAAGCCTTCTAACGATACATTCCCCTATGCCACGCCAGAAATTAAACAAAAACTGGCAAAAGCGATTGATCCCCGCTTAACTGCCGTGCCGGATGATTTTTTTGAAACTTTTGACTATGCCAATTCCAACTGCGATTGGCATCAAATTATAAACATTTTGGATACACCGGAAGAAAAATGGTTTTGGGAAACGCTTATCAATATGCGGTTGAAAATGATTGGTGTTGCCTCTATGATGCAAGAGAATATATCTTTGGAAAATCCTGCCATCCCGCCGGAAGTGCTTTCCTCCGTTATCGCTTATGAAGAAGCTTTCCCCTACAAGCCGAATTTGGAAAACGTAGATAAAGCAAGAAAATATTTAATAGCGATGGCGCTAGGTAATATGCCCATTCCGCCCAGCGCCGAACAAGCGGAAGCGTATATTGAACAATGGGGCGGCCGAGATACGGATAAATTCTTCCAACAAGTGCGGGAGGAAATGCTGCAGTATTATAAAAAAGCGTTGACTGCCCGCCAAAACAACATCCTGCCCGCAGATTACGCTACCGTAAAAAATTCCGAAGCAGGCATTACGGAGTATGCCGTTCAGATGCAAGCTCCCGTCCTTTACCCTGCGGAGCTGATGATAGCCTCTTTTGGCCTTTCTAAAGAAGATGAAAACGCCATTTATGTAATTCCCCACATTGTCCTTTAAAAACGCTCCTTTCGCATCTAATTTCAGCATACGGATTGAAAACGAAAAACCCCTGCCGTATAATTTAATGCTGGCTTGGTATTCTATTACCGAAAATAAAAATTATATCCTGCAGACCGATTTGCCCCGCCAAGATCTGCTTGCCAAACTAATGGGCGATATGGATAAACCGTGGGACGCCCTGTTGGTTACGCTTGCCCCTTACGGACAAGTAACGCTCTACGCCTTCAATCAAATTACGGGCAAAACGGAACAGCTGGCGCGCTATCAGGCGCAAGAACATTCCTTCTCGTTTGAAGATTTCCTCCAAATGGGTATGAGGTACCAATCCGCTGAAAAACCCGCATCCAATTGGAATGAATACCAGCAAATGGCTTTGGAAAAATTTCCCAAAGCCGCCGAAAATTTAAAAGCTAATGGCTTGCCGGAAAAAGATCCTTCCGAAAAAACATACTGGAATGAAACACCGTCCACAGAGCCCGCCTCTCCCGCGGCCGAACCAGCGGCGGAAGAAGCCCTTCAAGCTATGGGAATGACGCCGCTGCACATGGCGATTGCCATGGGCGACGCTGCCAAAACGCAAGAACTCATCAGCCAAGGGGCTGACGTAAACGCCGCTGCTCCTAATATCGGAACCCCGCTGCTGTACGCCTGCAGTGTCGGGAATTTGGAAGCCGCGCGTCTGTTAATCAATGCCAAGGCGGATGTAAATACGGCTGGAGATACGGGGTATACGCCGCTTCTAATGGCTTGCCAAAACGGAAATGCAGCGTTGGTAAAGTTATTAATTTCTGCCGGTGCGGACGTGAATGTCAAACACGTTATGAACGGGCAGGAAACGGGGCTTACCCCGTTAAAAATTGCGCAGGCCTCTGGATTTGAGGAAATAACCCAGCTGCTTACGCAGGCCGGCGCCAAGTAAGCATATTGTAAACCTCTCTATAAAACTCCCCCGGCATACGCCGGGGGATATTTATTGGTTATCTGGCTTGTTAATAAAAAATCAAGCTAGCCCTATAGAGGCTCCTCAATAAATTTTTACTTTGTGCCGAGCAAAAGAAGTTCTAACGCAGTAAAATCCCCGCCGTGTAAATAAAACCCCGCCAAAGCGGGGTTAAATTCACACGGAGAGGGAGGGATTCGAACCCTCGATACCTTGCGGTATGCCAGTTTTCAAGACTAGTGCCTTAAACCACTCGGCCACCTCTCCTTTCTTTTATTTTATTAATTTTCGCGTCTGCGTGTCTGTTTTTCTAGCCTGCTTTTGCCGGGTGGCGGCGGGTGCAAATTGCTATAATACCTATAAGAGGTATTTATGGCAAAACAAGAAACACCTAAGATCGCTTACCGTTTTGGGGACGGGGTCTATTTAAACATCACCAACCGCTGCCCCAATTTATGCGCTTTTTGCATTAAAACCAAGTGGAATATGGATTTTCACGGAAATAATTTAAATTTGCAGGGCAATGAGCCTTCCGCCGGGGAAGTGGTATCCGCCTTGGATGAGGAACTGAAAAAAGCCCCGTTTAAAGAGGTGGTGTTCTGTGGGTATGGGGAGCCGACCATGCGCCTGGATGTACTGCTGTTTGTGGCGCAGACGCTTAAAGGTTGGATGGCCCAGGCCAAATATCCGCCGTTTAAAATCCGCCTAAATACCAACGGGTTGGGGAACCTCATTAACCGCAAAAACATTGTGCCCGATTTGCGCCGCGTGGTGGATATCGTCAATGTAAGCCTGAATGCCGAAAACGAAACCGTCTGGCGGCAAATCGTCCGCCCCGCCGCCGGGTACGAAAACGGATACGAAGCCGTGCGCGAATTTATCCGCCTGTGTGCGGCGGCCGGGTTTGACCGGGTGGTGGCCAGCTGTGTGGACCAAACCGGAGCGGACGCAAAGGCCGTCCAAAAAATTGCCGAGGACGACGGTGCGGAATTTTATTTAAGGAGCTTTTTAGATGCCCAAAATTAAAAGACCCGGTGCTTTATTTGTGTTGTTTGTGCTGTTAATCGCCCTGGTGCTGACGTGGTTCTTTGTCGCCTCTGAAGATTATTACGATTACGCCGCCGATACCATTGAAAGCTCGGCCTCTGTATCGCCGCTTAATAAAGAAAGTCTGCTGGCGCGGATGAAACCCGTCAAACAAAACTACGATACCGAAGTAAAATACCGCAAGTTTTATTTAACGGCGCCCGGCGCCAAAAAAGTGGAACTGCTGGCGGACTTTAACCGTTGGGGGAAGGACCCGATTGTTTTGAAAGCATACCGCAAGGGCTATTTTGAAACGTCCGTCGCGCTGACGGGCGGCGAATACAAATACGTGTTCTCCGTAGACGGGAAAGAAGTCCCCGATCCCACCAACCTGGACCGCCGGGAAATAGACGGGCACGAAATTTGCATTAAAACGGTGAAATAATGAAAACAGGACATCTTGCTTCCCACTCCCGCGAAGACACCCTGGCCTTGGCCGCCCGGTTTGCCCAAGCGCTAAAAGGCGGGGAAATTATTTTTTTGCGCGGGCCGATTGGCGCCGGGAAAACCATTTTTGTAAAAGGCATTGCGTCTGCCCTGGGGCTTAAAAGCTCTCCCACCAGCGCCAGCTTCAGCCTGATGAAGGAATACAAAAATAAACACCACCGCTTGTTCCATATTGATTTGTTCCGCCTGGAAGAGGGCGAAGTGTTCAACCTCGGGTTTGAAGAAATGCTGGAGGACGAAAACGCCGTCATTTTGGCGGAATGGCCGGACCCTATCCGCCATATGCTGCCGCAGGACCGGCTGGAAATGGATTTTATTTTAAAAGAAGGCGACGAGCGCGAAATTGCACTTAAATCGTTTGGGCGCGTTTCCGATGCGCTGTTGGAGGAATTATGCAAAGCGGCAAAACAGTAACTTTGGCGATGGATACTTCTTCTTCGCCGCTTCTTTTGGTATTGGAGAAAGACGGCAAGCGCTTTGTGGCCCGCCGCCAAGGCATCAAGCAGGAAAAACTGCTGTTCCCGGTGTTAAATGCCCTGTTGGCGAAAGCCGGTGCGGAGTTGACCGATATCGGGCGCATTTTTATTATTCGCGGCCCGGGCCGGTTTACCGGGATACGCATTTCGCTTACGTTTGCTGCTATGATGAAGTATTTAAACCAAACCGAAGCCCGCGGCGCGACGATGTTTGAAGCGCTCCGCTTTCAGGCCGAAGCATCCCGCGCTTTTAAAACCTGGCGCAGCCAACACCCGCAAGGGGCATTGGCGGTTGTATTGCACGCGTTTCGGGAAGAGTATTTTTTGCAGATTTTTGATGCACAAAACGCCGGCCCGGCGTGGCTTTCGCGCGAGGAACTCCTTAGACGCTTGGCGGAATACGGGCGCCCTCTTTTTATAGCCGGGAGCGATAAGGGCGGCGCTTCGCTGGAAGGTTTGTTGGTCGGCAGCTATACCCTGGCGGCGGATAAAATTTGCAAACTTCAGCCGGTGCAGTTTTTACAAATGGCCCGCCAAGACGGCTGGGAAAAAGACGCCCTGGAACCCTTGTATTTAAAACCCGCCCGGTTTGAACTGGTTAAACCCGTATGAAAATGCGCCCGGCCCTTGCCTTGGATGCCGCCCGGCTGGCGTTTATTGAAAGTACCCAGCCGATGAGCGCCCACTGGGGCGAAAAAGGCATGGCCGGGGAGATTGCCAATGCGGCTTCCAGCGTGTGGTGCTGGGAAGAAAATGGCGAAATTGTAGGTTTTTTGGCGCTGCGGCTGGCGGCGGGGTTTTGTGAAATTTTAAATTTAGCCGTCCTGCCGGAAGCGTGCCGCAAGGGCATTGGCTTTCGGCTAGTGTCCCACGCGTTGCGCGACGTGCGCGCCCGCGGCGGCACAGCGGTTACGCTGGAAGTAAATGTGCGCAACCACCCGGCCATTGCGCTCTACTCCAAGGCGGGGCTGAAAGAACAAGGCCGCCGGGCAAAATTTTATAACGGGACGGATGACGCCCTGATTATGGGGGCCGATTTATGAAAAATTTTTTGGCAGTACTTTTGTGTTTGGCGGCTGGCCCGGTGTTTGCGCTTTCGCTCAACGCGCAAAGCAAGCAGGAAGCCCGCTTGTTCAACCAGTTTTTAAAAGCCGTTTACGCCCAACGTTCGGGCGACCCCAAGGCTTTTGCCGAGCTGGAAAAAACACTCCAGCTAATCCCCGATTCCAAATATCTCAAACGGCTGTTGGTTTCCCAGGCGCTGGCGGACGGTGCGCCGCAAAAAGCGGCCCCGTATGCCGACTTTATTGAACAGGGCGAAAATTCCGCCGGGGACTGGCTGGTGTACGGCACGTACCAGGTAAAACAGAATAACATAGCCGAAGCTGAAAAAGCCTACGAACAAGCCCTCGCGCTGGAGCCGGACAACGCCGCTATTTTGTACCAATACGTCTTGCTCCTTTCCGTAACCAATGTGGACAAAGCCGTGGAAAAACTGCTTTCCCTGGCGGAGGAATACCCCGATTTGGCCCCGGACATCTACACGAAAATCGGTTCGTTGTATTTTGACGCGCGCCGGATGGATGAAGCGTTGTCCTACTATAACAAAGCCGTGCAGCTGGCCCCGCAGGACCCTAACCCCCGGTTGGGCCGCGGCGAAGTGTACGAAAAAAATTCCCAGTATTTTTTAATGCTGCACGAGTTTGAAGAGTTGGAAAAAATGGGCTACGCCAACGCCGGGACGCTTTCACGTATGGCGTCTGTTTATTTAATCGTAGGCGATTTGCCCAAAGCCGAATCGTATTTTTTGAAAGCCAAAGCCGACGATAACGGAGATGTTCCGTCGGCCTATTTCCTTTCCCTGCTGGCGGAGCAGAAAGGGGAGTTTTCCCAGGCGATTGGCTATTTAAAGGACTCGGCCGATTACGGGCGTTCCGCCTCCAAGTGGCTGCGGGTAAGCTTTTACCAACAACGGCTGAACCAGCCGGAAGAAAGCCTGAAAACGCTGGAGCAGGCGTATGAAAAATTTGACGGGAATGTAGAAGTGGCGTATTTTTACGCGCTGGCTTTAAACGATGCCAAAAAATATAAAAAAGCGGCGAAAGTGTTTGAAAAATTGCTGCAATCTAATCCCACGTACGAAGACGCCCGCCTGCAGTATGCCTTTACGCTGGACAGTTTAAAAAAATACAAAGAACTGGACCACCAGCTGGCCCTGCTTTTGGAACAAAACCCTAATAACGCCGCGGCGCTTAATTTGTATGCCTATTCGTTGGCCCTGCGGGGCGAGCGTTTGGAACAGGCGCAGGAATACGCCGCCCGTGCCCTTTCGTTGGTGCCGCAGGATAATTCGTTTATAGACACGCAGGCCTGGGTTTATTTTAAGCAAGGCAAGCTCCAGCAAGCGGCGGATTTGCTTTTTGCCATTGACCCCGCGGTAATACAAGCTAATCCGGAAATAGCCTACCACTTGGGTGCTGTTTTGTACGAGCAAGGCGAATACGAAAAAGCCCGCCCATATTTGGAGCAGGCGCGCGAAACCATAAAAGAAGCGGCAAAATTGTATAAGAAATTGCCGAAACAAAAATAATTTTATGCTTTTTAAGGCGTAAAAATCCCCGGGGCAACCCGGGGATTTTTATGGGTAAACTGCGGGTTATTCTTCGGCGTAGACAAATAAAAACCCGCTTTTTAGCGAAACCGTAAAAGTGTTCCCGGTTGTCTGGTTGCTTAGCGTGCGGCCCGTTTTGCCAAACGGCAGGCGGGCGTTTGCAAGCGGATATTTTAAGCCGTTTAGCGTAACGCCGAGGCAGGTTTTGAGCGGAATGATGCTCACGCGGGCGCCGGGGCGGCAGTCAAACCGGCGGGGGGTAACGGTGGGATAAAGCCGCCAACCCGGGCCGGCCACCGTCAGTTCCATTTTGCGGGCGTACGGAACAAGGGATAAAAAATTCCCCAGCGTAAAATCCAGCCGCCCGCCGATAAATCCCGTCAGCGTAACATTTGTGCAGCCGCGGGAAAGCAGAAAGTCCAGTGCTTTTTCCAAATCCGTATTGTTTTGGTTGGCTACGAAGATTAAATTTTCCGGCGGAACGCATTTTTTGGCGTATTCGGAGACGGAATCCAAATCGCCGATAATTCTGTCCGGCGTTACGCCTGCGGCCAGGGCGCGGTCCGCTCCGCCGTCCGCCGCCAGCACCCAGTCGGCCTGCTTGGCAAGCGGCTGTAAAAAATCCGCTTCCGGGGTGTGCCCGTTACCGATAAGTAATACGCGCGACATACGTGTCCTCCCGCCGCCGGCGGCAAACCAGCAAAATAATCACCCCGGTAAGAATTCCGATATAAAAGGGGTCCAGTGCCTGCAGTACTTCGTGCTTGGGGATAAAGCGCCACGCCGTCATTGCGGCGGCGCTGGAAAGGGAAGAAACTACAAACAGCCGGTCGCTGATGCGCCCGGGCGATAAATAGCCCACCAAAATCGGCACCAGCAAACACGCCGAAAAATACGACCCCAGCACCAGCCAAATTTCTTTAAAACTGCCGTGGAACAACTGCGCCAGCAAAATGGCAAAGCCGCCTACGGCAAAAATGGCAATGCGGTTGGATAAAACTACATTTTTAAAACGGGAGCGCAGCAGGTCAAAGCTAAGCGTGTTGGAAGCAATAAACAAAAACGAATTTAGCGTGGATAAAATAATGGCCAGTATCCCGGCTACAAAAAATCCGCGCAGTCCGGCGGGCAGCAGTTGGACCGCATAAAAAAAGTACGCTTGCCCCGGCTCCGCCTGCGGCAGCAGTGCGCGTGCATACAGCGAACCGGCGGTGGTACACAAGTCAAAGCAAAACCAGATAAATGTGGAAATCAGCACCCCCTTTTTGACGACATCCGGGTTTTTGGCGGCAAAACAGCGTTGGTAAAAGCTGGGGTCAATTAACGTGGAAAGGGCAATAAAGCCCCAGATAAGCGTGTTCAGCCACGAATTCCCGCCCGTAAGCGTAAAGTGGGAGGCCGGCAAATGCGCTTTTAAAAAACCCAGTCCGCCGAATGTTCCGACCGAAAACACTACCACCAGCAACACCGCACTGCACATTACAAAAAACTGCACCAGGTCCGAAAATACGACCGAGCGGAACCCGCCCCACGCCGTATATAATCCGGCAAACAGCGTCCCCAGCGCCATACCCGGCACAACGCCAATCCCAAACACCATATGCAAAAACATCCCCAAACTGAGTACATACGCTACCGGGGTAATATAAAAAAATGTAAACCACGCCGCTACTTTGGCGGATTTGGGCCCGAACATTTGTTCCGTTAAATCCGGCAGGGTAACGGATTGGTATTGGGCTACTTTGGGGGCAATAAAAAACGCAAAAATCAGGTATGCCGCATACCAAAATAGGCCCTGTGTAACAAAATTATAAATGCCGTAGTTAAACGTAATTTCATTGACGCCGAATATCCCACCGTACCACGTAGCCACCAGCGTAGCCACAAACAGCGGCAGCGTCAGCTGCCGGCCCATCAGCAGGTAATCCAGCAGGCCGGTTGGCTGATGGCGCTCGGTTTTCTTTAACCGGGAATTGCCGTATATGGCTGCCCCAGCCGTAGCGGCAAGTACGGCAAAGAACACCCACCAGTCGGCGGCGTGAAAGTAAGAAGCGGTCTGCAGTTCGTTTAACATAGGTTTTAAAAAGCCCCTTGGCGGGCCAAGGGGCTTAGGTTTATTTTACCAAATATAATATGCGGGAATAAGCAGCAGCAGGGAAAGTACAATCAAAATCACTTCCAGCTTTAAAAACCATTTTACCCACATCGGGTACGATATACCCGCCAAGGCCAGCGCCCCCATGGTAACCGGGGCGGTGGGGATAATCGGGTTGCCCCAGCCTTCGCCGAATTGGTACGCCAGAATAACCGTTTGGCGCGATACGTTGACCAAGTCTCCCAGCGGGACCATAATCGGCATAGTCAGCACGGCTTGGCCGGAACCGGAAGCAATGAAGAAATTCAAAATCGTTTGAATGACGAACATTGCCTGCGAGGCCAAAATCGGGTGCAGGTTGCCGACGCTTTGGGTCATAGCGTGCAGGAAGGTATCCAAAATGTGCCCGTTGGTGGCGATAATGACGATAGAGCGCGCCAACGCCATTAAAATACACACGCTGATCATCGATTTTGCGCCGTCAATAATTGCGTCGGTGGCTTGGTCCAGCGTCAGTTTACCAAAGTATGCGCTGGCGATGGAAACGCCCAAAAATACCGCGGCGATTTCAATCATATACCACTGGTAACGGATGACGCCGTAAAACAGCACTACCATCCCCAGGATGAACGAAGAGATTACCAGCTTATGCGCGCGGGTTAAGCGGAAAGTTTGGTCCACCACCACGTCGTTAATCACATTCAGTTCGGCGCGTTTTTCCAGGTCCATTTTATAGGTTAAGCTCTTGGTCGGGTTTTTGCGCACGCGTTCGCCGTACCAGGTAAAAAAACCTGCCACGACCGACGTGAAGATAAACCAAATGACCAAGCGGTATTGCCAGCCGGAATACATGGGCAGCTGGGCGATGGTCTGTGCAATCCCCACGGTAAACGGGTTGACAAAAGCGGACGAGAACCCCGTAAAGGCGCCGATAAACGGAATGGACATCCCGATTACGGTGTCGTACCCCAGCGAAAGGGCCAGCGGAATAAAAATAGGAATAAAAATCAGGGTTTCCTCTTCCATGCCAAACATGGCCCCGCATAACGAAAACAGGAACATACAGACCGGAATAAAAAATTTCTTATATTTCGGTCGATTGGCAAAGAAAAAGCTGATTTTTTTAATCAGCGTATTAATGGCGCCGGTGCGCTCAATAATCGTAAACAGGGCGCCCACCACCAAAATAAATGCGATAATTTCGGCGCATTGGGTAAAGCCTTCTACGGGCGCGGACAGAATATCGCCAATGCCTTGGGGGTTTCTGTCCACACGGTGGTAGGAGCCGGCTACAGCGTAAGTGCGGTCGCCTTCTTCTACCCGGTCATACAGGCCGGAGGGGACAAACCACGTCAGCACGGCCACGAATACCATAATGGAGAACACCAAAAAATAGGTGTTGCACAGCATTTTTTTCATTTAGTTTTGTTTTCCTCTTGTTGTTTACAGCATTATTTTTTTGCAGTTTATGCATAAAAACGCCCCGCCGGCTCAAACAAGGGCTTTTCTGCCCAAAAATGCGGCGGGACGCAAAAAATTATTGCCACTTCATCAAATACGGCGGAATTAACAACACGAACGACAGCAAATACATTACTATTAACAGCGGCAGCATCCATTTCAGCCATTTGGGGTAGGCAATGCGTGCAAACCCGATAGCCGCAATGGTGACGGGGTCCGTCGGGATGACCATATTCATCCAGCTGCCGCCCAGCTGGAACGCCAGCACCATCGTTTGGCGGGTAATGCCGATTAAATCCGCCAGCGGCGCCAAAATGGGCATCGTCAGCACGGCTTTGCTGGAGCCGGACGGGATAAAGAAATCAATTACGGTTTGCAGCATCATTGCCGCCCAGGACGCGCACACCGGGTGCAGGTGGCGGATGGCGGAGGACATCCACTGAAGCAAGGTATCCAAAATGTGCCCGTTGTTGGCGATAATAACAATCGCCTGAGCAAAGCACAACAGCATGGCAATTTCCGCCATGCCGCGTACGCCGTCAAAAAAGGCGTCCGTAAATTTTTGCATGCTCATCTTGCCTAAAAATCCGCATAAAAAGCCTACGCCCAAGAACAGGGCCGCAATTTCGGTAATGTACCAGCCGCTTTCTTCCAAATGGAGCATTTCCATTAAATCAAGGCCCCACAGCCCTTTAACCATACTGCACAGCTGCGGTTTGAGTACGCCCGCAATCAGCGTAAGCATACCCAGGCCGAAGGCAACAAGCACCCATTTTTGGCGGCGGGTGATGTGGGTTTCTTCTTTATTGAGTTTCAGTTCTTTGCGTTTTTCAATGTCAAATTCGTAGGTTAAGCTTTTGGTGGGGTCCTTGCGGATTTTACGGGCGTATACGCTCATCCAGCTGATGACAACCGTAGTGCAGATGACCCACACGATTAAACGATACCCCAAGCCGGAGTAAAGCGGCACTTGGGCAATCCCCTGGGCGATGCCTACCGTAAACGGGTTGGTAAACGCCGCTGCAAACCCTACGCCCGCACCGATAAACGGAATGGCGGTGCCGAGGGCGGAGTCGTAGCCCAGCGAAAGGGCCAACGGAATAAAAATGGGGATAAAAATCAGCGCTTCTTCACACATACCAAATGTCGCGCCGCACAGCGAAAATACAATAATCCCCAACGGGATAAACAAAAAGCGCAACCGCGGGTTGTTTTGGAAAAACCGGCTGGTGGCCTGAATGCCGGCGGCAATAGCGCCTGTTTTTTCCACCACGGCTAACACCCCGCCGATGACTAACAAAAACACAATTACTTCTGCCGTATTGGCAAAGCCTTCTATGGGGGCTTTTAAGAGATCAAACAACCCCTGCGGGTTGGCTTCTACTGCATGGTAGGTTCCGGCTACAACTACCTGGCGGCCGTCTATTTCGGCTTTGTCGTAAGCGCCGGCGGGGATAATCCACGTCATTGCGGCGGACAGCGCCAAGATGGATAAAATAATGGCAAAGGTATTGAGCTTGATTTTGGAAAGAATTTTAGACATTTTTATCAGTTGTCCTCATTGGTACAGAGTAATATAAACAACAAAATAATATTTTACAAAAATAATACATATGACGTGTTATCTTTTTATGCGGTTTTTGGATAAGAAAACCTGTTGTCTTGCATTGCTATTTTATATACTTATACTATATGCTCTATATTGTGCCTACGCCTATCGGCAATTTGCAGGATATTACCTTGCGCGCGTTGGAAACGCTCAAAGCCGCCGATGCCGTTTTGTGCGAAGATACACGCCGCACCCAAATTTTGCTGTCGCATTTTGGTATTTCCAAGCCTACTTACCGCTATAATGAAAACGATCCGCGCTCCGTGGACCGCTGTTTAGAAGCGCTAAAAGGGGGCAAAACCTGTGCCTTGGTATCCGACTGCGGTACCCCGTGTATTTCGGACCCGGGGTGGAAACTCGTTAAAGAAGCGGTAGCGGCGGGGATAAAAGTATCTTCTCTGCCGGGGCCCAGTGCGGTGGCGTGTGCGCTGGCCGGGGCGGGAATTACGGGCGGTGCGTTCACCTTTTTAGGCTTTTTGCCGCGCAAAGCCGGCAAGGCCGCCAAGTTGCTTGCGGCAGCGTATGAATTGAACCACCCGGTGGTGATTTACGAGTCCCCGTACCGCGTGGTAAAAATGCTGGAGCTAATTGCCAAAACATTGGGGGAAAATACCCCCGTAATTGCCGCGCGGGAACTTTCTAAAGTGTATGAAGAATGGCTGCGCGGTACGGCGGCAGAAATGGCCCGGCAGATGGGGCAAAAAAAAGTGCTGGGGGAATTTGTGCTGATAATAGACCGCCCGGCGCAGCCCGAACGGGAGGAAGACAATGAGCCGGACCCGTATTTTTAAAACTTCGGAAATGACTGCCGGACAGCTGCAGCAAGCGGCCCGCGCGTTGGACGAAGGCGCCGTGGCAGTGGTGCCGACGGATACCGTGTATGGCATTGGCACCGGGGCGTTTTGCGAGGAGGCTATCCGGGAAATTTACCGCATTAAGGAACGCCCGGCCTCTTCGCCGCTGCAAATTTTAACAGGTACGCTGGAGCAGGCGCGCCGTGTGGCGCAGTTTTCGCCCGGGGCGGAAAAACTGGCCGCGGCGTATTGGCCTGGGGCTCTGACGGCTATTTTGCCGCCTGCCGCCGCCGGCAACACACTTACGCGCGGATTTGCCGGGCTGGGGCTGCGTATTCCTGGGAATACTTTTTTAGTACAATTATTGGAACATATGGCCCATCCGATGGCCTGTACCAGTGCTAATTTGCACGGGCAGCCCGTGCTGACGGAAGAAAATGCCATTTTGCAGACCTTTGACGGAAAAGTGGACTTTATTTTTTTGGGCGGTACTTTGAGCCCCGTGGCGTCTAGCGTGGTGGATTTGACCGGTCCATCGCCGGTACTGCTGCGGGAAGGGGGGGTTTCCCGGATGGATTTGGAGCGCACGTTAGGGGAACCTATGCAGGAGAAAGGAGGAGAACGCAAATGACTTTGTGGCAAATTTTAGTTTCATATTCCTTGTTGGTGGCGGCGTCCTTGTCGTTGCTGACGTATTGGATTACCAAGAAATTCGTCCTTAAAAAAATGAAACGGACGATTATGAAAGCCGAACATAATTACCAACAGCAAATTGCTACCCTGCAAATGCAGCTTTCCGGAAAAGTAAATATGCTGGAGAGTATGGTGGAAAAACTGCGCCTTTCCAACCAGGAGCTGAACCGGCTTAACGAAATCCGCGCCAAATTTATGTCTATCGTAGCGCACGATTTACGCCAGCCGCTTTCTTCCATCCAGGGCTTCACTTCCGTGCTGATGATGGATAACCCCCAAGGAGTTGGCAATAACGATCAAACCGCCTTGAATAATATTCTGAAAGCTACCGACAATATGAATATGTTAATGGCGGATTTGATGGATATTTCTATGATTGAGTCCGGGCGCTTTAAAATGGATGCCCAGCCGTTTAATTTCAATGCTTTGTTAAATGATGTAATAACCCTGCAGGCCGTGAACGCCCAGAAGAAAGGAATCTTCCTGCAAAAATGCGAATATCCCGCCGAAGTAACCGTAGTGGCGGACCGCTTCCGTATTTCGCAGGTAATTAATAACCTGATTGGCAATGCGATTAAATTTTCGCCCCAGGGGGGATGTGTGGAAGCGCGCTTTTATGTGATGAACGGCATGCTGACGTTTAAAGTATCCGATAACGGCCCGGGATTACTGCACGGGGAAAAAGGGAAAATTTTCCAAAAGTTTCACCAATCCGATAACGACCGTACCCTTAAAAAACAAGGTTGGGGGTTAGGGTTGGCCATCGCTCAGGAAATTGTGAACGCCCACGGGGGGGAAATCGGCGTGGTCAGCCCGGGGTTAGGCCAGGGGTCTGTTTTCTGGTTTACCATTCCGCAGCAGCCGGCGGGAAGCGCCCCGGTGCAGAATGCCCCAGCGCAAGGTGTTGCCGCGCCCCCGCAAGCAACGGCGTTGCCAGCCCAAGAGAACCCGCAGCCGCAAAGCCGTTCTTAAGTGCTGTTTTTATGCATAAAAATCCCCGCGGTTTGCACCGCGGGGATTTTGTCTGTAAAACACTTTTAACGGGCCCACTTGTGTACTTTTTTGTAGTGGTAGTAGTTGCTCATGGCGCGCAGGTATTCAATATATCCGTAGGCTCCTTCGTTGAGGTTGGTGTTATACCATAAGTAACCGTCTATCCCGGCTTGGAAAAGCATGGTTTCGTCTTCTTCGCCCCGGTCGTATTTGCTGGATGCGATGACCGTAATGTATTTGTCCATACTGCGCAGCTGCGGCATCATGGACAGGCCGCCGGAAGGTACCAGCAGGTCGGTAATGACCAAGTCATACTGGACGCCTTTTTTTAATTCCGCCAAGAAAGAGGCTCCGTCTTTAAACGCTTTTAGGGTAGCGTTGTGCCCTAAGTAGCCTTTTTTGGCCCAGCCTTCAAAGTTCAGGCGCGGCAAGGTATCATCGTTAATAAAGGCAATTCTAAGCCCGCTGGGCAATTTGTCCAGCAATTTTTCCCGTTCCTGGGCGGCGGCTTCCTGCGTGATGGGCGGATTGTTTTGGCGCATGCGTACATACGCGTAGGAATCCAACTCTTCTATTTCATCCGGGTCGCGGATTAACGTTTCCGAGCGAGGCAGCAGGTAGTCGGTCCCGTCCGGGTTATACAAATTGAATTCTTTTGTGTTCAGGGTGCGGCTGTCGGGGCGGGGCAAGGTTCCCGTTTTCACGACGAAGCCTTTAATTAGCGGGTTAAATTCTCCAAATACCGCTTCCCAGTATTCTTGTTGGAGTTCCAGGTAAGGATCTTCCGGCAAGGAAGAGCGGAGCAATTTGATTTGGTACAGAATATGGGAGATGTCCCGGTTGATGATTTCTATTTCTTGGGGCATAGGTTTGCGCCCTTCGCCAGGAAGGGACGCATATACCACTTTGGGCCTAACGTAAGCGTTTGTTTTTTCAATTTGGGCAACCAAAGCGGCGTACTTGTTTTCCAAATAGTTCAAGGTTTCTTCAGGCACGCTGTGGCGCAGGTAAACGGGGATTTTCTGCACATTGGGCTCAATTCCGCGGCGGGAAAGTGCAAACAAGTGCTCCCGCAGCGCCTGCCATTGTTCGCGTTCTTGGGCTGTAATGTTTAGTGTGCGGCCTTGCGTATATTTGCTTAAATCAATATCCAGCACTGTTCTTTTAGGCGCTTTGGAAGAAGCAACGAAAGAAAGCGCTTGCGACGGATAGGCCGAATGCCGGCTGTTATCCGGGCGTGGGTTATAGCGCACATTTTTGATAGCCGGAAGTCTGCGTTGAATAGGCCCAATGAGCGAGGTGCTGAAATTACTGGGTTTTTTGATAAGGGCGGATACGGCTTTGCTCGTTTTGGACTGGGCGTAAACTGCCGACGGCATCACCCCCACACAACAAGCAATAGCCAAGTTGATGATACGTTTCATAGGTTTCCTCCTGTTTCCCTTAGTATAGAGATTTGCAGGAGTGTGCGCCAGGAGCAAAAGACCTATTTTTATTTAGGACCGGACCTAAAAAAACCGCCCTTTTACGGGCGGATAAAAAAGGGGCAGCCGATACCCCGGATTCTGTCGGCCCTTGCGGGCCGGGATAACCATTACTCTAAGCGGCCTACTTGGTCGCGAACGCGGGCCGCGTGTGGACCGGTTTGGCCTTGCTCCGTGCGGGGTTTGCCTTGCCGCGTTCATTGCTAAACGCGCGGTGCGCTTTTACCGCACCATTTCACCCTTACCCTTGCGGGCGGTATTTTTTCTGTTGCACTTTCCGTCCAACGGGGTGATATGGCCCCGTCGTCCCGTCCTTTCGGGCGGCGCACTGCCCTGTGGAGTCCGGAAGTTCCTCCCCTCCAGCCGGAATTGGCCGGGAGCGGTTATCTGGGCTGCCCGTACTTATTGTAGCAAATTGCAGCCAAAATTTTACAGTTCGCCGAATAAATCCGGTTGGTGCAGGACCGGTTTTTTGGGTTTGGCGGATTTCCGGCCTGGTTGTGCAGCCGGCGTGTGGGGGCGCACCACGGGGGACACTTCCACCCCGTTGACGGTGTTGCCTAAAGCGTCCGGCGGCAGAGGGGCTTCTTCCGGCGGCAGGCAGACGATGGGATTAAACCCAACCGATTGTTTGGCGTCCATTGCTTTATTGGCCAGTGCATCGGGGGCTTTGTTCAGGTGCCGCAGGACGTGTTCTATGTGAATAATAAATCCGGCGGCCAAACGGCGGATGACTGCCATACGGGCGGCTAAATCGGGGTGTTTTATTTTGTATTCCCCCAAATACTGTTTGACCAGCAGTTGGGAGTCCGACTGGATAAATAATTCGGTGGCGCCCAATTCTTTGGCTTTGATAAGCGCCAGCTTTAAAGCGGTATACTCGGCCTGGTTGTTGGTGCAGTGCGGCATAAAATGCCCTTCCTGCGACAGGATTTTCCCGTCCATGGAGCAAATTACATACGCCGCCGCGCCCGGCCCGGGGTTCCCGCGGGAACCGCCGTCAATGTTTATTTTTACTTGCATAGAGGTATTGTAGCAAAATAAACACTTTGGCAGCAGCCCGCAAGGAAGAAAATAAAAAATTCTTTGTTTACTACGACAATTTCGTATAATAAAAGAGTTGACCCGAAAGAGAGTGTTATGCTAAAACTGCGAAAAAGAAAATTACGTATCAAACTAAAATGGGGCCTGCTGCCGGGCGTGATTTGTGCCATCGCGCTGGGCATTGTGTGCGGGCTGTTTTTCCCCGAATGGCTGGTGCGCGTATCGCTTACGTTCAACGGGCTGTTCGGCAATTTCCTCGGTTTTATTATTCCTTTGTTGATTGTGGGGTTGGTGGCCCCCGGCATTGCCGAGCTGGGCCGCAGCGCAGGGAAACTGTTATTCATTACCACCGTGTTGGCATACGGTTTTACGCTGGCTTCCGGGTTTTTCAGCTATGCGGTGTCTGATGCGGCTTTCCCGTATTTATTGGACGCGTCCGCCAAAACGGCGCAATTTGCCGCCGCGGCGGAGTTGAAACCTTATTTTACCGTGGCGATGCCGCCTTTGATGGACGTTATGACCGCGCTGGTGCTGGCGTTTACGCTGGGGTTGGGGATGGCGGTTATCCAGGGCAGCCGCTTAAAAGGCATTATGTGGGATTTCCGGGATATTATTGACCGGGTAATCGCCCGCGTGATTATTCCGCTGCTTCCTTATTACATTTTTGGCATTTTCCTGAATATGACGGTATCCGGGCAGGTGGTGGCGGTGTTGGGCGTGTTTGCCAAAATTATTGTGTTGATTTTTGCAATTACCGCTGTAATGCTTATTTTGCAGTTTACCCTTGCCGGCATTGTGGCGCGGCGCAACCCGTTCCCGATGCTTAAAACGATGCTCGTTTCGTATATGACGGCGCTGGGGACGCAGTCCTCCGCCGCCACCATTCCCGTTACGCTTAAGCAAACCGTCAAGCTGGGCGTGCGCGAAGAAGTGGCCGGGTTTGTCGTGCCGTTGTGCGCTACCATTCACTTGTCCGGCAGTACGATGAAAATTGTTGCCTGTGCGCTAGCTATTTTATTTATGAGCGGTACTCAAATGCCGTTTGCCCAGTTTGCCGGGTTTATTTGTATGCTGGGGGTAACGATGGTGGCTGCGCCGGGCGTACCGGGCGGGGCCATTATGGCGGCCTTGGGTATTTTGCAAAGTATGCTGGGCTTTGGCGAAGCAGAGCTGGGGCTGATGATTGCGCTGTATATTGCGATGGATTCCTTCGGTACGGCATGCAACGTAACCGGGGACGGCGCCATCAGCGTGATTGTGGACAAAATTTATTCCCGCCGCGCCGCGCCGCAGCCGGCAGTTCATACCCCGGATATCCCCGGCAACCCGCAGGGCATACGGATTGGGTAAGCCGTTTTGAACCGAAAAAAACGGAGAGGAAAATTCCTCTCCGTTTTTTGTTTGGAAGAATTACACCAGGCCTTGGTCAATCATTGCATCGGCCACTTTTATAAAGCCGGCGATATTGGCCCCCGCCATATAGTTGCCTTTCATTCCGTATTCCTCGGCGGAAGAAAGGCAGCTGTGGTGGATGTTGTTCATAATGCGTTGGAGGTATTGGTCCACTTCTTCGCGGGTCCAATAAACACGCATACTGTTTTGTGTCATTTCCAGGCCCGACACTGCCACCCCGCCGGCGTTGGCCGCTTTGCCGGGAGCATACAAAATACCCGCTTGCAGGAAGGCGTCAATGGCGCCCGGGGTGCAGGGCATATTGGAGCCTTCGCACACGCATTGGCAGCCGTTTTGCAAAAGGAGCTTGGCATCTTCGGTATGTAGTTCGTTTTCGCAGGCGGTGGGGCAGGCGACGTCGCACGGGATGTCCCATGTTTTTTTGCCGGGGCGGAAAACGGCGCCCGGGAATTTTTTGTCGTATTCTTTTAAACTGCCGCGCCGCACAAATACCAACTCTTTCAAGAAGGCCAGTTTTTCAGCGTCTATGCCGTTTTTATCGTAAATGCTGCCGTCGTAGTCCATAAAGCCGACTACTTTCCCGCCCAGCTGGGTCAGTTTTTCTATGGCGTAAATCCCCACATTGCCCGTGCCGGACACGATACACGTCTTTTTGCGCAGGCTTTCGCCGCGGGTGGAGAGCATATTTTGCGCAAAATACGCCACACCGTAGCCGGTGGCTTCCGGGCGCAGCAAACTGCCGCCCCAGTTGGGCTTTTTGCCGGTAAAGGCGCCGGTAAAATCGTTGGTCAGCTTTTTGTACTGCCCGAACATATACCCGATTTCCCGCGCCCCGCAGCCCAGGTCCCCCGCCGGGATATCGGTATGATAGCCGATGTGGTGATAAAGTTCATTAATAAAGGAATGGCAGAAGCGCATTACTTCGCTGTCGGATTTGCCGCGCGTGTCAAAATCACTGCCGCCTTTCCCGCCGCCTAACGGAAGGGTGGTTAAGCTGTTTTTAAAGACTTGTTCAAATCCTAAAAATTTTAAGACGTCCTGCGTTACCGTTTCATGAAAGCGCATCCCACCCTTATACGGCCCCAGTGCGCTGTTGTATTGGACGCGGAAACCGCGGTTGACGTGAATTTCGCCTTTGTCATCCTGCCACGGCACGCGGAAAATAATCGTACGTTCCGGCTCTACAATACGCTCTAAAATGCGTTCTTGGATGTAGAGCGGTTTTTGCTCCAGCACCGGTTTTAAGGTGCTGACGACTTCAAACACGGCTTGGTGGAAAACTTTTTGGGCGGGGTCCCGTTGGGTGAGCGCCGCCAGGAACTGCTCGGTGTAAGTGTTGGTGTCCATAGCCTCTCCTTTTGGGTGCTGCTACCCCCATTATAAGCATATCTTTGGGGCGAAAGCAAGGGGAATTGTCTGAGGAAATATGTTAAACTATAACCGTATCCCGCATTTTGCGGCAGGAGCGGAAAATGAAACTATCCCCCAATATGGAAGATTATTTAGAAGCGGTTTCCCTTTGTGCGGACGAAAAAGGCGTTGCCCGCGTAAGTGATATACGCGATATGCTGGGCGTAAAAACCCCCAGTGTAACCGGAGCGGTAAAAGCTTTGGCAAAAGGGGGATATGTGCGCCACCAACCTTACAGCGGCATTGAATTGACGCCCAAAGGCCGCCGCGCCGCAGAGGACGTCAAAAAACGCCACGCTATTTTAAGCCGTTTTCTTACGCAGGTGTTGGGGGTGAACCCCAAAATCGCCGATATGGACGCGTGCAAAATGGAGCACGCCGTCAGCCGCGAAACGCTGGAAAAATTGCATGAGTATTTGCATAAGCAAACGGGAGAAAAAGCGTGAAAAGGCAGAAGAAGCACAAGGGGACGATAAGGACCTTTACGGCAGTCATTTTTCGTGGTAAGCGGGAATAGGCTTTAATACCGGCCCCCTTATGCTGGCAAGCGTAAGGGGGCTTAAATTTTCTATAATATATTTATCCTTAATTATATATACGGAGTGACAGACTATCATGGCAAAAAATAAGTATTCCCATACCGTTTTGCTCCCCAAAACGGATTTTCCCATGCGCGCGGGACTGGCGCAAAAAGAACCCAAAATCCTGGAGTTCTGGCAATCTATCAACCTTTACGAAGCAATGCTCAAGAAAAACGAAGCCGGCAAACATTTTGTATTGCACGACGGCCCGCCTTACGCCAACGGGAAAATTCACATCGGTCACGCATTGGATAAAACAATTAAGGATATTATTATTAAAAGCCGCGCGATGACGGGCTACTACACCCCGTACGTCCCGGGGTGGGACTGCCATGGCCTGCCCATTGAACAGGCGCTTTTAAAAGAACTGAAACAAGACAAAAAACACATTACCGACGTGCCCGCCTTCCGCAAAAAAGCGCGCGCGTTTGCCGCCAAATTTATTGACCTGCAGCGCCAGGGCTTCAAACGCCTGGGCGTTCAAGGCGATTGGGACAACCCCTACCTGACGATGGCCCCGCGTTACGAAGGCATTACCATCGGCGTGTTTTTGGATTTGATTGAAAAAGGCTACGTCTACAAAGGCCAAAAAACCATTACCTGGTGTTCCCACTGCGAAACCGCTTTGGCCGATGCCGAAACGGAATACAAAGACGTAAAATCTTCATCTATTTATCTGCGTTTTAAATTAGCCAATCCCAACCAAGAAGTTTTGGGCGATTTGGATTATTCCAAACCCGTCAGCCTGGCTGTGTGGACCACTACCCCCTGGACGATTCCTTCCAATATGGCGGCGGCGGTTTCCAATACCGAAGACTACGCCATTTTAAAAGATGAAAAAACCGGCGAATACTACATCGTGGCGGAAAAATTAGCCGAAGAATTTTTGAAGAACACCGGGCTGGACTGCTCCCAGGCCGGCAAAGTGGCGGGGGCCGATTTGGTGGGGATGAAGTATTACCACCCGCTGACGCATAAAGAAAATCCCGTCATTTGGACCGATTTCGTAACCATGGACGCGGGCGTGGGTATTGTACACATCGCCCCCGGCCACGGCGAGGACGACTTCCGCGCCGGCAAACAATGGGGCCTGGAAACCTTCTGCCCCGTGGACGAAAAAGGCTGCTACACCAAAGACGCGGGCGTGTTTGAAGGTATGCACGTGTTTGAAGCCAACCCGCTGATGGTTAAAAAATTGGACGAACTGGGGGCGCTCATTAAAGAACAGGAAATCACCCACAGCTATCCGCACTGCTGGCGCTGCCATAACCCCATTATCTTCCGCGCGACGGAACAGTGGTTTATGAGCATAGACAAAGACAACCTGCGCCAAAAATTGATGGATAATTTGGCCAACGTGAAATTTTACCCCGCCGGCGGCGAAGAACGTATGCGCTCTATGATTGCCCTGCGCCCGGATTGGTGTTTATCCCGCCAGCGCTTTTGGGGTACGCCCGTTACCGTGCTGTACTGCAAAAAGTGCGGCAAACCGCAGGTAAACCACGAGCTGTTTGCGTTTATCAAAGAACGCGCGATGAAAGAAGGTTCCGATTTTTGGTTTACCGATCCGGTGGAAAAACTGATGCCGCAAGGCTACCACTGCGAGTGCGGCGGCGCCGAGTTCCGCAAAGAAACGGATATCTTGGACGTGTGGCTGGATTCCGGCGTATCGTGGGCGGCAGTGTTGAAGGACCGCGGCATTACTTTCCCGGCGGACGTCTATTCCGAAGGGTCCGACCAGCACCGCGGCTGGTTCCAAAGTTCGTATATCCCTTCTTACACCTTGGAAGGCACCGCTCCTTTTAAAACCATTTTAACCCACGGGATGGTGTTGGACCAGCAAGGCCGCCCAATGCATAAATCACTGGGCAACAGCGTAGATCCCGAGGACGTCATCAATAAATACGGCGCCGATATTTTGCGCCTGTGGGTGGCGTTTTCCGACTATCAGGGCGACGTGCGCATTTCGGACGAAATTTTGGGCGGACCGGTGGACACCTACCGCAAAATCCGCAACACGGTGCGCTATGCGCTGGGTAACTTGTCCGACTACGACCCCGCTTTGCACCAAGTGCCCGCCAAAGACTTGGCGGAAATGGACCGCTATATGCTGGGCCGCTTGAACGATCTAATCCAGGAAGTGCACGCCGGGTATAACGAATTTAACTTCCGCCGGGCGGTGCGCGCTATTACGGATTTCTGCATTTTGGATTTGTCCTCCTTTATGCTGGACGCCTCCAAAGACCGCCTGTACACGCTGGGGGCGTCTTCCCCGGCGCGGCGCAGTGCGCAGACGGTGTTGGCGGAAATTACCATTACCCTCTTGCAGCTGATGGCGCCGGTGCTGTCTTTTACTGCCGAGGAAGCCTGGCAGGAACTGCGCAAAACCGCCTTGGGGCGCGATTTGCCGCAGAGCATTTTCCTGTCCAATATGCCGGCGAACGCTTCACTCATCCCCGATGTAAAACTGGAAGAAAAATGGAACCAAATCCGCCGCGTGCGCGAAACTGTGCAAAAAGTATTGGAAGAAACGCGTCAAAAAGGGATTATCGGTTCTTCCCTGGAAGCGAAAGTGATTTTCAAAACGTCCAACCCGGAAATGAAAGCCTTCTTGCAAGAAACGAAGGCGCTGTGGCCGGAAATTGCCATTGTGTCCGCGGTGGAAATTGCCGACGGTTCCGATGAGCTGACGGTATTGGCGGAACACGCTTCCGGGCAAAAATGTGCCCGCTGCTGGCAGTGGAAAGAAGACGTCGGAGCTGATAACACCCACCCCGATTTGTGCGCCCGCTGCGCCCAGGTGCTGGAAAAAGAAGGCCTGAAGGTGGAAGAAGGGGAAAAAGTCGGTGCGTAAGGCGTGGCGGCAGCTTTGCACTTGGCTGGGCCAACACCGCTGGCTGGTTGCCGCGGGGGCTGGTATTTTGCTTTTGGACCGGCTGACCAAAGTGCTGGCGCTGATGTATTTGCCGCAGCACCCGGTGGCGGTATGTCCGTTTTTTCATTTGACGTATGTGGAAAATACCGGGGCCGCCTTCGGTATGATGAAAAACGGCAATTTCCTGCTGATTTTTGTGATGCTGGCTATTATTGTCTATATTGCGGCCAGTTGGCGGGAGCTGTGTTCGTACGGCAAAGGCGTCCAGTGGGGTTCCGTTTTTATTTTGGCGGGTGCATTGGGCAATCTTTATGATAGAATAACTTTAGGATTTGTTGTAGACTTTTTGGACTTTCGGGTTTGGCCCGTATTTAATGTGGCTGATTCCTTTATTACCATTGGCGGCTGTATGCTGGTGATGTCTTTGTTCATACGGCACGGGAAACGGGAGGAAAAATGAAAAAAGTATTAGGGTTGGCGGCGGCTGTACTGTTGTTGGCCGCGTGCGGAAGTGATACACGTCTTTTTAAACAAGCCCAGTTGGCTACCTCAAAAGGCAATTTCACCCAGGCAATGCAGCTCTATTCGCGCCTGATTAAGCAAGATCCGAACAACGCCTCCGCGTACGCCAACCGCGGTATTCTGTGGGAACGCCTCCCGGTAAAGGATGCCAAAGAACGCGCCAAAAACCGTGCCTATGCTGAGCAAGATTACCAAAAAGCTATTGAACTGAATCCCAATATTCCCGAAACTTACAATAACCTTGGCGCTTTGTATATTGATATGGGCCGTTATTCCAATGCAGTCTATTATTTGACCGAAGCGATTGTCCGCAATCCCAACTATTTTACCGCTTTGATGAACCGCGCCATTGCGTATTCCAAAATGGGCCGCTCTATGGAAGCTCTGTCCGATTTTAACAGCGCTTTTAAACTGCGCCAGGATGAACCCTTGCTGTTCTTAAACCGCGGGTTGGCTTATTACAGCTTGGGCCAGTATGAAGCCGCCGTGGACGATTATACTTACTTGATTTCGCTGACGCCCGACGACGCCCGCCCGTATCTGGAGCGCGCCCGCGCATTTATCAAATTGGGTTACCCCGCCAACGCCTATGCCGATTTGGAAGAAGCCGTTACTATTAAACCCACCTATGCGCTGGCCTATTATTATATGGGCGATTTGATGTACCGCAAAGGCGAAACCGACTATGCCCTGGGCTTGCTGGTAAAATCCAAAGAATTGGCCAGCCAATATGTGCCGACCTATGATTTAATGGGGGATATGCTTTCGGTGCAGGACCCTGTGGCTGCGACTGCCAACTATATGGTGGCTAAAAAGCTGGACCCTGCCCACGCCGCTAAATACGACCGAAAAATCAGCATGATGCGCACCGAAGCCGGACGCGAACGGATATTGGCAGAGAGGTTCTTCCCCGGGAAATAACTATGGTCCAGTCCTCTGCTTCTTCTTCCCTTCAGGAGCCGGCGGCTTTGTCGGTGCCTTCCAAGGCGTACACTTACCGCTTTTTTCTGTCGGCTTGTTTTTTGGTGCTGGTTTTGTTTTCGCTCACGTTCCGCCATTCGTCCGTGGGTATTTTTATTTTGTGCTTAATGGATTGGCTGTTCTGCGCCGATGTGTTGGTGCGCTGTGCCGGTAAGGATATTTGGGAAGGACGGTGTACCTTTGCCGTATTGGTAACCGTTTGTGCGGGCGCGGGGTTTGTTTATTCTTCTTTGAACACCTTTTTGACCACGAAACTTTATGGCCCGGTGCCGGATTTGTTCCTCTATACCGCTTTATTGATTACGCTGGCCCTGTGGGCGGAACGCCGGTTGTCGCGCGAAAAAGAAAAAGCGCGTGTGTTTATCAAAAAACTGGATGATTTCTTGCCCAAGTCCGGGCGGCTGTGTGTGGACCGGCGCTTTCGCAAAGTGTTTGCCAATGAACTCCAAAAAGGAGATTTGATTTATGTAAAACCGGGCGAACGCCTGCCGGCTGACGGTATCCTGCGCAAAGGGAAAACTTCTATTGACGAACAGCTCATCACCGGCAATATGCTGCCCACTTCCAAAACGGTCGGCAGTCGCGTGTATGCGGGGACGCTCAATAAGTCGGCGGATGTATATATTGAAGTGACGGATGTACTGGCGGATTCGGCTCTTATGAGCGTAATGAACGCCATTAAACAAGGGGAGCGCCACCGCAGTACTTTTAAAAGCGTATTGGATTCTTTTTCTTCCTGGCTGTTGCCGCTTTTGCTGCTGGCGGCTGGGGGAACATACGCTTTATGGTTGCACGCGTATGGAACGGCGCATTGGTTTACGTATTTGGGCGTGTTTTTGTTTATTTTGGGGTTTGCCTGCCCGGTGGCTTTTGTGTTTGTGGCCATTTTCCCGTTTTTCTTTACCCGTTCCGGTGCGCGCCGGCTGAAAATTAAAATTCAAAATATGTATGTGCTGGAAGAACTCTTCCGCGCCGATACGGTATTTTTTGATAAAACCGGTACGCTGACGTATGGTGAACTGCGCGTTTCCGGCCTCTATCCGGCTCCGGACGTAACCGAAAAAGCCCTGCTGGAAACGATTGCCACCGCCGAACAATTAGTGGACGGTCCGTTTGCGGATGCTATTAACCTGTGCGCGAAGGAACATAAAATCCGCACGAAACGCTTATTGTGTTTTGACGTGCTGCCCGGGTTGGGGGTGGAGGCCACTTGCGGCGGAGATAAAATCCTGGCGGGGCGCACCCAATGGCTGGAGGAACGGGGAATAGCCACTTCAGCCAAAATCGCTACGGCGGCGGAAGCAGTGGTGTGCGTGGCGCGCAACGATAAATTTTTGGGGTATTTGACGCTGTCGGACGAATTGCGCCCCGGCGCCAAAGAAATGATTGATTTGCTCAAATCCCTGGGAAAGGACGTGGTGCTGGTGTCCGGCGATAACGAAACTTCCGTTTCGGTAATGGCGCGTGCCGCCGGCATTGAAAAAATGAACTTTAACGTGCTTCCCAAAACCAAGGCGGAAATTATTTCCAACCTGCGCGCGTTGGGCAAGCGGGTGGTGATGGTGGGGGATGGATTTAACGACATTATTGCCCTGTTGCGGGCGGACGGAGGCGTGGTGTTTGCGTCCGGGCGCAATGTGTATAATAACTGGGTGGACGTAATTGTGAAAGGGCGGGATTTGTTTCCGGTGGCCCATTTGTTTACGTTAAATAAAAAATTACGCCGGGTGGTTCTTTCCAATGCCCTGTTGGCGTTTTTGCTAAACGGTATGCTGGCGGCCTGGCTGTTGTGGCGTATACCGCAACAGGCTGGCTGGGTGCTCCCTGTCGGGGGGGCGCTGGCTGTTGTGCTGGTGATTTTTTTAAATTCAATAAGGATGATTAAAATAAAATGACACAAACCCACGATATTGACTTTGGCTATACTTCGGACCATGCCCGCAAAAATGCGGATGCCGTGCTGCCCCAAATCCAATGCTGGCCCAACCAGTATAAACGCGATTACGACATTAAAATTGAATTGCCGGAATTTACTTCCGTCTGCCCCAAAACCGGGCTGCCGGATTTTGGCGTCATTACCATAGAATATATACCTGATGAATGGTGTTTGGAACTCAAATCATTAAAATACTATTTGTTGGAATACCGCGATATGGGGATTTTTATGGAAAATATCGCCAATAAAATTTTAGACGATGTGGTAAAAGCCTGTCAGCCGAAAAAAGCTGTCGTGACGGGCGTATTTACGCCGCGCGGCGGGCTGCGCTCGGTAATTACCGCCAAATACGAGAAAAAATAATGAATAAACAAACTTTGCTCCGCGCCGGTGTGTTAGCGGTAATGTTTTGTGCGGGGATAGCCGCGGTGCGCATTTGGGACGCCTGGCGTACGCCCACCCCGGCGGAACCCGTCCGAATGCCTGGCAGCGAGTCCCTGCTTATAGTGGATATGAAGGGCGCGGCTGAGCCGGAAGGGGTGGTGGATGTGTCCGAACCGGAATATGTGGACGATTCGCAAGTGCCTTCCCAACTTACCAAAATAAAAGTGCAGGGGTTAGCGCGGGTGGTTTCCCGCAGCGGGGACGAAATTGACGCCCCCTCAGAAGAAGAACCCCGCCAACCGGTTGTGTTGGGCGATGTGGACCATACGGCTGTTCCGTCCGCTACGGCCCCGGTTAAAATGGACCCGTCTGCGGAAAAGAGCAATATGTCTATGATTGACGCCCCGGTGCAGGTGCGGGTAATTAAAACATTGGACGATTATAAAAAGTTCAAACAAAAAGCCCGTGGCAAATATCCTTCGGCGGATTTTTCCAAAGACTATATTGTGGTGTTGGAGTCCGCCAGCAATCTGCCCGATAAAGTGTTTGAAATCCAGGACGTACAGGAAAAAGACGGAAAAATGTTGGTTATTTACCGTGTAAATATCTTTGGTTTGGACCAAAAAACCAATACCCACAGCGCCGTGCGCATTGATAAACGCGATTTGCCGGTGGAATTAAAACAGGTTTTGTAGAGTTAGACGGTAATGTAAGACTAAGAACCCGGCTTTAGGCCGGGTTTTTTGCAAACGATGTCATCAGTATCTGTTTGTTTCAGAAGACGTACGCCCGGCGCATGCCAAGATTTTATCGGATGGACGTATCCCGGCTGCTATTAAGCCCTGTTCCGGTTAAAATACCGCTGATAAACAACGCAAAAGTACAATCAGGCTTAGCGGACGAGATAGGCCGGGGGGGCGGGCGTTCCCAGGGGTATTCTTGCGGCACTCATTTTGGCAAAAGCATAGACGGTGTACGGCACGGACTGCCGAAGGACAGGAAAAACCGGGTTTTAAAACCCGGTTTAATTATTTTTTCAGCAGATTTTCGGAAGGTTTAAACCGTACTTTCTGTTTGGCCGGCACTTGCACCTTGTCCCCTGTTTTGGGGTTGCGGCGTGTGACGGGGCGGGCGGTTTTTAAATGGAACGAGCCAAAGTTGCTGATGACTACTTTGCCGTCGCGTTTTAAACCGTGTTTAATGATTTCAAAAACTTTATCTACCGACATTTTGGCTTGTTTTTTGTCCAATACGTGTCGGGTTAAATGGCGGATTACATCGTCCTTATTCATTTGTATTTCTTCCTTTTTAACGGTCCTGCGCGCAGGGCGCAGACGGTAAATTATTTATTGCCCCGGTTGGTAAATCCCATGGCGTGCAGCAGCACCCAGGGCTTTTGCCCTTGGCAGACAATCTTCCAAATAGCGTCCACAATCGGGGTTTTTAAATTGTTTTTGCGCGCAATATCGTACACGCTTTGTACGGAATTTACGCCTTCGGCAATGGTACCGACTTCTTTTTTGGCTTCTTCCAGCGAAAGGCCGGAACCCAATTTTTCGCCCAAGCGGCGGTTTCTGGAAATGGCGGACATACCGGTTAAAATAGCGTCGCCAAATCCGGCTAAGCTGTATACCGTGCCCGGCTGACCGCCCTGGCTGACGATGATGTCATTCATCTCCTGCATGGCCTGCGTAATGAGCGCGGCTTTGGAGTTGGCTCCGTCGCCGATGCCGTCAATCACGCCGCAGCCGATAGCCAGTACGTTTTTAATGCCACCGCCGTATTCCACTCCGCGCCGGTCGGACGAAGGCACCACGATAATCGGGTCCCCGCTCATCACGTCGCGGATTTCGTCCACCAGGGCCGGATCCTTGCCGGCAAGCATAATTTTGGTCGGCACATTTTGCGCCACTTCCAGTGCAAAACTTGGGCCGGAAAAGGCCATCGCTTTGTCTTTTAACTGGGGGAGTTCTTCTTCAATCAGTTCGCAAATGGTTTTAAAGGTTTTGTCCTCAATACCCTTGGAGGCGCTTACCACCGGTACCGCGCGCCCGTTTAACAACGGTTTTAGCTGTTCGCGGCAGAAGGAGCGGATGGCCTTGGAGGAAATGACGAAAATAATCAAATCCGTATCTTTGACGGCTTCTTCCACGTTGCCCGTCAGGCGGATATTGTCGTGAATTTTAAAATTGGGGATATTCGGATGGCGGCCAATGGTTTTAAGCACATTTAGCAGCTGTTCGTTGTATTCCCACAGCGATACGGCATACCCCTTGCGCGCCAAATGCTGGGCGATGACGCTGCCCCAAATGCCGGCGCCGAAAACGGTAATTTTATTTATTTTCATTTGCTTTTCTCTTTTTGGCGCCGTCTTCAAATTTTAATTCTTTTTGCGCCAGCAGCCGTTTGATGTTCGGTACGTGCTTATAGATGACCAGCAACGCCACCGCCGTAACCATTAAGTTGACGGACAGCGGATGGCTGCCGATAAAGAAACTGGCAATCGGCAAAACGATGCACGCACAAATGGAACCGATAGAAATGCGCCCCCACAGGGCCACGCACACTACAAACGACGCAAAGGCAATAGCGGTGGGAATGGGCAGCAACGCGGCGAATACACCCGCCGAGGTGGCAACGCCTTTCCCGCCGCGGAATTTAAGGTAAATCGTCCACATATGGCCCAAAATGGCGATCACGCCGCACGCAATGGCCACCCAATAGCTTTCCGGGCAGTAGTGGCGCGCCAAGCAAACCGGGATAAACCCCTTTAAACCGTCTATTAAAAAAGTGGATATGCCGGCCCATTTGCCTACGGTGCGGTAAACATTGGCCGCGCCGGGGTTGCCGGAGCCGTGTTCGCGGATGTCAATGCCCATCGCCCGTTTGGCGATGAGGTAGCCGGTCGGGACGGACCCGAGCAAATAACTGAATAAAACGAGTATAATAACGGTCGTAGTCATATATTCCATTATATTAAATTTAGAGGTTTAGAAAAGCGGGTATCTGTGCAATAAAATGGAAAATTCGGTGTTTTTTATATAGACTAATAATATGAGAAAGTTTACATTATTGTTTATTTATAGCGTGTGTGCTCCTTTTCTTTTTGCAGCCAAGCCGGCCCCGGAGCCGGTTAATGAGAATGCTTTCTTGGTGCAAAAAGAAATTTCCGTTTGGCCTACGGATAAAACCTTTGACAGCCAAGTGCCCATATACAGCTGCCAGGCGGTGCGCCTGGATAAAAATTGGTTCTTAACGGCTGCCCATTGTGTGTATTCGGCCTGTGCGGCGCGCCCGTGCACGGTGGATATTACGTTGGCGGAGTCCGAAGGTCTTTTGGCACGGGCTCGGGTCAAGCATAGCACATCTTCGCAAAGTGTATTTATTTACAGGGGGTTTTTCCCGGAGCAAAACCGCATCAGCGGGATGGATGTGGCGTTGATTAAGCTGGATCCGAAAAAGGCCGAATTTTCCTATGTGGATTTAGAAGACGGAAATCCCGTCACGCCGGAAGTATTCCGCAACAAGCTGCAGCTGGACCCCGAGGCATATGCCCAGCTTAATGCCCAGGGCGTGCGCTTGCTGAGCGTGGCAAATGCCCCTACCGTTCGGTTAAAACCGCAGATTGTGGTACCCAAAACAACCGCTGGGGTGGTGTCTTATTTGCCGGGGCATTCGCCGGAAGTGTATTATGTGGGGCAATTGCAGCACTTTATTTCGCCCGGTTTTGGCGTGCGCCAGGGCAATTCCGGCGGGGGCGTGTTTACGCGCTCCGGCGATTTGGTGGGGATTGTATCTTCCTTACTTTATAACAAAGAAGGGACGGCGTCGTTCCACGATATGGACGGCAAAACGGTGCTGACATTGAAAAATGCCGATGAACTGTTTATGTTTACCGGATTTAACGGGACTACGCTTAACTTCATCCGCAATAAAGTGCCCCATTTGCGTACGGTGCGTGTGCTGCCGGACTATGCCGAGAAAAGCAACAAGACGTTTGATATGATCGTAAAAGCCGAGGAAGAAACTTCAATGCAGTTTTAACATTTTTTGTAAACTGGCAAAATTGCCGTCCGTGGCCATCAGCGTAAGCTCCAGCGCCCCGGACGGTTTTTCATTCCGCCCGGTAACGATGGCTTTTTCGTAAATTTTGCCCAATAACCCGAATTCCTCCGGCGCTAGCAGCAAACGGTGCAGCTTCCAGCGGAGGGCTACTGCTTCTTCCACTTTTTCCAGCAGGTCGGTAAGGCCTTGGTTCCTTCCGGCGCTAATCAGCACGGCGTGCGGGTGCTGTTCTTGCAAGAGCTGTTTTCGTGCGGGGGAAAGCAAATCCGCTTTATTCAGCACGTCAATGACGGGGGTGTTTTTGGCTCCCAGGTCGGTAATAATTTGGCGCACGGTGGCGGCCTGTTCGGGCTGGTGGGGGGAAGAGGCGTCCTGCACGTGCAGGATAACGTCTGCAAAAGTGGTTTCTTCCAGCGTGGCGCGGAAGGAGCTGACCAGGCTGTGCGGCAATTTTTGGATAAACCCTACCGTATCCGTAAAAAGCATTTCGCCTCCGGCGGGCATATGCACGCGGCGGGTGGTGGGGTCTAAGGTGGCAAAGAGTTTATCGTCCGCATATACGGCGCTCTGGCGCGTGAGCGCGTTTAAGAGCGTGCTTTTGCCGGCGTTTGTGTAGCCCACGATGGCAATTTGCGGCAAGGGGATTTGCCCGCGCCGCGCACGGCGCAGGGAACGTTCCTTTTTTACTTGGTCAATTTCCTTTTCCAGTTTGCTGATGCGCAGGCGCAGGCGGCGTTTGTCGTATTCCAGCTTTGTTTCGCCGGGGCCGCGCAGGCCGATGCCGCCTTTCTGCTGCATTAAAGCGGTGCCCTGCCCGCCCAAACGCGGCAAGAGATATTTCAGCTGGGCCAACTCCACTTGCAGTTTGCCTTCCTGGGTGCGGGCTCGCTGGGCGAAAATATCCAAAATCAGGCGGGTGCGGTCTATCACTTTGGCGGGGATGACTTTTTCCAAATTTTTTTGCTGTGCGGGGGAAATTTCATCGTCAAAAATGACGGCTTGCGCCTGGGTCAGGCGTACGTCTTGGGCGATTTCTTCCATTTTTCCGCTGCCGATTAATGCGGCGGCGCTGAAGGCTTGCACGCGCACGCGCCAAATGTTAACCACTTCCGCTCCCGCTGTGTGGGCCAGGCGGCGGAGTTCTTCCAGCGATTCTTCGTTCGTGTGTTGATTTTTCAGGCAGACGCTTACTAATAGTACCCGTTCCATATCTTTATTTTATAAAGTTTTTTCGGAAAGAGAATAGCTTTGGCCCGTCCAGGCAGCAGGTGTAAAAGGAGATTGCTTGGCGCGGTTGCCAATGCAACAGGCGGTGCCGGGCGGAGGTGCCCCAAACTAGGCGTGCTAACGGGTAAAGAGAGGGGAGGGACAGCCCGACCCTTGATTTGTTTTTTTTTGATAAATTTTGGCTATGACCAAAATTTATCAAAAATCTCTCCCGGCGGGGAAAAACGCCGGATTTACGCTAATAGAGTTATTAGTAGTCGTTTTAATTATCGGTATCTTGGTGGCCATAGCGTTGCCGCAATACCAAAAAGCTGTGCTGAAAAGCCGCATGAGCAGTATGTGGCCGCTGCTAAAAGGAATTAAGGATGCCCAGGAGGCGTATTATCTGGCTAATGGAAACTATACGGATGATTTAACTCAGCTGGATATTACCGTTCCCAAAGGAGATTTGCGGAGTAATTCGGCGGCCGGGCAGGAAGACTACCGAAATGGAACCTGCTTGGATAATTTATCCGGTACCACGGCTATGGGGCAGGAAGTATACGGAGGGGTTGGAAGCGGATGTGGCGTGGGGGGAATGCCCTCTAACTCTTGTTTTTTCCGCGTGTATTTTGACCATTCTGCCCGTTCCGGGCAAATCCATTGCGGCGGCACACTGCGGGATTGTGAGTCTGTTTGCAAGTCGTTTAGTTTTGTAACTCAATAAATCTGGGCCAATCCCACAAAAATCGGCGAAGTTGCATTAACAGCGTTTGTCAGTATTGGGCAAATTTAATAATTCGCCGGGCCAGGGCATGGGGCTCAAAATCTTCAGTTGCATGTAAATCCAGTTTTAAAGCGTTGGTGTAACGCCCGAACCAGGTGCGCTGGCGCTTGGCGTATTGGCGGGTAAGAGTGGCGATTTGCTCAATGGCTTTTTGCCGGGAGAGTTTGCCTTGCAAATAGTCCACCGCCTGCGGGTAGCCCAAACTTTTTAAGGCGGGAATATCCGAAGGGTATCCTTCTTCCAGCAAGGTTTTGGCTTCGGCGCACATCGGGTCAAAAATTTGTTCCGTCCGGCGAGCAATACGCGCGTTTAAAGCGTCCTTATTCCACGCCAAATATACCCAGGAGGATTGGGTCGCATCCGGCAGTTGGAAAAATTTGCCGCTTTTTAGTTCGCTTGCGGGCCGCCCCGTCAGCAGGCACAGCTCCAGTGCGCGCATGGTGCGCTGTACATTCCCCGCCGGGATAGCGGCGGCGGAAACAGGGTCTTTTTCCGCCAAGGCGTTATGCAATCCTTCTTTGCCCTTTTCGTTCAGCAGGGCGGCTAATTGGCGGCGCGTTTCTGCCGTGCCCGGGGGCAGTTCGTCCATTCCCACAAAATACGCGTGCAGATACATCCCCGTCCCTCCGGCAAAAATAAGCTGCCGTCCGGCGTATCGTGCGGCGATTTCCCGCGCAAGCGTGCGGAAAGCCCCGGCGTTAAATGTGTCCGTAACGGGCAGAAAATCCACCAGCAGATACGGCACTCCGTCCACTTCGTATGTTCCATCGTGCCACGCGCCTTGCGGCTTGGCGGTGCCTATCGTCAGGCGTGTGTACACTTGGCGCGAATCGGCAGACACGATAATCCCGCCCGTCTGCCGGGCGAGTTCCAGCGCAAGTTCCGTTTTACCGGAAGCGGTCGGGCCGCAAAGGACGATGGGTTTCATATGATATATTTTAGTAAATTTCCGGCTGTCGGCAGGAAGTGGCTGGCTACTGCAGGCGGAGTAGACCTTTTTCTTTGCTTGTTGGCTATATGAATATTTAAAATAAGTGGCTGATATAGAAAAAATACAGAAATAAGACTTGCAGAAATAAAACTCCCCCGCGTATACCGCGGGGGAGTTTTGTTATTTGCGAAGTCGGGGATTTATTTGCCTTCAAAAAGGCTTTCGTCTTTTTGGATTTTATTGCAGATGTGGTGGCATTTGCAGTTAGGCACACACACTTCGGGCAGTTTTAACAAAATGCGGGTGTCGCAGTCGTTAAAGTCATCCGCCATTTCGCTGATGACCTTGGCGTCTTTATCCGCCATTTTGGTAAATTCAATCCCGATGGTATATACGTTTTCGCGCTGTTTGACCCAGGCCAATTTGGCTTCTACTTCTATTTTGCCGGTGCCGGGCAGCTGTAGGCTGATGGAAAAACGGTCTGCCAGCGGCGCGCCCAAAAAGCTGATCATCCGCATACCGGAAGCGGATAAGTCCGCCAGAATGGCTACCAGGGAAGTTTCTTTCCCGTCTTCCGTTTTGTAATGCAGGTTAACCGGTTCAATCAGATTGCTGATGACCGGCATACGCGGATGTCTGCGTTTTTCAGAAAATTTTTTCGTCATACTTAGTCCCTCGCAAATAATAATGTCCCGTCGGCTTTTTCAATTTCCACCCGGACGATAGAGCCCACGGGGTAAGTTTTGTTTGTTTTCACCCAAAAATTTTCGGAGGAGCGGCCTTTGTTTTCCGTTTCCAAAAGCACTTCCTGCACGGTGCCGGCCTGCGCTTGGTAAGCCGCGTCCGAGAGGCCCCTCACTTTATTTAACAAAATATCCAGTCTTTCTTCCAGTACCTTTTGCGGAAGCTGCTTCATTTGCGCAGCCGGCGTGCCTTGGCGGGGGGAATATTTGTAGCAATAGGCGATAAAGAATTTCGCCTCGTCCACCAGGGTTAAAGTCTGCTGGAAGTCTTCCTCCGTTTCCGTCGGGAAGCCCACGATGATATCGGTAGAAATGTTAAATCCGCAGTCTTTTAGCGCGTGTATTTTTTCCAAAAAAATCTCGCGCGTGTAACCGCGTTTCATTTCCTGCAGCACTTTGCTGGAGCCGCTTTGCACCGGCAGGTGCACATGACGGGCGATTTTGGGGTTGGCTTTGACGGCGTTTAAAAATTCCGGCGTAAAATAAATGGGGTGCGGGCTTGTAAAGCGGACGCGTTCCACGCCCGGTACTTCGCTGACGCGGTTTAGCAAATCGGCAAACGCAACGGTGCCGTTTTGATAGGCGTTGACGGTCTGCCCCAAAAGCATAATTTCTTTGGCTCCTGCCGCGGCTTTGCGGGCGGCTTCCTGCAGAATGTCCCGCGGGTCCAGGCATTTAATCGGCCCGCGCACGCTGGGCACAATGCAGTACGAGCAGGCAAAATTGCACCCGCGCATAATGGTTACGTACCCGGTAAGCCCCGGGGCGGGCAGCTGCCCCGCTTCGCCCGGTGCGCCAAACAGGCCGCTGGCGTTTAGCGTATCGGAAAAGTGTTCAATGTCTTTCGCGCCGGAAAGAATATCTAAAAACGGGTATTTCTTTTGCAGGGCTTTGCCTAAGCGTTGGGCGGCGCAGCCGGCAAAAATAATCACCCGGCCGGGTTTTTCTTTTTTCCAGGCGTTTAGGCGCCCGAGGAAAGATACGGCACGGTGTTCGGCGTGGTCGCGCACGGTGCAGGTGTTGATAAGCACGGTGTCGGCCTCGTCTAACTGATCCGTCAGCACAGCCCCGCGCGCCGCCAGGTGGGCGAACATTTCGTCCGAGTCCGCCACATTCATCTGGCAGCCGTAAGTTTGGATAAAGACTTTTCTCATAGCAGTAAAAAAGCAAGGCGGCCCCGAAAGGCCGCCTTGCGCAAGAACAGATTAGAACAAGCCGCTAATTTTTTTGATGCTTTCCAAAATAGGCTGCGTGAGGTGGATTTTAATCACGCGTCTGCCTTTGGACTGCAGGGCCTGAAAGTCGCCCAGCGCCTGCGCATTGCAGAGCTGGCCGAAGGTGTAGTGCTGGCCGGGGATTTTGATATCGTTCGCCGGGTCGGCGGACAAAATCAAAAATACGCCGTTGTTGCCGTCGCCTTTGTGCAGCTGCCCGGTGGAGTGCAGGTAGCGCGGGCCGAAGCCAAACAGTACGGCGCGTTTGGTGCGGGCCATAATTTTATCGCGCAGTGCAAGCAGGGCTTTTTCCACTTCTTCGGACGGATAGACGTAGGGCAGAATAGCCACATAGTCGTTGCTTTCCAACAGGGAGTAGAGGTCCTGCGCCAGGGTGCTGAGTTTGACTTCGTCCGCAATGTCGGAAGACACCAAAATCGGCGCGGAAACTTCGGCGGGAATATCGCCCGCTTCCAGTTTGGCCAGTACGTTTTTGGTTAGCGTCTTGGCTTCCTGCACGTTGGGCTGGTCAAACGGGTCAATGCCCAAAATGGCGCCGGCGGCGGCGGTGGCGATTTCCCACAGCAGGAACATCGCTCCCAGCTGATACAGCCCGCCGAGGCTGATGGTTAAAATGGGGTAGCCGCGTTCGGCTAAGTCGTCGGCTATAGCGGTAACGCGCTTATCGTCTTCGCTCCCGGTAGAGAGGTGGACAAACAGGCGGTCGTCGCGGTAGTCAAAATTGGTTTTGAGCATTTCGCCCGCTACCGGCACAATGCCTTTGCCTTCTTTGCCGGTGGATTCGGCTACCAACTGTTCCGCCCACAAGCCGAAGGTGGCAAAATCTTTCGGGGTGAGCAAGGTCAGTTTGTCTTTGCCGTGGTTGACATTGCAGGCACCCATAAACGCACCGAGTTTGACGGCGGCGTTGTCTTTTACGGGAGCTTCCGGCCCGAACGAGGCGGCCTGTTCTTTGGCTTCGGTAAGCAGGCGTTTTATGTCCACGCCCATAATGGCGGCCGGCACGATGCCAAACATAGACAGCGCCGAAAAGCGCCCGCCGATATCCGCCGGGTTCAAAAACGTTTTGCGGAAGTGATGTTTTTTAGCCAAGGCTTCCAAGCCGGTTCCGGGGTCGGTAATGGCGGCGAAGTTTTGACCGGGCTCTTTTACGCCGGATTTTTTTACTTCATCCCAGAAATAGGCAAATTGAGAGGAGGGTTCCACCGTGCCGCCGGATTTGCTGGCGAAAATGAACAGCGTTTGCGCCGGGTTAATGCGCGCGCGGGCGGCGCCGATCCAATCCGGGTTGGTGGTGTCTAATACGATGAGCTCCGGCCAGCCTTCCTGTTTGCCGAAAACGGTGCGGAACACTTCCGGCGCCAAAGACGAACCGCCCATCCCCATAATGACGCAATGTCTGAAATTTTGTTTTACGTCGTGGGCAAACGCCAATATATCGTCAATCCGTTCCAGCGTCCAGTCGTACACTTTCTGCCAGCCTAAAAATTTAACGATAAATTCCATATGCTCTTTGTCTTGTTTCCAAAGAGTGGGGTCCTTGGCCCAGAATTTGGTGTTGAAATCCAACCCTTCCAGTTTGATTTCGCCTTCCCGGATAATTCCTTCGGCCATAGGGTTTGCATGTGTATTCATCATAAGTTTCATCATCCTCAATCAATTTTAAGACCGGTGGGTCTTATTTAAAATTTGCGTTTTCAATCGCTTTTACTTTTTTTAACCTCTCTTCGTGGCGGGTGCCCGTCAGGAAAGAGGCGTTTAAAAAACGTTCGGTCAGTTCTTCGGCCATCGCCGGGCCGATAATGCGCGCTCCTAAACACAACACATTAAGTGCGTCGTGCTCTACGGCCTGCTTGGCGCTGTATGCGTCGTGGCAGACGCACGCGCGGACGCCTTTGGTTTTGTTAGCCGTTACGCATACCCCCACCCCGCTTCCGCAAAGCAGAATGCCGCGGTCCGCCTGTTTGGCGGCTACCATTTTGGCCACTTTGTCGGCATAGTCCGGGTAGTCGGCGCGTTCCGTGCTGAAGGTGCCGCAGTCTATCACTTCGTGCCCGAGGCGCAGTACCGCCTCTTTCACGGTTTCTTTCAGCGGAAATCCCGCATGGTCACAACCAATTGCTATTTTCATAAATCAGTAAGCCTGGTCCACCAAGTCGCACATACAGTGGCCCATAAAAATATGGCAGGCCTGGATGTGCGGCGTATCTTTGACGTTTACCACCAGCGGCAAATCGCACATATCCTTAATCGTGCCGCCGTCTTTGCCTAAAAAAGCCGCCGTAAAACATCCTTTGCGTTTGGCAAGCCCCAGCGCCAAGTATACGTTTTTGCTGTTGCCGGAAGTGGAAATGCCAATGACCACATCGCCTTCTTTGGCAAAGCCGTCAATCTGGCGGGAAAAAACCACATCGTACGAATAGTCGTTGCCAATGGCGGTAAGTGTGGAGGAATTGGTGTTTAAGGCCAAAGCCGGCAGCGAGGGGCGTTCTTTTTTAAACCGGCCTACAAATTCTGCCGCAATATGCTGTGCGTCAGAGGCGCTGCCGCCGTTTCCCATTAAAATAACTTTATTGCCTTTTTTAAACGCTTCCGTCACTTTGGCGGCCAATTCTTCCACTTTGTCCGCCAAGTGTTCTTTTACGTACGTAACGGCTTGAATGAGCTCATCGGCTTGTTGTTGTACAAACATAAAAATACCTCAGTTTAAATTTGTTCCACGGTGCTCTTTTCCACCCAGCCTTTTAGGCCTTGGGATTTGACGATGACTTCATACCAATCGTCTTTGGTGTCCTGCACCGCCAGCAAATGGCCTTGCGGCACGCTGGCGCTTGCGGGAAAATTTGTTCCCGGGCCGCTGCGTATTTCCGCCACCGCAGAGGCAACCACCGCCAGGTGTTCCTGCTCCAGCGTATAGCGGGCATACAACCAGCCACTGCAGATAATCAGTATCACCACGCTGGCGAAAAACACCCGTTTGAACTTGCGTTTAAGCAGCCACACGGAACCCGCCGCACAAAACAGCCACAATAAAAGGAATGTGAGTCCTTTTACTTCATCATAGGATAAATAAAAGAACGCTTTGTGCAATATTTCCGGCATACCGGCCGGGACCAACCGTTCGCCCCCGGCGGCTAAGGCCAGGGTTAGGTTGTGGCGGATGTCTGCATCCCGCGGGGCCAGTTTAAAAGCCCGGTAATAGTTGGCGGCGGCCAAACCCTTGCTGCCCATTTTAAAATAGCAGTTACCTATATTGTAGTAAACATAAGGGTCGTTTGGGGCGTTTTTTAGTTCGCTTTCATACAAACCCAACGCGGCGGAAAACTTGCCTTGCCGGTAGAATCCTTCGGCTTGTTGGAGGGTGTTCTGTCCCCAGGAAAAGGCCGCCAGAGAAGACAGAATGACAATTAAAAGCAGGTGTTTCATTTGGCTTCTTCCTCCAGCAGTTTTAAAATATCCAGCGCTTGGTGCGCCAGTTCCTGCGCGCTTTGCGTGTCGGGCGCACCCGGGGCAAAGCGGGCCGCGTCCAGCCGCTGCCACAAAAGGGCAAAGGCTTCCGCCGTGGCGGGCGTAATACCGCGCTTGGTTAAAGCCGTCAAGATGGATTTAAGCGGCATACTGCCGGTGCTGATTTTCATCTTTTGTTGTAAGTAACCGGAAACGGCATCCGCCACCGCTTCGGTGGAAAAGGCTTTCTTCAGGCGATTTTTGGCAGCGGTGTACGCGCGTTTGTGCGCCAGTGACTTGCGCCCAACCGATGCAAACAGCACGCTCAACGCTAGTATTGTGAGCATAATCCAGTTGAGCGTTTGCCATGTGCTTAAGCGGGCTAAAACGGAGGGCTGCGGGGCCAATGTTTGCTTCAAATAGGCAATATCCTTCCCCAATGTTTGGATGCCGGCCGCCGCCGCGGCGGCCGCGCCAAAATCAAACCCGCTGTCCGTTTTGGTGGAAGGGGTAACAGTGATGTTAACCGGTTCGGTTTGCAGGGTTTTATAGGAGCGGGTTGCCGGATTGAAATAGGACCATTTGACTGCCGGCAGCGTATAGATGCCGGAAGCCGCCGGAACCAACACGGTTTTAAATGTTTTGGTGCTGTATATCTGCCCGTTGGATACGGAGGTATTGGAGGCGGATTGGGGCGTATAGATTTTAAACCCGTCCAGCGTCGGGAATTGGATGTCCGCCGTAGGCTTTAAATTGCCCGGCCCTTTGACGGTAACGGTTAACGTGACGGCTTCTCCTGCTTCCACTTCGGTTCGGTCCGCTTGGGCGGAAAGAGTGTAGCCGGTTCCCACGGCGCCATAAAAAGTGTTGGGCTTGCCAGCTGCCGGTACGGGGCGGATATTAAGCGTAATGGGAGTGGAGCGGGCGGTTTCTTCTTTGCTGGCGGCGGCAACGGCAAAAAAGCGGTCCAGCGCCGATAGCGGGGACGAACCCGTCATATAGCGCACGGAAGCCGCACCAACGGTGGCTTTGCCGGGAGCGGCACCAGTCAGCTGGTAGCGCTGTTCTTCATAGCGGTATAGCACGCCGCCGATGCTTTGCGTGCCCTGAGAGGAACCGATTTCTTCCATAAAAATATTGGAAACGGTTGGCTTCTGGTAAGGGGCGTCGTAAAACGGGCGGTTGTAATAAAACCGCACCGCCAGGGTAACTGCTTCGTTTACATAGGGCGTTTTGTCGCTTACGGCGGCTACCAAAAAGTAGTTTTCATCCCCGCGGGCATAGGCTTGGTTGGCTAAATCCCGCTCCAGCGGGGGCAGAGAAGGGTCGGCTTTTTCGCGCGGGCGTTTGACGGCGGCAGAATCGTAATTGCCGGTGGAAGCCGGTTTGGCGGTGGTGGAAGCCGGCTGGGCGTTTTGCACGCCTTGGGCGTTGCGGTAAACGTTTACGGAAATAGGTTCCGTTTTGTAAGTTTTGCCGTTATGAGAAAATTGAATGGCGCCAATTGTCGCTTTGCCTACAAAGCGGGGCAGCATAATATAGCGGAAGGTGGTGGTGGTACGGCCGTTAACGGAAGATTGGAGCACTTCGCGCGAATATACGTTAAACGCCGGCAGGCTGGGCAGCTGGGGCATAACCATATTGCCCGACGCGCCGTTTACTTCCACCGTTAGCGTCAGTTCATCATCCAGCGTCAGGTTGGTTTTATCCACCCGCGCGGTAACGGATACCTGCGCCGCCGACCATACGGCGAGGCTTAGAAACAAAAAAGACAATAAAATTTTCTTCATAGATTTACCAATCTTTCTCTACGGTGTTTTGTTGGGCCGCCCCCGCCTGGGTGGGTTTTTTGTATTCATTTTCCCGGGCCATTTGCATTACGCGGTTGGCGTCGGCTTTGTCCATAGCGTCCTGCGGCTGGGAGGGATTTTGTTGGTTCTGTTCTTCCGGGGACTGGCCTTTGCCGTCCTGATCCTGTTTGTCCTGGTTGGAAGAATCTTCGTCCTGGTTTTGTTGGTTCTGGTTGTTTTTGTTCTGCTGGTTTTGCTGTTCCTGCAGTACCAATTGCAAATTATGGACGGCTTCTTTGTCCTGCGGGTTTTTAACGATTGCCTGGCGGTATGCCTGGATAGCTTGTTCCGCATTTCCGCCGCGGTAATACGCGTTTCCCAAATTAAACAGGGCATCCTGCGCCAGGGCGCCAGCTTGTTCGGCGGTTTTTTCAAAAGCTTGTTCGGCGGCGGCGTAGTCCTTTAAGTAGTAGGCCGCGGCCCCCGCGCCGAAGGAAGCTCTTTCTTCATGCGGATTTTCTTTTAAAATGGCGTTATAGGCGGATAAAGCTTGCCCGTATTTTTGGTCCTCATACAGTTTCCCACTATGGCGCAGGTCCGCCCGCACGCCGCCGTAAGCGCAGGATACACTGCCAAGAAATAACAGACAAAGCAATTTCTTCATACTATATTTTACCTTTTTTGGGGGTATTTTCCCCAGCGGGGCGGGGCGTTTTTTGCCCCCGCGGCCACAACAAATACCCGGCTAAACACAGCATCGCCAGTACCAGCGGGAAAGCGTAGCGGTTTTTGTAGGCCGCGCGCGAAGCCGCGCGCGAAACGGAACGGTCCAACCCTTTCACCGCCGCTTCCACCTGGGCCGCTACTTGCGCCGGGGTGGTGTAGGAAATGTATACGCCGCCGGTAGCCTGGGCCAGCTCCAGCAACGTTTTTTCGTCCAGTTTGGAGACGACGGTTTTTCCGTCTTTGTCTTTCTTGTATTCCACAATCTTGCCCGAGGCGTCCGTTTTGGCGGGGATAAGCGTTCCGTCCTTGGTGCCGATGCCGATAGCAATAATGCGGATGCCGTTTTGGAGGGCGGTTTCCTGGGCGGATTTTAATTCTTCGGGAGAGTGGTCCTCCCCGTCTGTAAGCAGGATAAGTGCTTTTTGCCCCGGGTATTTAGCCAGCATACGGGCCGCCAAGGCCACTGGCGCCGCCAACGAAGTGCCAGGCACGGGCAGCATATCGGGCTTTAACGTGTCTATAAAATAGGTCAGTGCGTCCTCGTCTGTAGTAATGGGGCATTGAATGTACGCCTGCGAAGTAAACGCAATGATGCCGATGCGTTCGTCTTTTAAATTGCTTACCAGCATTCGCAGCATATTCTTGGCGTTGTCCAGCCGGTCCGGTTTTAAATCGCGCGCCAGCATGGAAGACGATACGTCCACCGCCAGCACCGTTTGGGCAAACGAGCCTTGCACTTCCACAATTTCTGTACCCCATTGCGGCCCGGCTAATGCGGCAAACAGGAAAAACAGCGTTAAGAAAAACAGCACGCCGCGCCAGCGCGTGGGCGGGCGCAGCCCCGCCGTCAGTTTGGCATAGGCCTGCGGGCCGAACAAGGCGCGCACCAGGCGGTTTTTGAGTTTAACCCCCAGCCACGCCACCAGGCCCGCCGCCAGGACAGCCGGTACAAAATACAACAGATAAATAGGTTGGGCGAATAATTCCATATTAGGGCACCTTGATTAAAAACAGTTTTTCCAAAATAAACGCCGCCAGCGTGCAGGCCAACGCCAGGAGCAAAAAGGGGTGATAAAAATCGCTGCGATTGACGGTGGAGCTGGGGGAAAATTGGGTTTTTTCCAATTCGTTAATCGTATCGTAAATTTTCGTCAGTTCGGCTTCGTTTTTGGCACGGTAGAATTTGCCGCCGGTCGCGTCGGCAATTTCCATCATCAGGCCTTCATTTATTTCATCCTCTGTGCTGGAATAAATGCTTTCCCCCGGCGCGCTTGCCGTGCCGATGGTATAGACGCGTATGCCGTAGGCCGCGGCCGCTTTGGCCGCCAGCTGGGGGGAAATGGTGCCGGCGTTGGAATCGCCGTCCGTCAGCAAGATGATAATTTTGCTTTTGGCTTTGCTGTCTTTTAAGTGGTTGGCGGCTACGCCCAGCGCATCGCCGATGGCGGTAAAGTTCGGGTCCAGTATCCCCAAAAACAGCGTGGAGAGGTATTCCTGCAGGGCGTCGTGGTCCAGCGTCAGCGGCGCTTGCAGCATAGCCTGCTTGGCAAAAGCCACCAGGCCGATGCGGTCGTTAAACCGTTTGGAAATAAAGCGCGCCGCCGTTTGCTGGGCCGCCACAAAGCGGCTGGGGTAAAAATCCTGCTTCTGCATAGAGGCGGAAACGTCCATAATCAGCATGATGTCAATTCCTTCCGTCGGAGGCAGGACTGTCCGGTCCACCCGCACCGGGCGCGCCAGCGCCACTACCATAAATAGGAGCGCCGCCGTGTAGAGCGTAACGGGCAGCCAGCGCGTGAACAACACCCGCAGGGAGGATTGTTCTACCATCAGGTGCGTCATCGGGTAGGCAATCCGCCGCGCAAAGGCGCCGCGGAATACCGTCTGCGCCAAAAACACCGCAAACGGAAACACCAGCAGTAAAAAGGCCCACGGGTGCAAAAATTCGGCGTTTTTGCCTGCCAGCCGCCCCAGCACCAGCCCCGCCAGGCTGACCAGCGTCAGCGCGGAGAAGCCGGCGATGAGCACCGTCATCGTTTTGGTCGCGCGTTTGACAAACAGGTTAACCCCCAGCGCTGCCAGCAGCAAGCCCACACTGATTATGAAAAAATAAATCATACATTCTCCTTCGGTGCGTCCGGCGCCGGTTCTTTGGGGGTGGTTTCCGTAATAATTTCACGCAGGATTTTGACGTCCTTGTCGCGGATTTGTTCGCTGGGGACGGCTTTGGCAAATTTGACCAAATCGCCCGAGCTTAAAAAGTCCCGCAGTTGATACATCAGCGGCGCCATCTGCGGCATATTTTTTACGCGCCGCAAAAGTTCCGCCGAAGTATCTGCCGAGGCGTCCACCCGGAACTGCCGCCACAAGTATTCCCGCAAAATGTCCGAAAGGGTAATATAGAACAGCTTGTATTGCTGGTTTTCCCATAAGCCGCTGTCTAACAATGCGTCAATTTTGGAAAGGGCAATCACATTCCCGGGCCGGGTATCGTCAATTTGTCCAATTTTGCGCGCCCGCCGCTGCAGCCGTTTGTACCAGTACAGGCACACAGCAATCAGCGCCGCCAGCAGCAAGGCCGCCAGCAGCCACGTCAGCCAGCCGGAAGGAATCAGCGGCGGGCGGATTTCGCGCAGGTTGTTGTCGTCAAATGTTTGGGCGCGGGGAATATTAATAAACAATTCTTCCGGGGCGGAGGCCAGCGTTTTGCCGTTTTGCACCAAATTAAAAGTGACGGTAAAAGTGGATTTACCCAATACAAAAGGCAGAGCGGTTAAATCGTACGACTTGGTGCCGGGGGAATTGTCGGACGAAGAAATTTGGGTAATTTCAAAATCTTTGGAAAGGGAATTTTCGTCTAACGTTACTTCATAGCCCGGCGTGTGCGACAGCACAAATTGGAGGGCAAACGGCTGGGCAAACGGCACGGTTTCGGGCGCGCGTTTTTCCACCACGTTAATTTCCTGCGCGGACAGCGCCGCCGCAGAGAGAAGCAACCAGCAAAGAAGAAAACGTTTTTTCACTTTATCTCCTAATTTTCTTGGCGCGCTGTTTAAAAAACGCGATAACCGGGTCCGCCGGCGGCAAGGCCGTGTCCACGCGGATGGGTTCTATTTTATAAGGATTAAACAATGCCTGTAGATTTAAGTCCTGCGTGCGGGCGCGGTCTTCCAGGGCGTCGTTGATTTCCGAGGACGAAAGGCACAAAAAATCTTCCTGCCCGGTTTCCGGGTCGGTTACGTCTATGCAGGCGTGTATCGGGGGCAGGCGTTTTTCCAGTTTGTCCTGCACGATAACAGGAATTAAATCAAACTTGCGCGCCGCCAGCTTAAACGGTTTGGAAAAAGACGAAACCGGGGCTAAAAAATCGGAAATTAAAATTAAAATTCCCTGCCGTTTGATGACTTTGCTTAGCGTTTCCAGGCACAGGGCAATGTCCGTGCCGGTGCTTTGCGGCTCAAAGGCAATCAGTTCACGGATTAAGCGCAGGACGTGCTTTTTGCCTTTGCGGGGGGGAACAAACAACTCTATTTTGTCCGAAAACAACATCAGCCCCACTTTATCGCTGTTTTGAATGGCGGAAAACGCAAACAGCGCAGCCAGTTCGGCGGCGATTTCCTGCTTAAGCTTTTGGAAAGAACCGAATTTCTGCGAGGCCGACACGTCGCACGCAATCATCAGCGTCAGTTCGCGCTCTTCGTTGTATTTTTTGATATACGGCACGCCCGTGCGCGCGGTAACGTTCCAGTCTATGGAGCGCACGTCATCCCCTGGGGTGTATTCGCGTACTTCGGCGAATTCTATCCCCTGGCCTTTAAACGCGCTTAAATATTCCCCGGCGAACGTTTCCGACACCAATTTGTTCGTCTGGATTTCAATTTGGCGCACTTTTTTTAAAATTTCCGCGGTATCCACGGCTACCCCCAGCTGTTTTTTACGGCACGTCTACAGCGTCAAAGATTTGTTTGACGATTTGGTCCGAAGAGATGTTTTCGGCCTCGGCTTCGTAAGACAAAAGCACGCGGTGGCGCAGGACATCCAAGCCGACGGCTTTAATGTCTTCCGGCGTTACATAGCCGCGCCCGTTTAAGAAGGCATACGCTTTGGCGGCCTGCGTGAGGAAAATGGTCGCGCGCGGGCTGGCGCCGTAGGCGATGAAAGAAGCAAGTTTTTCCAAGCCGGCGGATTTCGGGTCGCGCGTGGCAAAAACCAGGTCCACAATGTAGTTTTTGATTTTTTCGTCCACGTAAATATTGTCCGTAACGGCGCGGGCCTTTAAAATCATTTCCGGCGTAACGTTAGTGTTGATTTCTATCGCTTTGTGCGAGGCCATCCGTTCCAAAATCAGCTTTTCTTCTTCTTTGGTCGGATACGTTACCAGCACTTTAAGCATAAAGCGGTCCACCTGCGCTTCCGGCAGGGGGTAGGTGCCTTCCTGCTCCACGGGGTTTTGCGTGGCCATTACCATAAAAGGGGAGGGCAGTTTATAGGTTTGTTCGCCAATCGTTACCTGCCGTTCCTGCATGGCTTCCAACAGGGCACTTTGCACTTTAGCAGGGGAACGGTTGATTTCGTCCGCCAGCACAAAGTTGGAAAACACCGGCCCGCGTTTGGGGTAGAATAAACCGTCCTTGGGGTTGAAAATTAGCGTACCGGTGATGTCGGCCGGGAGCAAATCGGGCGTGAACTGAATGCGCTGGAACTGCGCGTGGATGGCTTGCGCCAGGGTTTTTACGGCTAATGTTTTAGCCAGTCCAGGTACGCCTTCAATTAAAATGTGTCCGTCGGCCAAGAGAGCCACCAACATTTTTTCCACCAGGGCGTCCTGCCCTACGATGACTTTGCCGACTTCGCGCTTTAAATCCTGCAAAAAAATGCTTTCCTGCTGGACTTGTTTGTTAATCGTGGTAATATCCATATTCCCCCTCCTGCCCCGCGGGAGCCGGCTGGCGGCGCGCGGCGGTTTCTTTCCTATATTATAATAAATTGCGGAAAAAGGAATACGTTTGCCACCGGTTAAAAAGGGTTATATAAAAAAGGATTAAAAAAACCGCATACCTGCGGGAGCAAAACGGGCGTGTATATGCACCGTGCGGGATTATTTTTTGCGGAAGAACGCTGCCAAACAGCCGGCTAAGTATTGCTTGCCCAGCCATACATTTTCAGATTTGGCGGAAGGGGGGATGTTCTTATACAGGTCCGAGGTCATGGGGGCTCCTTAATAAAAATAACTTTTTATATTATGTATGAATTTTGCCCAAAAAACAAGCGGTATTTTGAAAAAACGGTTGTCGGGCGCCCGCGTAAAAATACCGCTTGCCCGATTGGCGCAAGCGGTACAGGAAAACGAAGTTTCTTTACCAACTGTTGGCGTCCGTTACAACCGGCTTTTTAGCCGTATCAAAGTAAAAGTAATAGTCAAACCCGAACTGTTTTGCCGGCGTTTTGAAAGCCAGGTTTTGATGTTTGTCTTTGTATTGGACAAGCAAAATATGGTACAAATCAAACGCCTGGGAGCCGCCGTACAATTGGTTGTCGTTGGCCCAAGGGGTGCCGCCTACGGCGATAATGGAAACGATGTCCTCCGGGGCGATGCCGGGGGTATTAGCCAGTGAGTTTTGGGCATTAATGGCGCTGTCTCCCAACAGCGGGGTGTTTAAATTTTCCCGCAGGACGTGCAGCGCTCCTCCGATAAATACCATTTTGGTCCCGGGCTGTTCGTACCCAGCCTGCAAAAACGCCATAGCCGCGGCGTTGCGCTTTTCTATGGACGGGTTGGGAATATCGTACGCATAAAAAACAACGTCCGTATTTTCCTGGAGCAGGCGGTAGCCCAAACGCAGCCAGCGCACTTCCTCGCGCAGGGTGGCGGGGATGTATTCCCCTTTTAATTGCTTTCGGGCGTATTGCACCGCTTGTTTGAGCAGTTCTTTTTCGGGCAGTTCTCTGATGTGCGCCCGGATGAATTCCATAGCAACGTTGGCCTGGTAGGCAAATTCCACAAACAAGTGGGTAATGCGTTTATCCGCCGGGGCGGATTTATTATAGGCAATCAGGTATTCCACCAGCTGTTCGGTGGGGTAATGCATGGTGTGGTCCTCGCCGATTAAAATCACGCGGGCGTTTTGCATCTCGGGCCAGGCAAAAGGGTTGCCTTTGCCGGCGTTTAGTTCGGTTGGGTGAGCGCTGTCCAAAAAAGCCGTCCAGCGGGCGAATGCTTCCTGCTGGGTAAGCGCCGCCGGCTGGCGCGGTGCATGGGGCACTTGCTGTTGGGCTAAAATTTGGCTGGCGCGTTCAAACAGGGCTTGCCGGTTTTGGGGCAGCCGGGCGATAAAAGAGGGCAGCCATGCCAAGACGTTTTTAGCCGTGTATCCGCCGGCAGAAAACATTTGCATTTTATAGGAATAGTTCCCCAACGGAACCAACGAAACGGCCTGCCGCGCGGAAGCTTTTTCCTCCTGCTGCTGGATTTGTTGGGTAATTTTTTTTAATTCGTTTTTTGTAAGGAGCTGGCCGTTGCCTGGCGCTAAATTTTTTAACGCTTGTATTTGCTCCGGCGTGAAGGACTGGGCCCCTGCTGCGGCAGATACCCCTAACAAAGCAACCCAAAGAAATAATAATTTGCGCATATAATTATTTTAAGCGGGGTGCTCATTTTTTCAAGAACCGCAGCTTCTTTTCCGCCAGGCGGAAAGTTGCATACCGCTTAACCGCCCACATGCCCCATATAAACAGCCCCGCGCCTATCACACACAGAATGGTCGGGAATAAAAGGCTGGCGTTGTTATTTACTAAAAACAGGAAAGCTTTTCCAATCAAAATTTCCAGAACGGCCAAAGCAATTATCCCCAATCCTACCAAAAGTGCCCGGGGGACGGGATAGACCGGCAGCAGCAGCCCGTAGCGGCGGTGGTTTTCCAGTTGTTCTTCCAGGAAATGAATAAAATCCAGCTCGTCCTGCCCGGCGGGTTTTGCGTCGTTGAGCCGGCGGACGGAAGCCGAACAGGAGCGGAATTTTTTTCCTTCATCCAACAGTGTTTGCAAAAAGGGCAGTTTTCCCCGGTGTTGGACGGAATAGGTTTTGCTCTCGTATGAAAAAGAAATTTCTATTAAGCCAAACAAGTGGATTGGATGCCCATATTTGTTGTATGCCACCATTACCGGGACCGTAACGGATAAATCCGTTTCCGCATACGGCAGGCGCACATCGGCGCGGGCTTTTTGGTGCCCCAGCAGGACGCCTGTTTTTTCAAATTTCAAAAAGGTAATGGGGTTTGTTTTGCGGGCTGTGCGCCAACCATTCACACGCTCCCAAACAAAAAGGGCCGCCCACAGCAGCAGCAGCCACGGAAAAATGCGAATGGCGGCGTAGGCAAGGTAATTTTTTTGCCGGGCGTAGGCCAGCAAGTCTTGCCAGGCGCAGGCCAGCGAATGGCTCCACTCGGCGTCTTGTACCGTGTGGAAAGCGGTCTGCCCCAGCAGAAATAAAATAAACAGTAACGAAAGAAGATAGGCAATAAAATGAGCGGAAACCGCCCGGTTCGTTTTTAGTTTAATATATTTCATATATATAGTGTAGCAAAACAGAAGATTTTCATTGAGTGGTAATTGAAAAATTATTATAGTATTGTTATGAAAATAATCTATCAGATAGTGTGTTACGTGCTGGTTTTTTTCTTTTCCTTGCCGCTGGCGGCACAGGCGTTTACAGTAGCTGCATCCTCCCTTTCTGTACAACACGGGCAGCATCAAAAAAAGTATGAATCTTTTCCGCGACCTCCTTATTTGACGGTTTACCAACAAGGAAATAAAAAACTCGTGCTGTTAGCCGCCCGGCACGGCAGAATCTCTGCCTGCCGTGCAATATGCGTTTGATACCTATTCTCCGCAGATTGTGCTGGTGGAACGAGAACCCAGAGGAACTTTTCTGCCGTGTACGGAGGCGGAAGACGGTTATACCGCCGCGCTGGCCAGCCGCCGGCTGATTCCGCTGGTGCGGGCGGATCTCTCGCAGGAGCAGCAGTGGTCGTTCGTCCAAAAAGGAGGATTTTCGTATGACGATTGGCAAATGCTGTGGATTATCCGGGACGGCTATGGCCGCGCACGGGAAACCGACCGGCCGTTCCCAGCCGCCGAGGCGATAGCCTCGTATGCCAAGCGGGACCATCATCCGGATTGGGGAAAATTATTTACGGAAAAACGCTTAAATGCGTATTTTAAAAAGCATTATAAACAAAACTTTGCCGAAACGGATTTTATCCAGCTGTATCAGGATTTGATGAATGTCTATCCGGAAGAATGGGTTGTCAAAACGCCATTCTACCGCTTAAATGTGGCTACGGCTGTGGCACGCAGCCAGTTTATGTTGCAAAATATTGCAGCCGCGTTGGACCAATACGATGTGGTGTTTGCGGAAATGGGGGCCAGTCATTATTTGGATTTGGTACCGGCGTTGCAACAACTGCTGGGAACCCCGCAGGTGATTGATGGCAAGCGCCTTTCGCCACAGCCTTTGTGGCAAGATTGCAATTGGGATAATTTGCAAGAAAAGGTGTTGGTAAGGGAGTAAAGATGAAAAAATATCTGTGGACTGGATTTTTGTTGTTGGTTGCTGTTGTTGCCGGCTGGGCCGCCCCGGAAGGGGAAACCCGCACGGTTCCGGCTAATCCGAAAGCTGGCTTTTATTGGGATTATTTGCTGTATATCCCCAACACGGTGGATAAAGAAAAAACGTTGCCTGTTTTGTTTACAATGAACGACAGCGGAATTTTTAAGTCCGCCGCCGAATTGGAACAAGCCACGCGGGAACGTTTTGGGCGCGGCAACGAAGATTATATTGCCTATGAAATAGGTGTTCCGATGGTATTGCCGCTGATTCCACGGGAAAAGGGGGAGGTGAACTCTCACGATTTGAACCGGGCGGCTTTTTTAGTAAAAGAAGGCCCCTACAAACGCTTGGACAAGCAGGTTATTGCTATGCTTCAAGACGCCCGCAAACAACTGAAAAAAGAAGGCATCCTCACCCAAAAGAAATTTTTGGTGGCGGGGTTTTCTTCCGCGGGGGCGTTCGGCTGGAAACTGGCTTTGCTGCATCCCAAAAAAATCTTGGCTGTGGCGGCAGGTGGGGAAATGTATCCGGCGCTTCCGGTAAAGTCTTTCAAGGAAAAAGAATTACTGTTCCCGGTAGGAGTGTCCGATGTTAAGGAAATAACCGGGCGGAAATTTAACGAAAAAGCGTGGCGTAAAATTCCTATTTTGCTGACTAACGGGGGGTATGATTACAACGACCCTTTGAATTTTGTCTATGGACAGGAAGACGGAGATTTGGTTCTATATGTATTTGGGCAAGGAACCAGTCAAAACCGTTGGGAAACCGCCCGCTCTTTATTGGCCCAGCTGGCCCCCAATGTGCAGACACACACTTATCCCAAGACTGAGCACGAACCTATCCAGCAGGATATGATTGCGTTTTTAAAAACGCATTTACAAGGGGGCTCCTTGCGCCCGATTCCGCTTACCGATACTTCTAAAAATCCGGCCTGGCTGCCTTTGCAGGTGTCGCAATTATATTGGGGACAACAAACCCCGCTTACTCGTGACAAAGAATACTTGGGCGATACGGATTTGATGCTGCAAGTGCCTGGAAAGCAAATGCCCTTTTGGGTTCGTTTTTCGTGCGAGGTGGATATTTTGCAGGACGGAAAAGTGATATTGAGCGGACTGCCCGTAAGAGGGTTTTTTGAAGAAGAAAACTGCTTTTTCCTGCAAGTACCGGTATCCCCGGAAGATGCGGCCCGCTTGAAGGAGGGCAATACCTCCGTATTTACGGTGCGCTCTCGGTTACCGGAAGTGCTGGCGGTGCCGTTGGATTTAACGGTTACTGTTAAGTAGCGAAAACTTGATATTAAAAGGCACCTCGTTGGAGGTTCCTTTTGCTTTTTAGAAGACAGAACAGGCCTTCTGTCCGTGAAGTATTTCGTTGTGCGGTGCGGCTTGATCGGAGGACACGGTTTTGAAAAAGTTTTCAGCCATTGCCCGCTTTAAATAATTGACAAATAAACAATTTCTTGGTAAACTATTTGTATGGAAAAGAATAAACTGGATTTGCGCCCCTACGGCATTAATCCTGCCAAGGGCCGCGCATACGAAAATATCGTCTACACGCTGGCGTTAATTTACAATGTGTTCCAAGCCCGGGTGGAAGCGTATTTTGCGCCGTTTGGGTTAACGGCGGTGCAGTTTAATGTGCTGATGTTGGCGGCTTACCAAAACGGAGGCAAGGGCCTTAAACAGGTGGACCTCTCCAAACGCCTGATTGCGTCTGCCAGCAACATTACCAAATTGGTGGAAAAATCCGTCCGGGCGGGGCTGCTCAGCCGACGGACAAATCCCCAAAGCCGCCGGGAAAATATTATTTGCATCACGCCCCGGGGGCAGGAGCTGATTGACCGCGTGTGGGCGGGCTACGATGCACTGGTGCGCCGGATGACCGAAAAAATACCGTCGGGTGCTCGCCGCCAAACCGGGCAAATTTTGCAGCAGTGGCTGAAAGATTTACAGGAAGCAAAATAAGAGGGAGAGAACTATGTTAGCGCTTTTAAAAACTTTTTTTAACCGGGGTTTTTTAAGTTTGTTTTGTACGCAGTATTTGGGTGCGTTTAACGATAATTTTTTCCGCACCGCGCTGGCAACCTTCGTAACTTATAAAGTAACCACGATTACCCCGCAGAGCAAAACGGTGATTGTTTCGCTGGCGGTGGCGTTGTTTATGCTGCCGTTTTTTCTGTTTTCGGCGATGGCGGGAGAATTGGCCGATAAAATCCGCAAAGACGTGTTAATCAAATGGACCAAAGGGCTGGAAGTGGTCATTGCCTTGCTGGCGGGGGTGGGATTTTTGACGGTCAATGTGCCGCTGCTGTTGGGGGTGCTGTTTTTGATGGGTACACAGTCGGCCTTTTTTGGGCCGGTAAAGTACAGTATTTTGCCGGATATTTTAGAGAAGAAACAATTAATCGCCGGCAACGGCCTGATTGAAGCGGGAACCTACGGCTCCATTTTGCAAGGTACTATTTTAGGCGGGATTATCATCACGCTGAATAATAACTTTTTGCCGGGCATTATTTTGGGGCTGGCGGTGCTGGGGCTGGGGGCCAGCTTGTTTATCCCCGCCCAAAAGCCTGCCAATCCAGCCCTGAAAATAGATAAAAATTTCCTGCGCAGCACCTGGCGCAATATGGCCTTTGCCAAGCAAAACCACGATATCTTTTTATGCATTTTGGGCATTTCTTGGTTTTGGATGTTGGGCGCGGCGTTAATTGCCCAAATGCCCGCTTTGGCGCACGACGTGCTGCAAGGAACGCCCCAACTGTTTACCTTTTTATTAACCCTCTTTTCGTGCGGTATTGGGTTGGGGTCTTTGCTGTGCCAAATGTTGGTAAAAGGGGAAATTACCAGCAAATATGTGCCGCTCAGCGCACTTTTGATGAGTGTGTTTTTAATTGATTTGGCGTATGCTTCTTCCGGGTATATGCCGGCGGCGCAAGCCGTGGGATATAGGGAATTTTTGATGACTTTTGCCGGCAAACGCATTACGCTTGATCTATTGGGCTTTGCCGTGTGCGGCGGGCTGTATGTGGTGCCGCTTAACGCGATGCTGCAGGCCTTGGCGGGCGAAGCCGTCCGCTCGCGCGTGATTGCCACCAACAACATTATCAATTCTCTTTTTATGGTGGTGGGCAGCGGCGTTTGTGCACTGCTGTTGGCGTGCCATTTAACGATTCCGGCGGTATTTGGCGTGATTGCCGTGGCTAATACCTTGGCGGCGGTGTATATTTGCGGGCTGTTGCCGCACCATATTATCCGGATGATTATGACGCGCCTTTTGAACTGGGTGTACGGTGTGAAGGTAATCGGCTTGGAAAACTGGAAAAACCTGCAGGGCAATACGCTTATTGTGGCCAACCATACTTCGTTTTTGGACGCGGTGCTGCTGTGGGTGTATCTGCCGGGGGATTTGCACTTTGCCATTGATACGTACGTCAGCCAAAAATGGTGGGTAAAGCCCTTTTTGCACCTGGTCAAATACTTCCCGATAGACCCGACCAACCCGATGGCGGTTAAGTCTATCATTGCCGAAGTGAAAGCCGGCAAGCGGGTGGTTATTTTCCCGGAGGGGCGCATTACCACCACCGGGGGCTTGATGAAAATCTATCCCGGGCCGGCGATGATTGCCGATAAAAGCGACGCGCAGCTGCTGCCCGTATATTTGGAGGGGAGCCAGTATTCCTTATTTTCCCGTTTTGGCACCCAGCTTAAAACCCGCCCGCAAAGCAAAATTACCATTACCGTCCAACCGCCTACCCGGCTGCATATAGACCAAAACCTTTCGGGCAAAGCGCGCCGGTTGGCGGCGTCCCGCGGGTTATATGATGTAATGGTCAATATGAAATATCAGGCCGGTAATATACAGGAAACGATGTTTGACTCGCTTTTGGACGCCTTTAAACTGGTGGGCCGCCATAAACGCATTATCAACGATGCTAAACACCAGGCGCTTACGTTTGGGCAGTTTATAGCGGCGGTGTTCGTGCTGGGCAAAAAAATGGCCAAATACCAAAACCCCGGCGAAATGGCCGGCTTTCTGCTGCCCAATATGACGGCAAGCGTGGTGGCGTTTTTCGGCCTGCGGGCGTTTGATATCACGCCGTGTATGCTGAATTTTTCCACCGGCATCAAGAATATGCTTTCTTGCTGTAAAGCGGCGAATATTTCCACGATTTTCACTTCCAAAGCGTTTTTGGAACAAGGCGGCTTATTGGAAACTTCCACCGCGTTAAAACGCGCCGGCCTGCGGCTGGTGTATTTGGAAGATTTGAAAAAACAAATTACCCTGTGGGATAAACTGACGGGGTGGGCGGCGTCCTTTTTCCCGCGGGTGTATTATAAATGGGTGCGCGCCGGCGTAACGTCCCAGGACCCGGCGGTGGTGCTTTTTACCTCCGGCAGCGAAGGCACCCCCAAAGGCGTGGTGCTCAGCCACGAGAACATCCAGGCCAACCGTCTGCAGATGCAAAGCGTGTTGGATTTCGGCTTGCGGGACCGGGTGTTTAATGCAATGCCTATTTTCCATTCGTTCGGGTTGACGGTGGGCACCCTGTTGCCCCTGCTTAGCGGCGTGCCGGTGTTTTTCTATCCGTCCCCCTTGCATTACCGCATTGTACCCGAGATGATTTACGACAGCAATGCCACCATTATCTTTGGCACGGACACCTTTTTTAACGGCTATGCCAAAATGGCCCACCCGTACGATTTCTATTCCGTACGCCTGGCGGTGGTGGGGGCCGAAAAACTGAAGGAAGAAACCATCACCAAGTACTACAACCAATTCGGCCTGCGCATTATGGAAGGATACGGCGCAACGGAAACTTCCCCGGTGCTGGCGGTCAATACGCCGATGTATTTCAAACGGGGCAGTGTGGGGCGCTTATTGCCGGGGATTAGCTGGCAGCTGGAAAAAGTGCCCGGCGTGGAAGACGGCGGCAAACTGCTGGTAAAGGGTGGCAACATTATGGCCGGCTATCTGCGCGATACAAACCCCGGCGTGTTGGAAGCGCCAAAAGACGGCTGGTACGATACGGGCGACATCGTGCGGATTGACGAGGACGGCTTTGTGTTTATTTTGGGCCGTGCCAAACGGTTTGCCAAAATCGCGGGGGAGATGATCTCCCTGGCGGCGGTGGAAACGCAAGTTAATGCGCTGTGGCCCGGCAAAATGCACGCCGTGGTCAGCCTGCCGGACGCGCGAAAAGGCGAACAGCTGGTGCTGTTTACCACGCAGGCCGAAGCCAGCCGGCAGGAGTTGTTGGCGGCGTTTAAAGCCAGCGGGTTAAGCGAACTGGCTGTGCCGAAAACCATCCGCATACTGGAAGAAATGCCGCTGATGGGCACCGGAAAAGTGGATTATGTAAAGTTAACCGAGTGGGCGAAAAATGAATAAAAATATGGTGTATTTTCTGCCAGCCGCGGCGTTTTTATTTGGGCAGCGTTACGGTAATAGTAAATAAGGGGTGCGGCTTATTTTAAGTGTCACAGATGTTGCAGCCCTTCATTTTGCAGAAATAATTGTACAATAAAGTATCTTATGTCTTTGCCTCCAGCATTTATTGAATATACTTCCCGATTGTTTGGCGCCGCGCGCTGGGAATGTTTTGTGCAATCGTTGTTGCACGAAACTCCCGTAAGCGTGCGGATTAATCCGTGGAAAGCCACGGAAAACCCCTTTCCGGACTCTGAGCCTGTGCCCTGGTGCCAGCAGGGGTTTTGGCTTAAAAATCGGCAGCGCTTTACGCATGACCCCCTCTTTCACGCCGGGGTGTATTATGTGCAGGAGGCTGCTTCGTTATTTTTAGATTATGTCCTGCGGCAAATGGTTAGCGCGCCCGTCAGCGCGCTGGATTTGTGTGCAGCCCCCGGGGGAAAATCTACCCTGATGCGCGCCGCCTTGCCGGAAGGGTCTATGCTGGTTAGCAACGAGATTGACCGCCGCCGCGCTAATATTCTGTTGGAAAATGTCTTAAAACAAGGGCATCCGGGCGTATTGGTTACGCATAATGCGCCAAAAGACTTTGCCCAAACAAACCTACTGTTTGATGTTATATTGGCGGATGTGCCGTGTTCGGGCGAGGGGATTTTTCGGCGTGAACCAGCCGCCGTTAACGAGTGGAGCCCGCAAAATGTACATTTCTGCGCGGAGCGGCAGCGGGGGATCTTGCGCGATATTTGGCCGTGCCTGAAAGACGGCGGTTTATTGATTTACAGCACTTGTACATTTAATATGTATGAAAATGAAGAAAACGTTCGCTGGATTGCCGAGGAGTTGGGGGCGGAGGTTCTGTCTGTGCCGGTTTTGCCGGATTGGCAGATTACAGGCAGTTTGTTGACGGATTGGCAACAGCCGGTGTATCGCTTTATTCCGGGCACGACGCGGAGCGAGGGGCTGTTTATGGCAGTTCTTCGCAAGCAGGGGGGGAAGAATGCGTTTGCCACATTGCCGTCCTCTTTGCGTGCACAGTTGAAAAAATACCCGTTGCTGCATTTGCTTTCCGACGGCCTTCCCCAGCCGGAAACCAAGGGACGGGAACAAATTCCATCGGCGGCACAGGCGCTTTCGCTGACTACGCGGGAGGCGGACTTCCCTCGGGCGGAGCTTTCTTTGGAAGAGGCTTTGCGCTATTTGCACCGGGAAACGCTTAAATTGCCCGCCAGCACGCCGCGGGGCTTTGTGTTGGTAACGTATCAGGGGCATCCGCTCGGTTTTGTAAAAAATTTGGGCGACCGCGCCAACAACCTCTATCCCAAACCTTGGGCGATCCGCCATTTGTAAAGCGCATCATAAATTCTAAGAATTTATTCTCTGCAAAGATTTCAGTGAATTGGACAAACGAAGCGTTAAGTGTTCAACCGCGGGACAAAGAGTACCGCTCTGAATAAAAAGTGGCGCTTCCGTATTTTGACTGCCAGAGAAAAAGGCCCATTCCAGGCCTTTTTGTTGTATCTCTAAAACCTCTCTAGGACGGTGATGTATAAAAATGGCGGCAATCTTCCGACGGAACTCACGCTGCACAGGCAACAAAAAAGACACCTTGTAAAAGGTGTCTTTTTAAATGGTCGGGCACGGCGCGGGGACTGCCCAACCCTGTAAGAGGGGGAAGCAAAATCCCTGTTTATCAGGCAAAATACAGGGAAAAACCGTAAAAGCTGCCCTTTGTATGTGGGCGGGAAGGTGAGTGCCCCGCTTATTTCTATTATTGGAATTTTGCCTTTTTGTAGGACTTCCCTATCCCCTGGAACAGGGAAAAACAGGGATTAAAACACTTTTATTAAATTTTGTTTGTGTGTATATCCCTGCAAATTGTTTTGCAAAACGGGATACCAGTTGCCTTGTTTTTCCCCGGGCCAGACCCAAACATAGGTGCCGTCTTTCATTTCTCCGACCACTTTTCCGTTGGGCTCCTTGCGCACGTTGGCGGGGCCGTCTACGCGGTAAAGAGCCGGATCGCTTGCAGGTTTGTAAGAGGACGGGATAGTGCCCTTTTCTAAAAAATCCACCGACAAATTCCGCTCCGGGTAGAAATACTTGCGGCTAAGCGCAAAATACTTCTCGCCGTAGAAAGGCTGTCCTTCAAAACAGCCCACGCTTTTAAGCGGGCTTTCCACCAGCAGATTGAAATCGTCTATAAACCCCTGCCAGTTGTTGGCGGTGGTGAGGATGTATTCCACATAGTGTTGGGCTTCTAACTTATCCCACAGGTGGTCGGTGCCCGGCGGAGTCGGAATACGGACGAAATCCTGGTAGTCCCAGGTGTTGGGGTTGATGCAAGCGGAAAAAGGCATACCCGTATTGGTAGTCTTGGCAGAAGGGGTGTATGTGTGGCGGATATGCACGGTTTTGCCGGCGGGAAAAGTTTGAACCCAAAAATAGGAAATTTCTTTTGTCCACAAATCCTCCTCACGGTCGGTAATCGTCCAGCCCTCGGTTTCTTCATAGCCGCCCGTTTCTTTATTGGGAAGAAATACGCCGCCCCAGCGCAGGAAGTTCCCGTCTATTAATAGTTGGCGGTCTTTTTCTTCCATCGCTGATACACGCTCGTGAAATAAAGGTTCTTTCAGTCCTTCCTCCGGGTATTTCCACAGAGAATTAGCCACCGCAGGTACAGCGCGTTTGCCTTGTTTTAGGTTAAAAATGGTTTGATATTTTTTAGGATTTCCATTTACCCACAATTTGAAATGAAACTGGTGTAAAGCTTCCTGGGTATATCCATAATAATCCGCTACCGCCGCAATAGGCGGCAGGGGGAAGAAAACCTGGGTGGTAATGTCTTTGTCTGTGGTGTTTTCAAACAGATAATTTACTTCTATCTGCCCGGGGCGGATATAGAGGGCCTCGGTTTTCATTTTAATTCCGTCTTGTTTTTCAAACACCACGCCGCCCGTGGGCAACACATAACCGGCGGTGTCGTTGGCACGGGCGGACATACAGGAAAGACAAAGGAGCAGAATGAACAATAATTTATTCATTTTTAGTGTTACTTTGAATAAACTTTTGGTATTCTTGGGCGGCTTTTTCCGCTTGCGCCGGTGTTAGTTTGGGGCGCACCACAAGCTGGCTTTTGCGGGGGGATTCGTCGGAATCCTGTAAATAAAAAATCCAATTTGTGCCCGGTATTCCGATGGGGTTGTAAGGATAAAGGGCGGATTTCTCTTTTGTTTCGTACGGGGTGGCGGCATAAGCCCCGCGGGTGTGATTTTGCAAATCACAAAAGAAAATGCCGCGCCGGGCTTTATTTCTTCCCGGCCAGGGAAAATCGTCAAAGCCGTCGTAATAGAGTATATTTTCGTCGCAATAAGCAAATTGGCCGGGCGGAAAATCTATCACCGGGACGGGGCATTCTTCGCGGGCAAACGTATGTTGTTTCCCGTCCTTGTGCCAGATGACTTTGTAGAATACATCACTTTCTTCTCCGGGGGCACCCTTTTTGATTTGTTTTATAAATTCTACCGAGGAATTTTTCCCGCACGGAAGCGAAAAATTCTTTCCGTCTAAATGCGGGACGGCAAATTCTGCTAAAAATTGTTTCTCAAATTCTTGGTAATTATCTTGCCACAATTGAAAACTTTCCAAGATAGGCAAGGGATCTGCCGGAATAAGATGAAAATAAAGAGTCCCGGACCAATTAAAATATAAATTATTTTCTCTTATAAAGTAATCCGTCCATTCATTGCCATAGGTAAATTCTCCTAATACATAGGCGCCGTTTTCGTCGGGCTTAGGCATATTAAACCCCCGAAAGCGGGAATAAACGACGGCTTCTGTGTCTTTGGGTTTATCCTCCTGATTGGTGGGCAGGGAATCGGCCTGCCCACTTAACCAACATACACTAAGCAAAAATAGCGCAAATAAATGTTTCATTTTTTTATTATACATTTATTCTTTTTCCTTTTCTTTTTTAGGGCCCGTGTATTCATAATAATCCATATGGGGTTCCCGCGGCGTACTAAACTGTTCGCTTAGAGAGCCTCCCTCGGTTATTTGTTTAGTGTCTGGATTATATCCATCTACTGAAGGGACTTCTCCGCCCCATTTGCCGGAGCGTTTCATTCCCGCTTCGGCGTTCACAAGTGCGATATGTCCGTGTTCGGAATTATTGGGATTGTGATAGGTGGCTACCACCGTGCCGCCAGCTTCGGCGCGGCGTTGGGCTTCTTGATGGTCTAATTTACCGGTAGGATTGCCCTGCGCGTCTACTTTTTTAGGCAGTTTCTCCCAGCCGGAACCTTTTTTATCTATATCTTCAATCATTTGGTTTGCATTTTTGTCGGGCGCCATATAAATACCTTTTTGAAGAAGTCTGTTGCGGGCATAGATATTGCAGTAAGGTTTTTGCTCTGGGTTCTTTTGAAGGTCTTGTTTGTCGTCTAATTCTTTTTGGCTTTTACTTAAAATGGTATCCCATTGAGCGGGAGAAATATCTTGTTTGGACAGCGTGCCGTCTTGAATATCCTGGTCTATTTCCTACCAGCTTTTTTGGTCGTCTTGCCATTTTTTCAAATAGGAAGCATACTCATCGGGATTTTCACGTTTATACCGGCTGATTTCTTTACCGACGGCGGTAGGAGTGTCGGGGTAATTTTCCTGGCCCGTCTGTTCGTCAACAATATTCCAGAACCGTTTTGCGGGGGATTGGGCGCCGGGCAGTTGAGAACGCCTGCCTGCTTGTAAATCTTGCCAAGAGAACTTTTTTTCTGCTTGGCGCTTTTGGGGAGTAGAACCTAGCTGCAATTCCTGCCGAATTTTTTCCTGCTCTTTAGAGTAATCTTTTTTGCCGTACATGCGGGTAGTAAAGTCATCTTGGCGGGATTGCTGGCGGTCCAAATAGTCCAGTTGTTTCAAACGGTCTTGCAAATACTGCTGGCGCAAGGGATGTAAGGAATATTCTTGCTGGCGAACAAAATGTTGTTCTTCAGCCGGAGAGGGTTCTTCTTCTGATAGTTGATTAAGAGGTATGGGCTTACTTTCTCGCTCTAAATAATCCCGGTATGCTTCTTCGGGCGTTTTCCCCTGCGGCCAGGGAATAATTTCCCCGTTTACTCGTAACTGAGGAGGGTCGGAGTGCAAAATCTCTATATGAGGATTCTTGTGCAGTTCGTTTTGGTATTCCATGGTTTGGTAAGGCTCGGTATTGCGGCGTGTGTGGTAGGTTTTCATAAGAACTCCTTAGGTGGGTATATACTACAGAGGGGGGAAACAGCTTTTTGAAGGGAAAGAGAAATAGAGAGGTAGAATAATAATACATATTATACTATAAAATAGTTATAAAAGTCAAATCCTTAGAAGCTTATGAATAGAAGTTGGCAATAAAACATTTATGTTTGTATGATATAAGCAAATATAGGATTAAACACATTTTATGAAAGAGCGGAACCTTAAAAAATTAAACCGTTTGTTATATTTGCTCAATATGTTGGACGGAGAGGGGATAAACGTCCGGCGGGAGGCTCGTGAGCTGGAAGTAACCGAACGCACGATTCAGCGGGATTTGATAGACATTGAAGCGGGCGGGTTCCCGTTGTTTAAAGCTGCTCCCGGCATATATAAGTTTATAGAAGGCTTTTCTCTTAAAAAAATGAATTTAACAGAGCAGGAAGCCTCCCTGTTGCTTGTAATGCAAGATATCATCGCCCCTTTAGGGGGTATTTTCCAGCGTTCCTTGGATTCTCTGCGGCATAAAGTCTTAAGCGCATCGGAAGAATCCCCGTTCTATATCAAAATGCCTGCAGGCTGTAAATACGAGGAAACTAAAATAACACGAGTGCTAGAGCAGGGCATTCGCACGCATACAGAGGTTTTAATGTCTTTGGCGGCGGATACCACCCGCAAGTTGACCTATGAGCTAAAACCACTTAAAATTATGAATTATGATGGTTTTTGGTATCTGTTGGGTATCAACGCTTACAAACAGGTGCGAAAATTCCGCATAGACCGTATTTTGGACGCTGCAAACACAGATAAACCATTTAAAATCACTAAAAATATTCAAAAACTACTGGCTGAAAGCCATAATATTTGGTTTGGAGAGAAACGAGATATAAAAGTAACTTTTTGGGTCCCTGCGGAATTTGCAGAATATTTTAAGAAAAAAGCCTATTTCCCGCTACAAAAAATATTAAAAACCCGGAAAAATGGAGATATTTTAGTAGAAACGTGTGTGTCCAACTATCGTGAGATTATCCCAACGGTACTCAGCTGGCTGGAACATATTACGCTGGTTGGACCAGAGGATTTCAAGCAATTAATCCGGCAAATTTTATGTAATGCCAATAGGCGCATGAAATAAAAGCGGAGTATTAACTCCGCTTTTTGATTATTTAAGCAACGATTCCCACTTATCTTTATATTGTTCCAACCAATTAGAAGGAAGATCAGGCGATTCTTTATAGGTTGGCTTGATTCTGCGCATAGTGGTATCTTTATGGGCTTGGCCTTTTTTGCCAGGAGTATGTAGCCAATCCTGATGTGTTTTTTTCAAAATTTCCGCCACTTCTTTAGCGGGCATAATATATGTTTTCGGTTGGCACTCATCTGTCCATTTAGTGGGCAAACTGACAAAAACATAAAATAAATCTTTATCACAAATATTTTCGTGTTTTTGATTCATCATCCAGCCTTGGTCCCTAGATTTCCCATCGGTACGGGTTTTTACCTGAATACGAATAGGACTTTCATGAGAAGGATGAATTGCCAAAATATCTATGTCTTTCGTATTTTCGGGTGCTAGGCCGGCAGGAATACCCAACTCTTTAGCGATACGAGCCAACACATAATGTTCTCCTGCCGAACGAATAAATGCTTTATCATTCTCTTGTTGTGACATGTTATCTCTCCTTTTATTTGTTTTTATTCCGTTGCCAGTCTTGAATTTCGCGTTGATAGTCTTTGATTCGGTTTTTAAGCGTTCTTCTGTGTACTGATCGGCCTGGGAAAGAGATTCGCTTTCCCGTTTATAATGTGCCGCAATTTCTTCAGTTTTTCTTTTATACTGACGGGTTAATTCGTCAATTTCCCGTTGCCAGCGTTGTTCAATTTGTCGTTTGTGTTGTTGGTAGATATCTTTTTCCTGTCTATTTTCTTACTCTTGTTGACGTAAAAGGGCGGTTTTCTTTTCATATCTTCGCAGTTGAAGTGTTTTTAATTCGTCTGCAGCCCGGGTAATTTTGTTTTTGAGCTAATTGATTAGGTAAATTCCCAATACAAGTGAGGTATTGACGTTCTATTTCTGATTTTTCGGAATTAGAGAAGAAAAACATAAGTCCTCCTTGCTGTTATTTAGCCTTACAATAGACCCATATATCAAGTAAATTGTAGAATTCATTTCCGACAAACATTTGTCGCTTTTGATTGGTAAGATAAGAGGAATAAGAAAAAAGCGGCAACCCTTCCGAGTAGCTGAGAACCGACCCGAAACGATATGCCGCCTGCACGCTCCCTTCAAAGGAGCGTGCAAAAAGACGACTTCGTTTTCGTTTCTCAGCTCGCCAAAAGTTTCGGCGGGGCTATGCCAGACGCATAACGCCAAAAACAAGTCTAAAAGCAAATTATATAAACAGCCCTTATATTATAACCTTTTTCAGGCAAGTCTCGTATAGCTCTATAGCTATTTATCAAGCAAAATTTGTTATATAGAAAAAAGGGGGCGTGAGATGAAAATAGGATTCTTAATTTCAAAGACAGTAGTTAATAAAAAGCCCAAACATGAACTAGATTATATAAGACTGGAACGAAAAATCGTGTATAGTTGGCAGGAGATGCCCGCTTGGGCCAAAAAACGCTATGACCGTGAAATGGTACTGCTTTTTCAAGCTTTATCTTATAACAAGACATTGAGCCGGGCAGTAGAAAATTTCCGCGAGCGATTTGGTTTGCCTGCACAAGGGATTTCTTTTAAAGAAAATGAGAAGGCTATTTGTCATATAGGTAAAGGGCCCTTGTATCGTTTTGACGCCTTGCCCGTCCGGGCAACAGGAACTTACGAGGAAGAACAACAATTTATTGAAAACTTTCAAAAGGAAAATATTGTTGCAGATCCTTTCAAAATTCATTTACAAACTATTTTTTATGCAGGTTTTGTAGATGTTTCGGCTAATAGTATTCCTCCTATTAGTTGTTCTATCCCGGATATCCCTAAAACTACTACTGGAACTATTTTTCAATATAGACCCCCTGTGGCTATTTTAATTAATTCCCGCAATTTAAGCCGTTCAGAGGTCAAAAAACAGATAGATAAAAATTGGCCTGCTATCCAACAGTATTTTCGTCAACATCCATTTATAACGGATGCCTCTCGGCTGGAATGGAGTATCCAAATTTTATCCTTGAAGCAAGAAGGCAAAACGGCTCGGCAAATTCTGCAGGACCTTGATACCATGGCTATCCAAGAGGGTAACCTTGTTAATTACAATAATAGTGATGCTTCAATTCGTAAATCCCTAGAACGCGCCAAAAAAGAGGTAAATAAATTGATTTGTCCTCGTAAAAAAAAGTGTGACTAAACTCGTCGTTTTTTGTCACAGGGTACGAGCTTTTTTTTATATAAATTACTCCTTGTCCAAACCTATATTAAGGACAAGGAGTTTGTTATGAAAATAGCAAAAATAAGTAGTTTAACGCCTTATGCTTCCAATGCTAGGACTCACTCTGCCAAGCAAATCCGTCAATTAGCTCGTAGTATTAAGCAATTTGGTTTCTTAAATCCGGTTCTCATAGATAAAGAGGGTACTATTTTGGCGGGGCACGGCCGAGTAGAAGCGGCCAAAATGGCCGGATTAACCGAGGTGCCAGTTGTTCAAATCTCTCATTTAACCCCAGCGCAAAAGAAAGCCTATATTTTGGCGGATAACCGCTTGGCCGAGCTTGCCGGGTGGGACAAAGACCTTTTGCGTGTGGAATTGGAAGAATTACAAGCCATAGATTGTGATTTTGATTTAACGGTAACGGGTTTTGATACGGCGGATATCGATGTGATCTTGCAGCCGGACAGTAGCCCACAGGAGGAGGAAGCCAATTTCTTGGAACAAGAGATCCCCGCCAGGGTCAAATGTGGGCAACTGTGGCGTTTAGGGGCCCACAAACTACTTTGTGGCGACGCTACCCAGCCGAATAGTTATTCCCGTCTATTAGCTGGGGAAAAGGCCCAATTAATCCTCACAGACCCTCCTTATAATGTGAAAATTTCCGGTCATGTACGCAGTGGCCGCAAGTATCAGGAATTTGCCATGGCCAGCGGGGAAATGACGGAAAATGAGTTTACTGCCTTTTTAAAGACCGTTTTTGCCCAATTGCAGGCGAATAGCCAGCCTGGCAGCCTGCACTATGTGTTTATGGACTGGCGGCACTTGCGCGAGATACTCTCAGCCGCTCAAGGTATTTTTAGCGAACTGAAAAATTTGTGCGTATGGAATAAACTCTGCGGTGGTATGGGCAGCTTGTACCGTAGCCAGCATGAATTGGTTTTTGTCTTTAAGAACGGGAAAGCGCCGCATATAAATAACATTGAACTTGGCCGGCACGGCCGCTACCGAACGAACGTTTGGGATTATCCCGGCATTTTTATTAACAACAAGGTCAATAAAGCCAATATCCACTTGCACCCCACTGTAAAACCGGTGGGGCTACTGGCTGATGTTATTTTAGATGCCAGTCCTCGCAAAGGGATTGTGTTGGACCCCTTCGGTGGTAGTGGCTCAGTATTGCTGGCGGCGGAGCGTACTAGGCGGCAAGCGCGGCTCATGGAACTAGATCCGCATTACTGCGATGTAATTCTGTATCGTTGGGAACAGCAAACCGGGAAAACGGCTGTTTTAGAAGGAGAAAGCGCCAATGAAAATTAAACGTAAACAACCTCTTACTCCATTTAATGCCCAGCCGAAAGTGGGATATAAAAACCCGCCCATATGGGGGCGGTTTCAAAAGGGGGTGTCTGGTAACCCCAAGGGGCGCCCCAAGAAGGACGAAACTTTTAAAGGTATTATTGAGCGTGAGCTTCAGCGCGAAGTCGTCATACGCGAGGGAACACAAAGCAAGCGGGTGTCTTTAAAAGTAGCGATTGTAAAGCGTTGTTTGGCGGAGGCAGCCCAAGGAAAGGTACGCAACTTGGAATTTATTCTTAAACTGCTAAATCAATCGGCTCCTATTCAAGCTGACGAAGACCTCTCGCCCCAAGAACAAGAGCTTTGGAATGCGTGTTTTAAGGAGAAGAAAAGTGAATAATACTCAAAAACGTAAATTGTTGACGAAAGCCGTGCGCGAGAATTTTTTAGTTTTCTTGCACCGGGTATTTTTAGAAGTAGATAACAGCCAATCCTTTGTGCCCAATTGGCATTTGGAAGTAATTGCCGATCGTTTGCTTGCTGTGCAAGAAGGAAAGCAGAGGCGGTTGATTATCACACAGCCGCCGCGCAGCCTTAAATCTATTTGTGCCAGTGTGGCTTTTCCGGCGTGGATTTTGGGCCATAATCCAAGGGCGCGTATTATCTGCATTAGTTATAGCCAAGATTTGGCGGATAAGTTTGGCCGCCAAACCCGTCAGGTAATGGAAAGCCCTTGGTACAAGGCGGCGTTTCCAAGGTCTTGTATAAACCCTTCTAAACGGGCCGACAGTGAGTTTGAAACCACCGCCCGCGGGTTTCGTATGGCTACGTCCATTGGTGGGCGTTTAACAGGTATGGGCGGGCAATATTTAATTATTGATGACCCTATTAAGCCGGGCGATGTGCTTTCCCGTGTGCAACGGCAAAACGTCAATGACTGGTTCCACAATACGCTATATACGCGTTTAGATAATAAAAACACAGGCTCTATTTTATTGGTAATGCAGCGGGTGCACGAAGAAGATTTGGTTGCCCATGTGCAAAAGGGGGATGAGTGGGAGGTTTTAAGTTTACCGGCTATAGCTACCAAAGACGAGGTTTACCTGTTGCAAAACGGTAAAGTTATTACCCGCAAACAAGGGGAATCTTTAAATCCGCATTTAGAGAGTTTAACCAAATTAAAAGAAATTCAAAATACGTTAGGCAATTATAATTTCCAAGCGCAGTATCAACAGAATCCGATTCCTGAAAAGGGAAATGTGATTAATTTTGACTGGTTTAAGCGCTATAGCGTCTTGCCGCAGGATAGTCGCCGCCGATCCCGTATTATCCAAAGTTGGGATACTGCCATGACCGAGCATGACGGGAGCGACTATTCTGTTTGTGTTACGGCCCAGGTGATTAACAAGCAGTATTATATTTTGAATGTATTGCGGCAACGGCTCTTGTTTCCGGATTTAATTAAAGCCATTCAACGTGAGAAAGCTAAGTATAACGCGCAAGAAGTTTTTATAGAAAATAAGGCTTCTGGCATAGAGGTTATCCAACTTCTTAACCGGCAAGGGATACGCGGAATAATTGCCATTGACCCGGTGGGAAGCAAGGAAGACCGCATAGCGGCCCAATCCACGCTTGTTGAAAGTGGCCGGGTATGGATACCGGAGGCTGCCCCCTGGATAGAGGAATTCAAGCGCGAGGTAAACGCCTTCCCGCGTGGTGCGTATGATGACCAGTTAGACGCCCTTGCCCAACTGCTCAAGCGCGAAGAAGAAGTGGGGGACAGGCTCGCCTGGTTGGATTATGTGTAAACGCTACTTTAATTTTTCTGTTAGCGCTTCAAAGTCCGTTAGACAGCTTTTTAGGTTTTGCACAATGTCTTTTAGCAATACTTCGGGTTCCGGCAGATTCTCCAGTTCTTTTAAGCTGTCGTCCTTTAACCAGGTAATGTCCAGGTTGGTTTTATCGCGTTGGATTACTTCGTCGTACGTGAACTTTTTAAAGCGTTCGCTTTCTTTGCGCTTTGTGCGGTCTTCGGCACAGTAGCATTTTACAAAGTCGGCCAAGTGCTCGTCGGATAGGGAATTTTCCACCAAGGTCAAATTCATATTGGTGCGCAGGTCATACACCCAGATATCCTGCGTGCGGTGTCCGTTTTTTATAGGGGGGTGTTTTTCAAAGAAAATTACATTCGCCTTGACCCCTTGCGCGTAAAAAATGCCGGTGGGCAGGCGCAAAATGGTGTGCAAGTTAAATTCGTTTAGCAGGCGTTTGCGCACTTTTTCCCCGGCGCCGCCTTCAAAAAGCACATTATCGGGCACTACCACGGCCGCATAGCCGGGCGTGTTGAGGATTGTCATAATATGCTGCAGGAAGTTGATTTGCTTGTTGGATGTGGTGGCGATAAAGTCTTCCCGTTCGTAATTTTCCCGCTCTTTTTTAAGGCTGCCGTCCTCGCCCACGATGGTGGTGGAGCTTTTTTTGCCAAAAGGCGGGTTGGTAAGGCACATATCATAGCGTTTGGTGCCGGCGCTTAACAGGGAGTCCTTTTCCTCAATGGGGCATTTGCCCTCGCCAATGCCGTGCAGGTATAGGTTCATAGCGCACAGGTTGACCACTAGGGGGTGATGTCGTTACCAAACAGCTTGTGGGTGCGTAATTCTTTTAGTTTTTGACGGTCCCGCGTTTGGGATTTCATATAGTCATAGGCCGCCAGCAAAAAGCCACCCGTGCCGCAGGCAGGGTCCACCACCGTCATTTCCGGCGTGGGGCGCATAACCTGCACCATCGCGCGGATTAACGGGCGCGGGGTAAAGTATTGCCCGGCGCCGGCTTTGGTTTCGGTGGCGTTTTTTTCCAAAAGGCCTTCGTAAATGGCACCTTTTACATCCATATCCAGGGCCAGCCAAGTTTCTTTGTCTATTAGAGAGATTAACTGCTTTAGTTTGGCCGGGTCGGTAATTTCGTTCTTGGCGCGGCGGAAAATGGTGCCGATGATGCCTTGCTCGCGCGAGAGGGCTTCCAAAATGTGGGAGTAGTGCTTTTCCAGCTCGGCCCCGCTGAGGTTTAACAGGGTGTTCCAGCGGTATGGCTTGGGGACGGAAGACCCCTCGTTAAGCAGGGTTTCGCGTTCGTGGTCCATTTTTAAAAACAGCAGGTAGGTAAGCTGGCGGACATAGTCCGTATAGCTCAGGCCGGCGTCTTTCATAATGGTGGCGTAATTCCACACTTTGTTGATTAAGGTGCTTTCGGTCATTTGGTTTTTCCTTTAGTGGTAAGTTGGGTTAAATCTACGGGTTTATCATTCGGGTCCTGCGGGACGAGGCGCCCCTCAAACGCCCTTTTTAAAATGCTTTGTTTTAGCTGTTTGGCTTGCTCCAGCGCGGCGGAGATGGCGGCCTGGGCATTGTCCGCACAGGCAAAGGCCTTTTCTATCTTTTCCACAATGGCTTTTTGTTCTGGTAAGGACGGAACCGGAATTTCTGTGTTTTCAATAATTGTAGTATTAAGATTTGGTTGTGCCGCCCCCTGATTGATATTTCTTAATTCTTGGGTTTTGCTACACCAAAAATAATAATGATAATCTAATGTTTCCGGCGGCAAATTAAGGAAGGCTGCAATCCCGTCGTTAAAAGTGGTACTAAAAGAACATATTTTAGGAACTCCCAATGTGGCTCCACTATTTGATAGTAACAAAGTATTAGCAGGAACTTGTCGTGTTTTTACCAATCCAGCTGGTTTGATAGAATGTTCCGCCGTAGTAATGAATTTACCAGAGGAATGAGTTAAATCTGCCACTTTTAAAAAGGGAATAGGACCGTTGTAAAAACGAAGATCCCCAGCCGGTCTCGGCGATCCTCCGCGGACAACTTGGCACAGCATTTTTATTTTTTGTTTAGGGGCACGGGATTTTTTGAAATATAAGTTCAACACGCTTTGGCGGTATTGGATAAGGGACTGTTGGGTATGTTCCAATTTTTGGATATTTTTATCAATTACGGCAAAAAGCTCCTCAATTTTCTTTACAATCCGTTTCTGTTCCGCCAACGGCGGTAAAAAACATTGAAGGGATAACAGTTTATCCCCAGAGATGTTTGGCTGAGCTCCTCCATAAGCTAACTTTAATATAGTGCTAGATAAAGAAAAAAACAGATAGTTACGAAATTTATCATAACATACATTTTCGTCTAAAATTTTTAGATTTCCTACCCGTTGGTTTTGAAATGCTTTTATTGAACTATCGTAAATAGCCAACTTGCCAGTGGTAGCACCAGACATTGCTAATAATAAATCTCCTTTTGTAATCACAAAATTTTGATATTCTGGCTTATCTTCTACACAAATTGTTTCATCAAATATAACTTGATGTGTTGTGGTAAGATTTGAAATGCGTACAAGCGGAATTCCCTGCTTTTGGTAGGAACTACTTGCAAAAGCATAGCCATTACGAAGGAAAATAAAATTGCCTAATTGGCATTTAGTCCAATGTGTTGGTGTAGGTGTTTTTAATTTAGGCATTCTCTACGTATTATCTCCGCTAGAATCCGGCTTGGAATCATAGATAATTGCTCAGGATAAGAGTTCTTTAATTTTTGGATTGTTTCCATCAGCCCTAAGTTTTGAAGATCTTTCTTGAAAGACTCATTCGTGTTTAATCTTTGAATTAAATGTCTGATTTCTTGTTGTTGTGATAAAGGAAGAAAACGATAAGGCATTATATCGTTTCTGTTTCTTCTAATTGCCGATATGTTTTCTTGCATCTCTGCAATATCTCTATGCAACATATGAAAGTTTGTAAATATATCTTCTGCAAATTTTTCTAATTGATTTTTGTTAGAAATATTATCATCAAATTTAAATGTCTGAATGTCTCCTATTTCTTTTAATGGAGAGAAAAGGCCTTTTTGGTATGCTTCAAAAGTAGAGGAGGCTTTTTGAAGTAATTGCTCTTGAAATTTTTGAACTTTATAATAGTTTAAATCTCGGGAATATGGTATATACTCAATATGTGCCATATCAAAAGGAGGTTTGCAGCAATCATCGGAAATAATAATTACAGGTTTATCAAAAGCAATACGTATGCCTAATTCAAACATTACATTAGGATTACGTTGGCTAATATCACAAATTATAAGATCACTAGTATATAAATTTCTAATAATTCGTACAGGAAGAGCACCGGCTTCATCGGCTTCACTGACCATTTTAACAGCAAAGTTGGGTGATAAGGCTTCTTCAATAATTTGCTGGACCTCTTCCCAGTGCTCTCGTGCATAGTAAATGTTATCTGGAATAGCTGAAATTGGACGGATTATGCCACAAGAAGGTTTTTCTTCCTCTTTCTTTTCTGTCTTTTTAGTCATATTATCCTCCTAAATTATTTCTTCACCCAAAAGGGTGGTGTTTAAGTCCGCAAGCAACATGGGCAGCGGCAGCACGGGGGCAAATACTTGGCGGGCTTTTAGCAGGCCGCCTTTGTCGCTCAAGGTTTCCTGTATGTCCCGTTCGGTAATGGACGAGTTATACACAATAAAATTTTTAATCTCTCCCAGCCAATCCAGCTGTTGGGTGGTAAAGGCTACGCCGCGCTGCTTCATACGGCCTAGCCACAGGTTATAGCGCTGGGTGGCCACTTTATCAAAGGGTTCCAGCTTGCTGTCCTGCTCCATGGCAAAGCGGACCAGTTGTATTAGATTTGTAAGCATTTTCTCCGGCCTTTTGGTGTTTATCACTTTGGTGGGCTCCAGACGCATAAATGCGCCCCACAATACCGGTATATCCAGGGTGGGGGTGTTGTTTTTTAAGGCGTCGGCCAGTTCTTTAATGCCGTCATACGTTAAGTGTTGCTTGCCGTAGGAGCGGTGGTAAATGATAGAAAGGGCGGTCAGCTCGTCTTTGTGTTTTTCAATAAATTCTTTTAAATTAGCAATAATTTCCTTTTCCCTATCCGTAGTGGGGGCAAAATGGGTCAAGGTGTCCGGGGAGATGTCATCCACGTACATATAGGCGCGGCGGGCATTATCCAGCAATAAGCCCCGCAGGCTGGGGTTAGTAAGCGGGCGGATGGCATTATCCTTTATTTGTTCCACCTCGGCCGCGGTTTTGCCGGATAGTTTGTCGGGGTCTATGACGTCCAACAGCCCGTTGGCAAGCGCCTTTAGTGTAGTATGGCAGGTTTGTTGCAACTGGGCTTGAGAATCTTCATCCATAGATTTTTCCAACGCGGAAATACGGGCCGCCAGAGAGCTTAAGGTATCGTAATCGCTCTTGCCCAGGGCGGCTTCTTCCAGCAGTTTTTTAAAGGGAACGGATTTTTTGCGCTCCAAGGGCGGCGGAACGGATTTTTTACTTTCCGTAACGCCCACGGCGTCTATCAAAATAAATTTGGATTTACAAACTGCATTAGGGGTAACGGCGCGCAGGTCCGCCAGCGGAATGGTGCGGCAACCGCGGCCTTTCATTTGCTCGTAGTACAGCTCGGAATGGACATCGCGCATAAAAATAAGCACTTCCAGCGGTTTTACATCGGTGCCGGTGGCTATCATGTCCACCGTTACCGCTATGCGAAAGGCGGGTGAATTGCGAAACTCGCTAATCAGCTCTTCCGGTTTTACCCCGGAGACATTGTAAGTAATTTTTTTGCAAAAATCGTTCCCTTGCCCAAACACCTCGCGCGCGATACGCACGATGTTTTCGGCGTGGTTGTCGTCCTTGGCAAAGATAAGCGTTTTGGGCAGCCAGGATGGGTCCTGAGCGCGCTCCGGAAATAAAGACACAAACACTTGCTGTTTGTAGGTTTCCAGCACGGTGCGGATTTGGTTGACGGAAGTGACGGCGCGGTCCAATTGTTCGGGCGAGTAGGTTAAATCCTCGTCCAATGTCTCATACATTTTGCGGCGGGTTTGGCGGTCTATTTTGGGAATGGTATAGCCGGCCTCCACCTTGCCGCCTTTTTCGGAAATTTCGGTTTTGATGCGGTAAATGTCGTACCCTACGTTTACATTGTCGGCCACGGAGCGTTCGTAAGGGTATTCCGCCACCAAATTTTGGTTAAAATAGCCTAATGTTTGTTTGGACGGCGTGGCCGTAAGACCAATTAAAAACGCGTCAAAATATTCCAGCACCTGGCGCCATAAACCGTAGATGCTGCGGTGGCATTCATCGGTAATAATTACATCAAAAAATTCAGGCGGAATGGCCGGGTTGTAGGTTACTTGCACTTGCTCCAAAGCGGGGATTTCATAAGCGGAGGTTTCTTCGTTACTTTCGCTAAAGTCTGCTTCCCCTTTTAACATAGAATACAGCCGCTGAATGGTGGTGATGACTACTTCCGTATCCGGATTAATCACATTGGATTGCAAGTGCTGCACTACATGTAAATTGGTAAAAAGGCGGTTATCGTCCGCCGGGCGGAAGGCTTGAAATTCTTTTAAGGTTTGGCGGCCCAGGTTGTTGCGGTCCACCAGAAACAGCACGCGTTTGGCCTTGGCATATTTTAATAGACGATAGGTAAAATTACAGGCCGTATAGGTTTTGCCCGCCCCCGTGGCCAACTGAATAAGTGCCCGTGGGCGGCCTTGCGCAAGGGATTGTTCCAAGTGGGTGATAGCGTTAAATTGACAGTCGCGCAGGGAGCCTTTTTCTAGTTTAGGGAAATGCTGCAAGCGTTCCCGCAGGGAAGAACCTCTTTCCAAAGAGGCCTTGAGTGTTTGCGGCTGATGAAAGCTAAATACCGGGCGCGCGGCCGGGTGCGGGTCTCGCCCATCTGTAAAAAAAGTTTCGCTGCCGTTACTTTCGTAAATAAACGGTAATGGAAGGGCCCAATGTTTTACATAATCCGGCAAGGCACAGCTATAGCCCTTGGATTGGTTTTCAATACCGCTAAGCGAAGTATGGGCTTTTTTGGCTTCCACCACACCGGCGGCTTTGCCGTCAATAAATAGCAGGTAGTCGGCCTCGGTATTGTCTGCCATCAAAAATTCCCGGCAGGCAACACCAAGCCCCGCAAAACGGTCAAAGTTTTGGCGGTCTTGTATAATCCAGCCAGCGGATGCTAATTTCTCGTCAATTAGCTGACGGGCTTGCTCTTCCGGTGTCATTAATTTGTATTATAGCAATTTGGCCTGCAAAATATAGGGAAAGCCCCTATTCCCCAAGCGTTTATTGATTTACAAAAATAGTAAAAATGATACAATAAGCCATGGCCATTATAACTAAAAAACTGCAAAATATCGGTATTTCGGCGTTGGAAAACTATTCTTTCCTGCTCACGGAACTGATTGCCGAACAGCCTGGCATTTATGCCTTATACAAGGGCGATGATTTGTATTACATCGGCAAAGCGGTGGATTTAAAACGCCGCCTGAGCCAGCACTTAAAAGATCGTCACCACAAAAAATGGGATAAATTTTCGTTATTTATTGTGAATAATGAAAAACATATTGGCGATTTGGAGTCTTTGTTAGTTACCATTTGTGAGCCGAAAGGAAACCGCCAACACCCGCGCGGAAAGGCAGTAAATTTGGAAAGCGATTTTAAGAAACGTATTGATACCTATCGCCAGGAACAGGACGCTTTGTTATTTGGCCGTAAACAGGGTGCTCCTGCCCGCAAAACCATTTCCTTACAGACCGTTTATAAAGGGAAAAAATATACGGCTAAGTTATTACCTAACGGGAATATCGTTTTTAACAAGAAAACTTTTTCTTCTCCGTCGGCTGCTGGCCGATTTATTACAGGGAAAATATCCAATAATGGCCTGCAGTTTTGGAAAGGAAAAGACAAAAAGGGCAAGTTACTCCCTTTAAAAAAGCTACTTTAATTAAACCCCGCTTCGGCGGGGTTTTTACTTGACTTATCAGCCTATAGTAAGCGGTAATGAGTACACAAGCCGTACTATAGGAGATAAGTATGAAAAAACAAATCAAAAAAACGCGCAAAACAACCCCTAAAAATGTAAGGGATATTTCAACGGAAAGCATGCCGCTTGATATAGAAGTGAAAAATTCCATCTCTACCCCCAAACGGGACCCGCGTATCCCTCCCGTTGGAACGGTGCTTACTAAAACCTACCACGGACAAACCCTGGAAGTAAAAGTGCTTGAGAACAGCTTTGAGTATCAAGGCAAAGTGTATAAAAGCATATCGCGCGTAGCGATGGAAATTGTCCACCACCCTATCAGCGGATATGTATTCTTTGGGTTAGACAAATGACGCCCTATAGAATACCCCCGCTGACGGGAAGATTCGTAAAGGGCCGCTCGGGCAATCCTCTGGGGCGGCCCAAAAAGAAGCAAAATACCCAGTTGCTGGAGACGGCTATCTTGTTCTTTGACACCTTGGCCAAGGCTTATTATCAAAAGGGAAAGGCGGCTCGGAAGATAGAAAAAGTGAGGGACGTGTTAAATGAGAAATAAATGTTATTTGCCCAAAAGCTTGGAAGAAATAAAGGGATTAAGTAATGAAAAACTCCAGTTCTATTGGGATATATTTTATGCTTATCCCCTGCGCGGGCGCAAAGGGAAATACCGCCCATTGTGGTATGCTATCCAGTGTGAGTTATCCGGCAACAAACTGGCGGATAAATACATTACCCGCTTGAACCGCTATGCAGCTAATCCGGAAAAATACATTCAGCGTGCCAACAAGAAAAAATACAGCTTGGCAATAGGTACGGTGATTAGCAAAACCTACAAAGGCAAGATATATCACGTTACCGTAAAAGGAGAGGGCGCCTACGAGTGGGAAGGCGAGGTATATGATAACTTATCCGCCATTGCCGGGAAAATAACGCGGGGCCACATCAGCGGCCCCAAGTTTTTTGGACTGTCTAATTCTCGGCTCTGAGTAAAGGCAATAAGATTCCTTCCATATCTGATATAATTTTTTTCATGAAGTTATCATGTGTAGATAAATCCCAGATCTGCATACTGTAACCATCTGTTTTATGATCACGAGAACTTTGTCCCATTAGAAGCATTTGAATATTTACATATATTTTTTGGTGAATATTTTTTCTTACTTGATCAAATAAACAAATCAACGGTTCCCCAAAATAAATTTTAGCCTGTATCTTTAGAGTCATAAAATTGTTTATTGTATTTAATTCTTTCTCAAAACGATAGAGAAATACGACTCCTTCTTCTATTGGTTTTTGTGTGTCAGAAGAAACATCTTTTCTTTTTTTTATCACTTCTTGTGCTTTTTGTATTTCTTCCTGTGAAGTGAATGGATTGCTAATTCTTAAGATGGCCTGTTCTACCTCATAACAAGCGGTCATAATTTCTTCAGCCAACTTAATTTTTTTATCATGAAGTCTTTCTTTGCTTTGTTTGCTAATATCTTCTTGTATAGCTTTTTGTTTATTCCCCCAAGAGGTAACACTGTTAATACTTAAAATGACTCCTAAGAATGCTGCTATTGAAGCTAAAATTCCGGAATAACTATCTAATTTGATTCGGTATTTGGCATATAAGATAATTTCTAAGATTACCAATAAAATTATCAGCATTATTATTCCTAATGACTGACGGTTTTCTTTTACAAATTTCATATTTGACTTCTCTCCCGTTAGTAAGCGGTAATGTGTATAGGAGAATTGTACCAAATATGCCAAAAATCAACTGTGCTATCTATACGCGTAAATCCACCGAACACGGCCTGGATATGGAGTTTAACTCGCTCCAAAACCAGGAGGAGGCCTGCAAAGCCTATATCCTCTCCCAAGCGTTTAACCAATGGGAATACTACAAAACCTATTCGGACGGAGGCATTAGCGGCGGCACGATGGAGCGACCCGGCCTTTTACAAATGCTGGCCGATATCCGCGCGCGCAAAATACAAATGGTGGTGGTGTACAAAGTGGACCGGCTGTCCCGCTCCATTATTGACTTCCACAAAATGATGCAGGAGTTTGATAAATACGGCTGCAATTTTGTGTCTATCACGCAATCATTTGACACCAGTAACTCTATGGGGAAGCTGACGCTTAATATGCTTTTATCCTTTGCGCAATTTGAGCGAGAAGTATCCGCAGAGCGCGTACGCGATAAAATAGCCGCTAGCAAAGCTAAAGGCCTTTGGATGGGCGGCGTTCCGCCTCTTGGGTATGTATTAAAAGATAAACAATTGATACCAGATCGGCAAGAATCGCAGCTAGTTAATCTTATTTTCCAAAAGTATCTAGAGTTAGGAAGCATACAAGATACAGCTGATTGGCTCAACCAGCAGGGATATCATAGTAAATGCTGGCAGACTGCCGCAGGAAACAATATGGGCGGGCGCCCATTTAAGTATGGATCTATCCAGCGGATTTTGGGAAACCCTGTATATATTGGCAAAATTGCACACTTAGCCCGAAAGAAGGTGTATCCCGGTAAACATCCGGCTATTATCACAAAAGACTTATTTGAAGCCGTACAGGCTAAAATGGGGGCAGATAGAGAGGGACTAAAAACGCGCCGCAGGTATATCCGGCAGGATAGCTTATTAGGCGATGTGCTGATAGATGAGCAGGGGCGGGCATATAAATTGTCAACGGGTAAGAAGGGAATTAGGCGGTTTAAATACTATGTAACACAGAACGGTGCCCATTTGGCCGTAGAGCAGTTGGATAATTTGGTCTTGCAAACTATTCAAAATGGTGATTATAGCGATATCTTGCCCAGGGTAACAGCGCAAAGCCTGCCGGGAAACGATGCTAAACGCTATTTAGAGCGGGTTGTTTGCCAAAAGGAGGGGAAGGCATGCCACGTGACTATTTATCTTAAAAAACAGCCTTTTGAAACGTTTTTAGAAGGAAAATATACGGAAGATGCGTTGAAAGAGGGCTCGCGGGCACAAATTAAGGGGGAAAGCATCGTGCTACAAGATACGTTTTATATAGATAATGTGTCGTCCACGCGGCTGCAAAATGGCAGTTCTAATAATATACTTACGGTACGGCAGTTGAATGAAAGCCTGGTACGCGGGCTGGCCCGGGCGTGGCAATTAAAGAAACTTATTGCCAGTGGGCAGACCACGCGGGAGTGGGAAAAGAATAGCGGACTAAATAAGCGGACATTCGCCCGGTATTTGAATTTGTGTTATTTATCACCCAAAATAGTGACAGATATTTTAGAATTCAAAAATCCCCGGAATATGAGCCTTAAGGAATTAATGAATTTGGCGGAGGGGGAAACGGAGTTTGAACGGCAGGAAAGGGCGTGGTGCTGTTAGGGAAGAACAGTTTTTAATTTCGTTACCGATATATCCCAGCCGTCCCAATACAATAAAAACACATTGGGGAAGCTGGATTTGAATGAAACGCTCGTGTCGGAAAAAATAGGATTTCCTGTATGATAGTAAGGATATGTAATTAGCAAATCGCAAGCAGCACATTTATTAAGAAAAGAAGCATATTTTTTGTTTTTCTTATCAATGGAATGCTGTAATGAGATAACAGGATTCTCCCAACACGTGCTATTGTTGTTAATATGAAAATTGGGATATTCAAACCACGATTTATGAAACGCCAAGCGGAAGTCTTGCCCATTGATTTCTATTTGTTTTTCTGTTAAATCTTCTGTAATTGTGCCACTATTTAGTATTGCTTCTAAAAATATTTTTTTCAGATTTTTGGTGTTTTCTTGTAGTCTTCTTACGCCTGGATTCTTTATATAATCAATATATTCTTGCCTGGTTTGGCTGTGCCACTTTCTGGGGTCATAAATATCAATTACCAAGCTGAGACACATACCCTTTGTGTTTTTAACTTCAATACAAATATCCCGGGCAATTTCTGTCAGTATTTGGTTTACCCGGCATTGTTTGGTATTGTTGACCCATTCGGTCAGTTCCAATCCCTGTTTTTGCCCGCTTTTGGATGAAAATAGAAAATCAGGACTTTCTTGGGGTGAAATGTCCATCAATTGTTTAGCCCCCTTCCAAGCACTGCCCTCGGGCGTTTGTAAAAATAATTCCACATAAAAGGATTCCAGGGCTTTTTTCCTTTCTGGGGCAGGCGTTTCTATAAGTGTTTTGAAATATTTAATACGGTTTTTATCGGTAAAATACATAAATTATGCTTACATTGTAACAGATTTGGATCCGCTCTTATTGGCGGCTAGAGAAAAAGGCCCATTCCAGGCCTTTTTCCTGTATCTCTAAAAGCTCTCTGGAACGGCAATGTATAAAAACGGCGGGAGCCTCCCGACGGGATCCGGGCCAGAAGGGCAACAAAAAAGCCGCTTACTTAAAAGCGGCTTTCTAAATGGTCGGGGCGGCGGGATTTGAACCCACGACCTCACGGTCCCGAACCGTGCGCGCTACCATCTGCGCTACGCCCCGATAAATAGTTTTAAATGGTCGGGAAGGCGGGAATCGAACCCGCGATCTCTCGCACCCCAAGCGAGCGCTCTACCTCTGAGCCACTCCCCGAAAATCGTGCGCCATTTACTGGCTACACATATATTCTATCATTCTTTTAGCAAATCTTCCAGCGTTTCTTTAATTTCCGTCAGAAGTTTGATGTCCGTGCGCGGCTTTTCTGGACCGCCGCCCGCGGGAAATTGATACTTGGAGAGCTGTTTTCTGGCGCCTTCCAGCGTCAGTTTGTGCTTATAAATTAAATCTTTAATTTTGAGAATGGTGTAGACGTCTGCCTTGGTGTAGCGGCGGTGGCCGCTTTCCAGGCGGATCGGGCGGATAAGGCCGAACTCGGCTTCCCAGTAGCGTACGGAATACTCCGGCACGCCGGTAATGCGTTTAACGTCCCCGATAGAGAAATAATCTTTCTCCTCGATTTCTTCCAATCCCATATAAATATTATATCATTTCATGTTCTGCTGTGTATATTTGGGGGAAGCTCGCGCTGTGTCCGTGGCTGTTAAAAACCCCCGGTTTTGGGCCGGGGGTTTTGTTTGGGTAATTTCAGCAAAGCTTATTTGGCTTTGTGTTTGACCGGTTCTCCGTAATAAGCTTTCAAGTACAAGTCCTTGATTTCGCTGATTAACGGATAGCGGGCGTTTCCGCCGGTGCACTGGTCGTCAAAGGCGAGTTCGGAAAGTTTATCCAGGTTGTCCAGGAATTCCTTTTCCGGAATGCCGTACTCTTTGATAGAGCGGGGGATGTTGAGTTTGTGTTTCAACTCTTCCACCATATCAATCAGTTTCTGCACTTTGGCGTCCTTGTCGTCGCCCAGGTTGTTGTGCGGCAGCAGGAAGTCCACAATTTTGCCGTAGCGACCTTTGACGAACGGATATTTATATTGCGGGAACAAGCCCTGCTTGGTTGGTTTGTCCGTGGCGTTAAACTCAATTACATACGAAAGGAGCAACGCATTGGCTAAGCCGTGCGGCACGTGGTACATTGCGCCCAGTTTGTGCGCCATAGAGTGCGACAAACCCAAAAACGCGTTGGCAAACGCCATACCGGCAATGGTAGCCGCATAGTGCATTTTTTCGCGGGCGTTGATGTCTTTGGCGCCGTTGGTGTAGGATTTTTCCAGGTATTTGAATACCAGGCGCATCGCTTCCAACGCCTGTCCGTCCGTAAAGTTCGTGGCGTATACGGATGTGTAGGCTTCAATGGCGTGGGTCAGCACGTCCAAGCCGGAGAACGCCGTCAACGATTTGGGCATATTGAGCACGAATTCCGGGTCAATGATAGCCATATCGGGCGTTAAGGCGTAGTCCGTAATGGCGTATTTGGTGCCGGTTTTTTCGTCGGTAATAATGGTGAACGGCGTAACTTCGGAACCGGTGCCGGACGTGGTGGGGATAGCCACCATCACGGCTTTTTTGCCCAAAGGCGGAGCCGCGTAAATGCGTTTGCGGATAT
>CASFTM010000007.1 GCA_949297775.1 uncultured bacterium
CTCTATTAGCGTAAATCCGGCGTTTTTCCCCGCCGGGTAGGTTTTTTGATAAATTTTGTTCATAGCCAAAATTTATCAAAAAAAAAAAACAAATCAAGGGGCGAACCGCCCCTCCCCTCTCTTTACCCGTCAAGGCGATTAGTTTAGGCCACACTGCTGCCACAATGCCCACACAACAAAAACGCGGCCCGATAACAAGGGCCGCGCCAAAAATTTTACTTCAGAACCCGCCTTATACGCCGGTTACGTTAAACCGCTTCCACCGGCCGGACAGGAACCGCGCCAACATAAACACCGCCGTCAACGCGGCGTAAAACGTCAGCCAGCTCCACACCCAAAAAACGGATAAACGCAGTTTGTACACAATCAGCCACGTACCGGGGATGAGCAGCCCCCACGCGCAAAAAATCATAATATACATATAGAATTTAGTGTCACCCGCGCCGCGGATGGCCTCGCCGAAAATCAGGTAAGTGGCGTCAAAGAGCACAAACGCGCTGACGAGCTTCATCAGCGGATAGGTTTTGGCGGTAATCGCCGCCGCGTCCGGCGATGACGCCGGGATAAAAAGCCCCACAAAAAGCGGCGCAAAAAAGAAAAACGACAACCCTACCGCCCCCGCATAAGAATAACCAATCTTGCACGCATTTTTGATGACTTTTATGCTCAAATCGGGCCGCTTTAAACCTTGGTATTTGCTGACCAAAATCTGTATGCCGATACCCAACCCCAAAATGACCGTAAACACCACCGGCTGCATAGACATTACCACATTGCTGGCCTGCAGGGAAAGGGTATCAATGTTGCCGATCATAAACGTAAAAAGCGTAAACGATAAAATATCCATTAGAAACCCAAACCCGTTGGGCAGGCCAAAGCGCAGCAGGCGCGAAAACACCGGCCTGTAAAACCCTGCCAGGCGGCTGATTTTAAATTCTTTACGCACCTTGCCCGCAAAAATGAGCGTGCAGAAAATAAGCGTAATGGAACCGCTGCCGATAATGGTAGCCCAGGCGGCGCCTTCAATGCCCATAGCCGGGAAACCAAGTTTGCCGAAAATCATTACATAATCCAGCACAATGTTTACGCCGTTGCCAACGACGGTGGCCCACATTGGTATTTTGGTTTGGCCCCGCCCGCTGAAAAAGCTCGCCAGCGCGTTGTTAATAACCGCCAACCCGCCAAAAATGTTCAAAATGGCGAAGTATTTAATTTCCAATACCCGCACCACTTCTTCGTGCCCAAAAGCGTTGATAACGGCTATCCCCGCGGGCGTCAGCCCGGCTAATACCAAGGAGGACAGCACTGCCAGCAAAATCCCCTGCCACAGCGAAACGGTAACAGAAGCGTATTTTTTCTTGGCATAATATTGCGAAATAAATACACTGGTGTAGCTGGCCAGCCCCATAAACATCGCGCCAAACGTCATGGCCAGCACGCCGGCAGGCACGCACGCCGCCAGTGCCTCGTGCGAATACCAGGCCAAAAACATCCGGTCCACAAACTGCATAACTACTTGCGAGGCCATCGTTACAATCAGCGGATAGGATAAAAACCACAGTTCGCCAAGCGATGCCTGCGGATACACTTTTTTACTCATTTCAATTCTTCCTTACAGCAGGGCAAAAAAAAGCCCCGAACCGGCGGCTCAGGGCTTTCTAAAAGTCTTTCAAAGCTTACAGTTTGACGACTTTCACGGCCTTGGGGCCTTTTTCGGATTCCACGACTTCGAATTCCACTTCCTGGCCTTCAGCCAAGGTTTTGAAACCGTCGCCCTGAATTTCCTGATAGTGAACAAAGAGATCTTTAGAACCGTCTTCGGGGGTCACGAAACCGTAACCTTTTTGGTCATTAAACCACTTAACTTTTCCTTTAGGCATTTTACTATTTACTTCCTTTTATGAATTATCAGGTACTTAAACTTAATAAGTACCTACAATTATTATACTATAAATCAGCGGAAATAACACACGCGTTTTAAAAATTTTATTTTACCGAAAGACCCGCGGAAAAGGGGTATAATAATTGTATGAAAATAATGGAAGCCGTGCCAAACATTTCCGAAGGCCGCCGGGCGGACGTGATTGCCGAAATCATCCGCCGGGTGCGTGCGTCCGCGCCGCAGGCCAAGCTGCTGCACGCCGATTCCAACGCCGACGCCAACCGCACGGTGCTGACGCTGGCGGGTGCGCCGGAAAGTGTGCGGCAGGCGGCGTTTGCGCTTTTCCAGGCGGCGGCTGAATTAATAGATATGCGCTTTCAGCACGGGGCGCACCCGCGGCTGGGCGCGGTGGATGTGTGCCCGTTTGTGCCGGTGCGCGAAATGACGCTTGCCGAAGCGGCCCGGCAGGCGTGCTTGCTGGGCGAACAAGTGGCCAAAGAATTACACCTCCCCGTTTACTTTTACGAAGCCAATGCCGCCAGTACAGAACGCCGGAATTTAGCTTTCATCCGCCGCGGCGAATACGAAAGCCTGCCGCAAAAACTGCCGAAGCTCCCCCCCGATTTAGGCCCACAGCAATTTGACGAACAAGTAGCCCGCACGGGAGCCGGCGTGATAGGTGCGCGGAACTTTTTGCTGGCGTTTAACGTATCTTTAAATACACAGGACGTATCCGCCGCCAAGGAAATCGCCTCCGTCCTGCGCGAAAAAAACGGCGGCCTCCCCGCCGTAAAAGCCATCGGCTGGCTGATGCCGGGCTATCAGGCGGCGCAAGTGTCTTTTAATTTGACCGACTACCGCCAAACGGGGTTAGCACAGGTATTTGAAGCCTGCCGGAAAGAAGCGCATAAGCGCGGGCTGGAAGCAACCGGCAGCGAACTCATCGGCCTTGCGCCCGAAGAAGCTTTCCTGCAGGCGGGGCGTTTTTACGCGCCCGCGGAAACGTCCGCCGGCACGCTGATACAAACCGCCGTCACGCGCTTGGGATTAAATAAAATCCGCCCGTTTGAGGTACGCGGACGGATTTTGGAATATCGGCTGCAAGACCTTTTATAATAACGCAAACAATTTTACATACGTTTCCGGCCCCACCTGTTCGGCCCGCGCCGAAGGGCTTACCCCGCACGCTTCCAACGCGTGTTGGATTTTTTGTTTATCATACCCGCACAAAGCCCATGAGTTAAACAGCGTTTTGCGCCGGTGCAGGAAAGCAGCGTTGACCAATTTTTTAAACCGGGGCCACGCCTCCGGCGCTACAGGCCATACGGCGCGTTTTTGGAACGCCAGCACCATACTTTCCACTTTGGGCGGCGGATTAAAACACCCGCGCGACACCTTGCAAATGGGGCTTATTTGCGCGCGCAGCTGGGAAAACACGGACAAAGGGCCGTAAAATTCTTCCCCCGCCCGGGCGCGGATACGCTGGGCCTGCTCCTTTTGGAACATAAAAACCGCCGCCTGAAAAAAGGGCCACGCAAGCGTTTTATCCAAAATGTCAGCGGCGTCAATATAGGGCAAATTGCTCACAAACAGCGTGGGATTGGGGGCCAATTGGGAAAGGTCCGCCTGCAAAAAATTTTGCTCCACCAGCCGCACGCCCGCCTGCGGCGGCAAGTTTTTTTGGAGATAGGAAATCATTTCCGGGTCAATTTCCACCACGGTAAAATTTTTCTCTCCGCGGGCAATCAGCTGTTGGGTCAGTGCGCCTTTGCCAGGGCCGATTTCCACCAAGTTTTCCGCCCGCAGTACAAGCGCCGCGTCCACAATCTGGCGGATGATGCTTTCGCTTACCAAAAAATGCTGTCCGTATTTTTGCATAGGTTTAATCCGCCAAAATTTTTAAATTGCGCGCCGCCACTTTGTTTTTGGGGGCCGCCTGCAGGGCCTGTTCGTAATATGTTTTGGCTTGCCCATCGTCCCCCGCCACAACGGCGGCGGTGCCTAAACCCAAGAAAGCCAGCGGGTCCTTGGGCGCGGTTTGGGACGCTTGCAAAAACACTTCCCGCGCGGCGGAAAAATTGCCGCGCGCCAGCGCCGCCAGCCCTTCCAGCAACGCGCACGTATCATCCGGCGGGCATTGGGTATACCCCGCTAATTCTTCGGCGGCTTCGTCCACAAACGCCAGCCAGCTGCGGCCCATCACCCACAGGCCCATATCGTTGCCCACGATGCGCGGGTCGTACACGGCTTTGGGGGCGGCGGTATTGTGTTGGGTTAAGGCGGAAGGGGCGTTATAATCCATCGTACGCCCCTGCAAAGACATATTGATGTTGTATTTTCCGTCCGCCTGCGCAACGGTTTGTTCCAGGCCGGAAATAAAATCTTCAATTTGTTTTTTGCGCTGTTCGGCGTCCCCTTCCGGCAACGCAAACACACGCTTAAACGTGCGCGCGGCCTGCGCGTCCCCGGTGTTCCCGTCCGCGCGGAGGCGTTGGTAGGCTTCTTCAAAGGTAGAGCCACGGCGGGATGTTCCCCCCTGCGAAACCGGATTAAACTCCAGGGATACTTCCACATTGACCACCTTGGACGGGGACACTTTTTCCAAACTGTTTTTAAATTCTTGAATTTGTTTCCGAAACGCCTCCGCCGAACTGCCGCTGGCGCGGTAGACGGCGTTTAGGGCCAGCCCATCCGCCTTAAAGCGGGTAATGGAGAAAGCTTCTTCTATCACCTCGCGCGCTTTTTCCGCCTCGCCCTGGCGCATCAGCAAAAACGCATAGCGCAGGCGGGCCACATAATCGCCGGGCTTGGTGCGGACGGCTTTTTTGTAGTATTTTAAAGCGTCCTTGGGTTGGTTTAATTTTTCGTACAGCGCGCCCAAGCTCAGCTGGGCGTCTTCGTAATACGGGAACAGACTCAACGCTTTTTTAAACGAGTCCTCGGCCTGCTCGTCGCGGCCCATGGCTTCGTAGAGGGAGCCCAGCTGGTAGTGGTACAGCGGTTCGCACGGGGCCAGTTCCGCGGCGCGGCGGAAGTGCTCCAGGGCTTTATCCAGCTTAAGCTGTACAGCATAGGTGGAGCCAAGGTTCATATGGGTATCGGCTTTGTTGGGGTCCAGCGCGTTGGCTTTTAAAAAATATTCCTGTGCCTGGGGCACGTCGCCTTTCCAGCCGCTGGCAATGCCCAGCAGTTGGTAGGCCATGGCGTTTTGCGGGTCCAGGCGGAGGGCTTCGTTGTATTCGCTGACGGCGTCGTCCACCTGCCCGGCCCAGTAGAGCGAAGCGCCTAAAAGCAAATAAGGCAACGGGTCCTTGGAATTTTTGATAACGGCTTTGGCAAAACTGTTGGAAGCCTCGCGGTATTTGGCCTGAGCCATTTCGCCCATACCGCGGCGCATATCGGTAACGGACTGCTCCAGCATAATGCGGTCCCACACCGTTTGGGAGTAATCGGTTTTCAGTTCTTGCTTACGGAAAGAAAACGGGAAAAAAGCATACGCGTCCGGCGCGCCGCCTACAAGCGCTCCCGCCGCAAGACATACAACAGCCAACAGACGTTTCGCAATCATATCTATATGATAAATAAAAAGCGGCAATCCGCGCAAACAGATTTAGGGACCGGACGGGTACACCTGTTCCACAAACGCCGAAACGGACCACCCCAACCGTACCCCGGGGAAAAAGGGCAAAAAAATCCCCGGGAGGAAACCCCCGGGGAAAATACTTATTTGTTTAAGTTTGTACCGGTACCGCGCTCGTTGGAACTTCTAAACTGCTGGGTACAAGCATTGGGGCCGTATCCGTTGTCGGGTTTGGCTTCCTTGCCGTTTACGCACACGCCGCCCACATACTTCAAGGCATTGGCTACCGGCATATTGCCTTGCAAGCGGCAGGAGTCCACCAAGTCGCTCAGCACATTGCTATAGGCGGCCTTGAACCGGCTACGGTTGTAGTCGTCAATCGTGCCGTTATAGTTTTTCTGCAAGTACTGGGGATCTTGCGAATCAGTACGCTGGAATCTAGTTGCTTGCGCAATCGGATATAGCGGGTAGGATGTCGGGTCCCAAGCGTCTTCCACCCAGCCGCCGCTCTGCAATCTTTGCAGATATGGATCGCGCCCGGAGTCTCCGCTGCTGGTACCCGTAGCCTTCAGCGTTTGGTGTTTCAAATCCCCGTTTTGGAACTGGCTCCAGTTATACCGGCCATAGTGATACTGCGGCTCCGTCGTATGCTGGCTGGTCGTTCTGCCGCCTTCCGTGGCCGACAAGCAGCCAAAGAAGCGCCGGTCAATAATGGTATTGCCTTGCGCATCCTGTACATACAAAGCAGGATAGTACGAGGAATCCGGCCCGATGTACGCGGCAAACGCACCCAACATATTTCTCCACGCGCGTTTATCACTCATCGCGCCTTTGGAGCGGTCAAACGAGTTATGCCCAATGGTCTTACCCAACGCGCACACTACGTTTAAAGGCACTTGGGCGTTCGGGTCCATGGCGTAATCAATGCTCATCGCGTCCACCAGCTCGGATACGGATACGGAGCCCGAGTGGACAAACCGCTTGGCCGCCTGTTGGAATTGCGGCTGGCTGTTTGCCTTGGCAATTACCTGGCCTACATACGCCTGCACTTCAGTTTGGTCAAACACTTGGGCAGGGTTAGTGTTTTTAGCCTGATTGGGGCCGTATCCAACGTCTAAGCAGTCGTCAAACGCTGCATTCAACGCATGGGTGCCGCCCTTCCCGTAAATATTAAATTGCGGGAATTGGAGCACATCGCTGCGTTCCTGCTGGTACAGGTTTGTAATACCGCCGGTACCGCTCATTTTTTTAGCCAAATACAAGTCAGTCATACCTGGCTCAGCCTTTACTTGGGGTGCCGGTTCCGGTTTTTGCGGAGCGGGTTCCGGCTGGCTTACATCGGTAGAAATACCGATCGGCTCGTACCCGTCGTAATAGATACACGTTACCTGGCTGACCACTTCACCCGGTTTATCCTGGCCAGCAATTTTGGTTGCTTCTCCGTCCTGGTTTCTAAAGACGATGTTGCCCCTGTTGCAGCCGCCTTGGGTGATAGAACTGCCGTCAATCAACAGGTTGTCGCACTGGCGCACTTCCCACGTTACAATCACGCGTTTATTTGCACCCTGTAAGGCTTTAATGTCAGGCGATGTTGCCACCACTTGGTAGGAAGCCACATTTTTGCCGCCCTGTTTGGCGCCGGGCAGATCACCGCGTTCCGTGCCCAGGTTCGTGGTTACAAACCCGTTTCCGCTCAGTTCTTTGCTCCACGAGCTGTTATACTGGCGTACATCCTGGTGCGGAACCGGATACCATTGTCCCGCCGTCGTATCGCGCGAGGTGGTAATAGCATCGGGCTGGCTGTTATCATCGCCTTGCAACGTATAGGAGATAAAGAAGCGGCTCTTCATCGTGTTATACGCGTTGTTGCCCGTCATTCCGTTCGTAAACGTCAGGTGGGCAAACGGCCAACCTTGGAATTTCTCGCCGATAGTGGCATTGGAAACGTTGGCAAAGTAGTCGCAGCTGACGCGCACCAGCGGGTAAGCGCAGCGCGCACCGGTTACAAAGTCTTTGCCTTGCTTGCCGCCTTTGGTGGATTTGGACAGATTTTCTTTCGCGCCCAAGGACACCGTATCGCGGATGGCGCCGCCCTCTCTAAGTACAGCCATAAATTCGCCGTACGTGGGCATCTGGCCGCCGTCCGTTACCGCGGCAATTTTCTTTACCTTGTCCACATCCTTGGCCTGCATATTGATTTCCTGTCTGCAGTCCTGGCGGGTAGGCCATTTGAAAGCGTTGCACTTGGCTATAGCATCGTCGTAGGAAGTGGCTTCAAAACCGCCGCTTCTGGCGCCATTTCTCCAATACCCGGCATATTTATACCCAGTGTTGGTAGCTGTGGAGGATTTTTTGCTGTCCATTTTTTTGCCTTTAATGGCCACGCTTTCAATAAACAGCGGTACAAAGTCTTTCCGTTCTTTAATAGCAGAGGTATTGCTGTTAAAGATCGGCCCGTTGCCGATATATCCCACCACCAGCATGTCGGGCTGTTGTTCCGCCGGGAGATCATAGTACTTGTCCAAATCGCCCGTCCGCACGCCTACTACATAGTGCATCACGGTCCAGCCGTCTTTGGTGCTGGAAAAATCAGCCGTATAGATACCGTTTACCGCAAAGTCGTTGCAGTCCCCTGCTTCGGCAAAGGCGCCTTTGTTTTTGCCAAACAGGCCTTTGGACCATTTGCCAAACGCAAAGCCTAACCCTTCGCTCAAGCAGTCCAACCGCTGGGCAATCGGGCCCATGGTAACTTCATTTGCGTTTCCGCCGCTCCAAGGGTCTTGCACGTCTTTATTTACGCCGAAGCCATAAAATGCGCGGCAATTATCTTTAGTAAAAGGCACAGTCGGATTTGCGGCTTCCCATTTTTCTTTATCCAACCCGGCACATTCCGCCGGTTTGCCGGCGCCGGCCTTGGCGCCAAAGATCTTACCCATACTGCCGTCATCCTGCCCGGTCACAATACAGTTAAAGATACCGCCCAGTACATTCTGCCACAGTTTGTCTTTCCACTTAATCCAATCCCAACGGCGGTTGAATTTTGCTTCCCATTCCATCTGGGAACGGCGTTTCATCATATCCCACCACCAGGGTTCTTTGCCGTTGAAAGCAAACGTGCGTTTCAAATCGCCGTTTCCGCCGCCGGGGCCGAACGAACCGCCGGACAACCCGCCGATTTTACCGGGTTCAACCGGTTTCATTTGGGCGTCCATCAAGGCCTGCATAGCATTGGCTTTGGACATAGCGTCTCTGGAGCGTCTGGCTTCTGCCGCGGCCCCCTGCCCAAAATAGCTGCGGCTGGGTTTACCGGCCGCCTGCAGCGGCTGGAGCGAAACGGGTTTCGGGCTGTTGCGCGGGCCTTCCGCACCAACTTTCTGGGCTGCTGTTTTAAGGCTGCCGCCCCACATACCTACGCCCAATTTCCCGCCGGAACGGCTGGAAAGCCCCGCCGAAGAAAGCGGGTTAATTTTGGTGGCCGCACGGCGGAAAGCCGCACGCGTGGCCGCGGGGGCATTTTGCTTGTAGATGTTGGTATTGTTTTCTTCTACCGAGGTGTCGGTAGAGGAAAAACTGTCATCCATACCGCTGCGGTCCGTATAGATTTGGGAATCGTATGAATCTTCTTCCGGTTCGTCCGAGCCAAATCCTTTAATCAAGCTCAAGGGGTCGCGCCCGGCAAGCTGTGCGATTTGTCCTTCCGGATCCTCAGTTACCGTATCAAACCCATACCGTTCGGGATCAAAAACAGATTCCTCGCTCCCGGGGGTAATCATTGCTTCTTCATTCACCTGGCCGCTGTACTTATACAAAAACGGCAGCAGCAACAGTGCCACCAAGGCCGCGATGAAGAACGGAGCATCCCGTTTCGTTCTCTCAAAGAGAGTCTTTTTCGGTTTGCCGTCGCTCCCGATTTTGGAGGAAATACGATTAGCGAAAGATTTAGAGGCAATTGGCTTGCTGTTCTTAATCTTATCGCTAAAGGTAAAACTTTCCTTCTTTTTTTCCTCTGGCATAAATGCCTCCTATTAAAATAAAACGGCTTGTTATGGCTTATTACAAGCCTGGGAAAAGGTATCCTTGCCGTCGGTGTACACTCTCCCTCGTACTGCTTTCCCATAATAAAGAAATTCGTTGTTCAGAGATGGTTCCCCACTCCGTAACAACTTTCTTTATCCAACCTTCCTTATTTCTATTATACAATTAAACCGGCGTTTTTCAAGGGGCATTTTACCAATTGGTGTTTCCCCAATCCGTCTCCGGGAAGAAATCCCCCGCGTTTGGATCCACCGGGTTATTCCCCACGCCAACGTTAAAGGTTCCCGCCACCAGCTTGGAAATGCCTTGCTCCGAGCATCCCCCGCCATAACAGTCCCCTTCGTCATAATCGGCCGCTTTTTTAATGGCAGCCAAGCAAGACACCTGTTCCTCGGGCGTACTCATGGAAGCGCATTTTTGTTTCTCTGCCGCGCAGTAAGCGGCATATTGGTCATAGCGGCCCTGCAAATTATTGGTAGTGCAGGTCCCTTCCCGCCCGGCCTTAATAGCGACACCGCAGGAAGTGTGTAAATCGTTATAGGCCAATTTTACTTGTTCGCACTGGTTGCGCAATACGGAAAGGCGGTTGGTAAAATTGCCATTAATATCATCACACGTTTTCGGGAAAGAGCCGGACAACACATCAATGCCTTTTTTGGCTTCTTCCAGCTGGTTGGTCAGTTTTTCGCCGGAGGTTTCCAACGCTTGGTTGCATTCTTCTTCTTTTTGAATACGCAATTTGATATTGTCCAAATCGCCCACCACGGCGTCCGAGGTAATGCCAATGCCGGAAAAACCGGACGAATCAAACACCCGCTTGGGCATGGAAGACCCGTCAAACCCGGCGGCGGCAAGCGTCTTTTTAAGCACGATATTCGGCGTGCGGTTGGCGGTACGCCCCGTCATCCACGCGTAATACATATCCCGTTGGGCCTTGTGCCGGCCTATATCGGTAATAGGCGCCAACTGGGAGAGCATTCCCCCTGTATCCAGTTTTTTGGAAATACTTTGTAAATCGGGGTCGGTCAGCACGGCTTTGTCCACCAAGCGGTCCATCCAGTCCATATTGCCGGAACCGGCAATGTGCGGGTTGGCAATTTTTTTAAGAGAATCTACAGAATTGAAACCGTCCTGCGGGTTGCGCTGTACCGAGGAAGAATCCGTCCCAAAAAACACTTCCGAAGGAGTTTGGGCATTGGCTTGGGTGTTAGCCGCAGTGCCCCTTATGCGGGCCGCCGCGGCGGAAGGATCTTCGTCCCCAGTGCGCACGGTATAATGCGCCCCGGCAATTTTATCGGTGGCTTTGCCTTGCTGGGCCAAAGCGGCATTTACCGCCCGCATATTAAACAGACGTGAATCCTTTTCCTTAATCAAGCGGTCCTGCGAAGCCAAAAAACCGCCGTCTTTGCCAAACACGCCGGAAGCATCGGGGCCATCCGCTTCGCCCTGCACCCGTTTGGCGTGTTCATTCCAGGAAAGTAAGGCTTTCAAGAAAGAAAGGGATTGGGCTTCTTCGGCGGAATAGCCCATCGCTTCCGCCAAACTGCGCAAGAACGGGATTTTTCCCACCGGGACCACTGCCGTTCCCAAGAAAAACAATAAACACAACACCGCCGCGCCCCACGCTTTTTTGGAGCGGGCCAACGGTTTGAGGTCTGCCAATAAGGCCGCGAAGGGGGTTTTTTCTTCCTGTTCCTGCGGGTTATTGGCCTTTTGCGGCGGTTTATTGGGTTCTTGCTCTTGCATATTGGTTCACACACGCAGGGAACGCCCTATGGCGTTCCCTGCCGGATAAATTATTTCTTGGTAGTGGAAGGCTGTTCGTTCATTAATTTTTGAACGCCGGTAGAAGCAGCTTTTTGGAAAGCCATCTGCCCTACCGTATTGGCGGCCTTCTTGGCGCCTTTCATAAATTTTTCTTGGATGGCTTTCTGTCCGGTGCTCTTCATAGCCATCAGCCCCGTAGTAATCATAGCGGTAATAGCAGCACCGCCCAATACGTAGGACATAATCGGCATTAAGTTCCCGTTGTAGTTTTTGTCGTAATGGATACCGAAGCCAATCACCGTAGCGGCATAAGCCATTACCGCGCCCAAAACGACCCATCCCCACGCGATCAAGGGCAGGCCGAACAAGCCGGATTTGCTGCCTTTGGAAATCAAGTTAAATGCAATGGGGATAGCCACCACCGTAGCGGCTACCAACGCCAGCGTCATCCACATTAAGCGGTTGCGGGCCTTTTGCTGTTCTTCGGCAAAGTTATCCGTTTCTTCGGCCCAATCGCCAATGGCGCGGAGGTTTTTGCTGTTGGGCGACTCAAAGTCAGCCGATCCGCCGCTTCCGCCGGTCGTCACGCCGCCTTCCACCTGCATACCGCCCGAATTGCGGGTGCTCGCCAAAAAGGCGCGGGAGCCTTCGTTGGAGGAGCGGTCCCGGTTGCCGGCGGCATCGGCGGAACGTTTGGCGATATCCCGCAAGGCGTTTTTATCTTGAGGGGAACGCCGCCCGCGCCCGGAAGTGGACTGCCGCCCACCCGCCATAAAAGTGGAATTGGATGTTCTAAAGCCTTTCCCGGCATTCATAGCGGAAATAGCGTTAGAACCGCTGGGCATAGCGCCGGAAAATTGATATCCTTCCCCTCCGGAGGAAGAAGCCCCCCCTCCGCGCGTAGCCGGGGACCCCGAACCAGAACTAATTGGTCCGGAAGCCGCGGCAAAAACATTGCCGGAAGCCCGTGCCATAGAGGCCGTTCCCAGCGTCGGCCTGGCTGCACCGCCCGCACCCTCGGCACCCGCCCCGGCGGCGCCCGCCGCCACAGCGGCAGGATTTACGCCCCCCCGGGTATTTGCCCCGCGGGTGGCGGCTCCGCCGTTCGGGTCGTTCATTACCGTTCTATTGGCGCCCATTCCCAAACCGTCCGTTACGGCGCCTTCCGCCGCCGATCCGGCCGACCAATTGGCAATACTGGCCTCAGTTGCGTCCACAGAGCTGCCGGTATACACATTCCGGGCTTCCAGTGCGGCGCGTTCTTCCGGAGAAGCCACCTGGTTAAGGGAATCCTTAATGTTGATAGACGTCAGATTTCCGTCCTTCTGCTGCAATCCTTCGTAAGAAGAAGAACGGGAAATCCCCGACAGCGTACGAATAGGGGCCTGTTTGCTGGCATAGGTATTATCCACCTCATACGAACCGTACACAGCCAGCATTCCCACGCCGGCTATTCCCGCCAGTTGGGGAATACCCAGCACGAATTTACCTGAAGTGCTTTTTAAAAAGTTCCATAAGTTCATAAGCCATCTCCTACTGCAAAACGGCATCCACCGCGTTCTGCACACTTGAAGAATCCTGCTGCCGGCCCATAGCTGCCCGACGGTACACCGCCTCGCGGCGGGCCATTTCTTCTTTCCGCTGGGCTTCCAGCTGCAACGCTTCTATACGCTGCTGCAAGCGGTTTCCTTCCTGGACCAGCACCAGTCCCCAAAAGAGCCATAGCACTGCCAGAAAAATAGCAATAATGCGGTAAATACAATTTTTCCGGCTCCACGGTTGTATAATCCAATTACCGATTTGCATACCAAACACCTCTTATTTTTTAGGAATAATACCCAGCTTTTCGCCTACAGAGGTATAAAGTTCCTTAAACGCACTGGACCAAACGAACGAGGCCCATACGCCGCCCGTTAAGATAGGCGTAATAATTTTTAAAGCCGTACTCATACCGGAGCTGCCCCACGCATTGGAAAACTGCTGGGCTTTGACAAACCCCACCACACAAAACGCCGTAGCAAGGCCGGCCATAGCCAAGGCTATAATCATTCCTACAGGGACACCAGCAAGATTAATATTCTTAATTAACGGAATGGCGATCATCGCCGCCAAAGCGACGCTTGCCGCCGTCCACAGCCATTTCGTTAAGGAGTTGCGGTCCGCCGCGCGCTGTTCCTGTTGGACATCCGCCGTAGCCGACCAATCCCCAATCGCCTGCAGATTAGCCGTATGCCCGGCGCTGAAATCCGCAGAACTTTGGCCTTGCCCGGTGGTCACGTTTTCACCGACAACCTGCATTCCGCCCGATATTTTATTGCTGGCTAAAAAGGCGCGTGCGCCTTCGTTGGCGGAGCGGTTGCGGTTGGCGGCCGCATCGGCGGAACGTTTGCGGATAAATTCCAAATCTTTGCCGTCTTTAGAACGCCGTGCATTTCCAATAACCGTATCCCAGTTATCTCCAACGCCGTTGCTATCGCCGAAACTGGCCCGGGAACGCAGGCGGACGCCTTCCTGCTGGGCAGACGCCACTTGCGCTTGGAACTGTTTCATCACATTGGCCGCGTTTTGAATATCCCCGGCGGAAGAAGTTTTGCCGCCGCTTTTTCCGCTGTTCTGAATCACAAAGGAGGAATTAAACGCATTTCCGCCCCCGCCGCCGCGGATCCCGCGGGTAGCCGCGGAGGAACCCCAATCGCGGCTGGCACTGGCTAAGGCACCGGCTGGAGCCTCGCTCCCTTCCGCTTGTCCGCCTGCGGCACCGCCGGACGAACCGCCCCCAGCCGCAGCACCTGCCTGCGCACGGGCGGCTTTGGTTTGCACTTGGTTAATGATATTGGTCATCCCCGCCAGACTGTTTTGGGCGGCAGCCATAGGGTCGTTTTTGAGTTTTTCCTCATTGGCCCAGTTGCCCCCCATTCCCAAGCCTTCGCTTCCGCCCATTCGGTAAGCCGCCGGGGTGGATGGGTCCGCTTCCGGGTAAGAATAACCGTCATATTCTCCCGCCCGCTTTTGCGCCAACGTTAGTTTTTCGGTCATTTCAATCGCTTTGGAAGGTTTTGCCAAAAAAGCGGACTGCGGTTCTCCGCCCGCACCATAGGTTCCGCCGGCCCCGCCAGCTACATAAACCACTTCGCCGCGGGTGCTGGGCCCGCCCAGGTTAAAAGTGGTATTGTCGGAAGGGGCATCCAAGTATTGCCAAGCGGCAATGCCCGCCACTCCGACAGCAGCCGAAAGCCCTACCGCCTGCGCGGCGGAAAGGGTCGCTTTGCCGCCCCGGCTTACCAGCCATTTAAAAATATTCATAAATTCCTCCTAAAAAACAAAATCTACTCACAAGTCCACTGTCTGCTAACCGAATATCCGCCAGGATTACTCGTTTCTACATATTTCAATGTTTTGCCCGGCGGGCAAGAAACGGGACCCGTTGTATTGCTGTTATTTGTATTGCCACTGTTGGAAGCTCCACTGCTGGAAGAATTCCCGCCGCCGGGCGCATTTGGCGTATCCTGCAATCCCCGGCTTATCGCATTGTTGCCGGTAGAATTTCTTCCCAAGCGGGTATTTCTTGTCGCGTCTCTCTTTTCAACAGCAGCTTTGTACGCGACACTACTGGTGTCCTGGCGATAATAATCATTCATTCCCATATTCTCATGGTCGCCGTCTATTTTGCCATTAAAAAAATCTTTCTGGCATTTTTTGCAGGAATTTCCGTCCGTCCACGCCGATCCGACGGATTTGGCTGTCCCGCCTTCTTTAGCATCCGTTCTTAATTTTGCCCAGTCAATGGGTTTGCCATTGCGGTTGTACGGCTGGGAGTTTTTAAGCATTTCAATATCGGCATCCGTTAATTCGGAAAGATTTTTATTATACAGCATATCACTCTGTTCCCGCAGCGCATCTTTAAAGGCAGAATTGCCCGCCATATTGGCCTGCCATTGATTGACTTGCTGGTCCAATAAATTTCCCACTTGCTGCACGCCGATATCCGCCAGCCCGCTCAGAATTTGCTGGCCCAACTGTTCCCAGAAATTCTGTTCCAGTGCCTGGTTAAATTTATCCTTGTCTTCTTTGCCTTTGTCGGCGGCTTCGGCCACTTTATCATCTATATTGCCCAAGTCGGAAGAAGATACCGGCGCATTGGGGTCAATGGCCAACCCGCCCGTTTTACTTAAATCCACTGCACCGTCGGCAAACGCATCGCTCCCGGCCACATTGGCGCCCATCATAGCTCTTTTAGCGTTGGCTCCTTTGGAATCCCGGAACCCGGCAGCCGCCCGGCTGCCTTGGGCAAACTGGGATAACGCGCGGCGGGCGTCTTGGTTTTTTAACTGCATGGGCGTTTCGGACCCTTTTTCCTGGCTTTTATATGGCGAAAAATCGCCCCGCGGCGCACCCCACGTGCCGCTCACGCCGCTTCCGCCGGCATGGCTCATGCTGGCGCTGCCCAATTTCCCTACCTGGGTAGGCGTTGCCGCCCGTCCGCCGCCATAGCCTCCATATCCGCTGTAACCGGAAGAATAAGAAGAACCGGAAGAACTGTCTTCTCCCGCCGTTTCTTCCGACGCTTCCGCCTCGGCATTGGCGGCGTCTTCTTCCTGGCGGGCTTCTTTCTCGGCGGCGGAATAGAGCATCGTAGAATTATTTCCCTGCATATCGGGATATTTGGAAGCCAACAAATATTCTTCCGCTTCGTCATTTAAAAAAGGCATCTGGGCTAAGTCATACCCGCGGGTGTTGAAATCTTCAAACGAAGTATCTTCCGCATCGCCCAAAAACGAGGCTAGCGTCAGCAGTGCAATAAAACACACCAACACAATCGCCCCGACCGTATAGGCTTGTTTGCGGTCCATTTTATTAATTTTTTGAAATACATTCCCCGGCTTTAACTTAAACATAATAACCCCTTTCACATATAATAAAAACTACTCTTGTTGACCCGTATCCGCCGGACACGCTCAAACACAGAGTTACCACAGACTCGTACCCTTAGTATAGGGCAAAAGCACCCAAAAATCAAGAGCCGCCGGCGCTTATTTTCCTTCAGGCCGCTGGTAGGGGGAAGGACGTTCGTTATGGCCCACATATTTAATCACTTCCACCTCCCCGCCGGTTTCGCACAGAAAGGCATAGCCCTTGAGGCATTTGGCGTCCTGCTCACACACTTTATCTTTGTTATAGTTGCACAAAAAACGGATACGCGGCGGACGGGTGCGCGCCGTCAGCACCACTTTCGTCCAGGTACCGGACGTATTGATATCCATTTTAAGTTCGTTTAAACTTAAAAACTTACGCATATCCGGGTTATCAAACCCCAGATAATTTTCCACTTTGCGCTGGATGTCTTTCTTCAAAAAACGCCTGTCCCACGTGTTGGCATAATAATCCGTTACGTGCGACTGCAGCTGAAACCGCCGCGCCGCGTAATAACCGGCAATTTCCATTTTTTGGCTTAAAATCAATAACCCGAAAATTTTGATGATAAACAAAATAAAAATGACAAACAGCGGGAACAACAGCACGACTTCCGTCGTGGCCTGCCCTTTGGAAGAACGCCAGAAAAAAAGGTTGTTTTTCATTATGGGTCCAAGGTTACGCTGTATTTGGGCAGTGGGTTAGGCCACACGCAGTTATTGCTGGTGCGCGGGCACGACAGCACCACTGTATTGCGCACATACGGCTTGTATTTTTGTTCCAAATTGATATTAAAATAGTTCTTGGGCAATTTAAACGACTGCTTGAGCGTCACCCCCCGGCCCAATGCGCGCAGGCGGCTGCGGGAAGACGGGTCCAAATACGCAAACTGGAATAATTTTTTGCCGTTTGGCAATATTTCCGAAGCGGCAAAATCAATGTTATAAGCGCCGCCGTGTTCCCCGCTCATGCCGGAATCGGAAGCATAAAACCGCAGTTTATTAATTTCAAAGGGATCGGTGGAAAGCGTCAAATAACGCCGCAGCTGCGCGGCGCTTTGCCGGGCGCAGTCCGACTTTTTGCAATCGTTGGTGTTTAAGTAATACGCTTCGCGGAACATCACGGCGTTTTTGCTTACTTCCTTGTACACATACGACTGGCTGGCATAAATATCGCCCGTGGTGGCGTAAGTGGTCAGATAGTTTTTAATCACTTCCACCCCGTAACGAAGCGCCGGGAAGTAATAATCGTTTACCAACGAGTTGCTCATCACCGGAACATAATCATCATCACTCGGCGCACGAGGCTGTTCTTTGGTCCAGTCCCCGCGGGAATATTCCTGGTTGTTGGAATCGTATTGGAAGCCCCAATCGTTGGACTCTGCCGGGGGCGGCGGGTTGATGCCGGTGTCGTAATCCGGCCCCAATGCCAACACGCCGCCGCCGTGGTAAAACAGTTCAAACACGCTGATGGGCTGCTTGCCGGCCTGCTGGGCCGTTTGTTTGGGGTTTACCTTGGTGTCTTTGTAATACGCCATTACACGGTAGGGGAGCGGGCCGTTGACCATAGCCACCGCATTTAAATACGTGCTAGCGGCGGACACTTGGGAGTAAGCCGCATTATCCAACGCGAACTGCTGGCGGACCTTGGTCATAGAAACTTTGGCCATTTCAAACAACAAATAAATGACTAAAATAAAAATAGGCGCCAAAAGGACCGAAGGCAACAATATCTGCGCCTTACGGTCTTTCAGTTTCCAAACAGCCTGGTCCACCCATCTCATAAGCTAACTCGTGAGTAACTGCCCGATAAATGTAAAAAAGAACCGTACAATATCGGTATGAAATGCCGTCAAAAAGGCGGAAAGCACCACCACAATAGAGGCCAGCATCAGCACATACTCTATCGTAGCCTGCCCGCGGCGGCAAACAAGCGGTTGCGGCTTTTCGGCGGTGCCCTTCATATCATTCTCCGTCGGTTTCGTCGGGAACAATGGTCCCTTCCGAAGAAATCAGCCCCTTTTCAATAGCTTTGACCACCGCTTCCGTGCGGCTGCTTACGCCCAGTTTATGGAAAGCGCTGTTCAAATGGTTCTTAATCGTTTTTACGCTGCAATTGAGCTCTTTGGCCAGCTCTTTATTGCTCAGCCCTTTGCCCAAATAGTCCATCACTTTAATTTCGGTTTTGGTCAGCGTAGCCTGGGAAGGCATACCGGTGTTTCCCATTTTGCGCAAACCGTGGAGTAATTTACCCATCAGCTGCTGCGGAATCATCAACCCTTCGCTGGTAAAAGTTTTAATGGAATTTACCAGTTCGGCCGCCGGCAGCATTTTGGATAAATAGCCGTTTGCACCCGCTTGAATGGCGTCCAACACGTGGGCTTCGTCCTCAAAGCTGGAAAGCATCAACACATTGACTTCCGGGCACGCTTGGCGGATTTGGCGGGTGGCGTTAATCCCGTCCATTTTCGGCAGCTTGATATCCATCAGCACCACGTCCGGTTTCAATTTCTTGGCTTTGGCAACCGCCTCTAATCCGTCGGCGGCTTCGCCCACCACCTCAATCCACTTTTCGCCGGTCAGTACGTCTTTAATCCCCTCCCGGAAAAGCGTTTGGTCATCGGCAATCAGTACGGTTACTTTTTTCTTTTTGTTCATTGGTATACTCCCCTAACGTTGTTAAAACAATTACGAATTGACAATGGGCAGCGTAAAATTAAACGAGGCTCCCTTGCCTAATCCTTCGCTGTGCGCCCAAATCCGGCCGCCGTGATTGATTATAATATCTTTGGCGATAGAAAGCCCTAAACCCAGCCGGCCTACACGGCTTTTATCCCCCACTTGGGTAAAGCTGGTAAACAGGTTGGGCGCTTGCTCGGGGTCAATACCGTCCCCCGAGTCCGTTACGGACACTTTAGCATTTTTTTCATCTATTTTGCTAACGACAATTTCAATCGTGCCGTTGTCGGGCGTATGGCGGACGGCGTTTTCTAGAATATTGGAAATAACCTGCCGGATGCGTTTCTCGTCGGCAAACACGGGCACGGCCCCACAGCTTTCAAACGTCACGCGGATATTGCGCTTGGCGCCTTTGGCACGGAAAATTTCGGCAGTTTTCTTTAAGCTTTCGGTCAATTCAAAGCGTGTTTTTTCAATACGCAGCTTGCCCTTTTCAATAGCGGCCCAGTCCACCAAGTCTTTAATCAAATGTTCAATCTGACTGATAGACTCGTCCATAAACATCATCTTTTTTTGCTGGTCCTCATCCGGGGTCAGCTTTTTTTTGAGCATATCAAAGCTCATCTTAAGCGTCATCAGCGAGTTGGACAAGTCGTGCGACACGATGGAAAAGAATTTGGACTTCATATTATTTAACCGGTCCAAATCCTCATTGCGGGTTTTCAGCTGGGCCAGCAGCTCTTTGTTGCTCTGTTCCAAGAAATACTTATCCAAAGCGCGATTAATGGTGCGCTTTAAATAATCAAAATCCACCGGCTTCATTAAGAAATCATAAACCGATTCCTGCATAGCTTCCATAATAGCGTTTAAAGAAGCATACGCGGTAATCATAATAATTTGGGTATCTTCGTTAAACGAACGGATCTTGCGGATTAAGTCCAGCCCTGTTTCGCCGGGAAGGTTGTAATCCATCAAAATCACATTAAAAAATTCGTTAGCGCAAATATCCAAACATTCCGCCGCATCGCCGGCTTGATAGACTTTATAGCCCTCAATTTCCAACAAATCCACCAGCGTTTCGCGCAGGTTGTTGTCATCATCCACCACTAAGATTTTAACTTGCTTCTCCATAGTTGGTATCTCCGGGTTTTTTATAGATTTTTAAATAAATTTGAAAGCACGTCCCTTTGCCTGGCACGCTGTTAATAAACAGCTTCCCTCTATGGCGGCTGATAGCCTTCCCCACCACCGCCAGGCCAAGCCCCGTTCCGCGCGCTTTGGTGGTAAAGAAAGGGGCAAACATTTTGCGGCGTACTTCTTCCGTAATACCGGGGCCCTGGTCCGCAATAAAGATGCACACCATCTTCCGGCCTACTTGCGTGCCTACCGTAAGAGTCCCGCCGTTGGGCATAGCTTCCACCGCGTTGGCTATCACGTTGCGGATAGCCTGCTTGATTTCCTCCGCATCCACCTTAATCCGCACGGTTTCCGGGTCTAGGTCTTCTTTTAGCGTAATGCTGGGCACCAGCGGATACGAAAGTAAAATCTCACGCAAATAACTATTTAAATCAACCGTAGTTAAAATTAAATCCCGCGTGCGGGCATAGCCCAGCACTTCGCTGATAATGCTGTTGGCCTGTTTAATTTCCGCCTCAATAATGCCAAACTGTTTGGCAAGCTTCGGATCCGGCGCCGACACCAGCATTTTAATCAGCCGCGTGGCGTTACTGATGACCGCCAGCGGATTGCGGATTTCGTGGCTGATAATAGACGCCATTTGCCCAATAGCAGCCAAACGTTCGGCTTTTACCAGTTCATTGCTGGCATCTTTCAATTCCCGGGTCCGCTCTTCCACACGTTTTTCCAGCACTTGGTTCACTTCCGCCAATTCCGTTTGGGCGCGGATAAGTTCCTGGCGGCGCATATGCAAAGCGGTAGACATATCTACAAAAGCCGAGGCTAATTCCCCAATTTCATTATTGGGAACTTCCACATCTTCCGGGCGCACTACAAAGTCATCATTTTCCCGCTGTTTAATTGCCGCCCGCCGCAATCGCTCCAAGGGGCGAGTAATGGGCTTAATTACCCAATAGCTAACTACTATTACAAACGCCAGCATCGCAAACAACAAAACCAAAACATCCCACCACGAGTTGAAAGTACTTTCTACAAATAATTGCGCCGCCACATTAGCCGGTTGGTCCACATACACTCTCCACCCTGGCAAAGTCAAATTGGCTACTGCAACCAGCACACGCTCCCCGTTTGAAAGTTCCACCTCTCCGCTGCGGTTTGCGCCCAATTGGCTGTTGATGGTTAAAACCTTCTCCGTCATTTCCGGCTGGGGCCCCTGCGCCAACCCGTCCGGAGCGCCATTATAAGAAATAATGTCCCCGTCTTGGGAGGCGATAATGGCGTTCATATCCAGCGGGTACGCCTGCGAAAGGGATTCCCCCATTTCTTTCAAATTCATTTCCGCCACCAAAATGCCGGATACGCGGGAATCATTTAGATGCTGTCGTACAGGAAAAGCCAACAACGAAAACATACCTCCTTCCATAGGATAAACATCACTGATATATTCTTCGCCGCGTTGCACGCACGCTTGAAGAATAGCCGGAAGCATCTTAGTATAACTTATGGAGGAAGCCGCCTTTCCCGCGGAAAACAATTGCAGCCCTTGCGGGTTAAGCACCGCCAAATAAAAAATAGACGGATTGCGCGCCAGCAAGTAACGCAAATCCTGTTCGTTAATAAACTCATGCCCGCCAAAATCGGTATGTAAATCCACAAAGATAGAAAACAACTGCGCTTTACGGCTGATATGCGCCCGCGCGACCGAAGCCAACCGGCTGGCCACCGTTTGCTGCTTTTGCAAAATCTCATTTTTTAAGATGCGGCTGTCCACCCCCATCACGTGATACCCAATAATGAGCACCGGCACAATGGAAATTAATATCAGCACCAAAACCGCTTTAGAAAACAATCCGTTAAAACGTTTCATGTAGCCACCTGTTTCCCGCCGTCTTTAGCGGCACCCGAGGAGTCTTCCCATTTTGGAAATATCCAGATCATAACCGCACACGGCTATCACCCCGATATTTCCAAAACGGGGGCCGGGATACGCCCCAGCCCCCGTTTTGGCTTTTTAAATATGCCGTTTAGCAGCTGCCGGCAGGTGCGGCGGCTTGCCCTTGCGCTTTAGAAGCGTTCGGGTTCAAAAACGAAAAACCTTCAATTTCCGAAGCCGTCCCAAAATCCAACTTTACTTTGCCTTCCCACAAGAAAGTCGGGGACGCATTCACACCGTATTCTTTGCCGTATTTGGCTTCTTCTTTTAAAAGTTCCACGCCTTCTTCGTCAAATTTCTTCATAATTTTTTTGCTGCTAATACCAGCTTCTTCCATAGCTTTATCCCAGCGGCTGGAGCGGTAATCTTTATTGCGGATTTCCAAATATTTCCAGAATTTTTTGGGATAGTATTTGGCAATCAACAGCTGGCGGATGTCTTCTTCCCATTCGGCGGAACCATGCAGACTGGAGAAGCCTTTTTCCTCATCATAATTGACCACATAGCGGACTTTAATTTCTTTATCCGCCGGCAGTTTGCCGTCTTTCTGCGCCTGGATAACCAAATTTTCAGCCATCGCGCCATAAGGGCACTGGGACATTACAAAAATTTCCATCACGCCCGGTTTAGCGGTTTTGTCGGAATATACACCGGAACGGGTTTGTTTCGGCAAAATGATAAAGTCATCATTTTCCTGGGCATAACCGTATTGGATGTGTTTTTCCAGCTTGGTGCGGATGGCATCCGTTTTTTTGACCAAGTAAAGCGGCAAAAAGCTGTAATCCAAGTTAGCCAGCTTCGGGTCAGCCGATACGTCTTTATAAGAAACCTTTGTAACGACCGGTTCCACATTTAAAAACTGTGCAATCCCCGACGTTAACTGCGGGTCTTCTTTTCCGGCTTCGTATTCATCGGATTCCACAATCACAATTTCCGCTTTTGTTTTAGCGGGAGCCTTGGCCTTAGCAGCCGCTTTTTTGGCAGGAGCCGCAAAAGCAAACCCCGCCAAAGCACAAATGACTAAAATACTAATTAATTTTTTCATTCCCCTTTGTCTCCTTATTTATCTTCTAAATCTACCCGTACGCCGCGGATCCCCAGCGCGCACAGCCAGTTATAGGCCCACAAAAAGAATACCGTGGACACCAAAAACAGCAAGGTGCTTTGGATCGCGCGCATCACCAACCCCATAATATAGGCCGCGCTGATAGCAACATCTGGATTAAAGATTTCCATAAAAGCGCTCAGCAGCATTACCACAAATACAGCCAGCGGAAAAACGGAAAACAACACCGTTAAAACGCCAATTTTTTTAATTTCTACTCTCATATCTTTCTCCTAAAACAAGTTCCCTTATTTTTCGGGTTCCAGCACCAATACGATGCGGTTTTTCCCGGCGTCGTCCGGCAGCTGAACAGCTTTCACCAAACATTGTACATTTTTATTAACAACCGTGCCGCGCAAAACTTTGGTGGGGTTTTCCAAAGCTTCGCCCACCACTTGGATAATTTCTTGCTGACGGCCGTCAAAAATATCCAGCAAATGCACTTTTTCTTTGCCTGGAACATTCAATTCAAAATTGGTATACAGGATATTATTGTTTTCGTCAATCACCAAAGCGCGGGAACCTTTCGGCACCGTTACCGCCAAAATCGTTTTCCACCAACGCTGTTCTTTTTCCAAAGACATAATTTCCACATTTTCCAAGCTCTTAATGTCTTCGCGTATTTTAGCCAGCAAGGAAGAAACCGCCGCCGCCACATCACCTATTTCATCGCGGCGGGCCGGAAAAGCCAGCGCCAGATTGTTTAAAGAAACAGCCTCCACGCTGTCTTTAAGCGACTCCAACGGACGCAAAACTTTAAGGAGCAAAAACAAGTATAATACCCCGCCAATCAGCAAAATCATAATAAACGCCCCTACGGCATACCGCACCATGGAAGAATGAATTAGCTGTTTGGCATTCTCCCGCGAGACCGTCACATTCACCACGCCGGCAACGGTGTTTCCTTTAGCAAGCAGCGGAATAGCCATATCATAATAATCGCCGCCGCCGGCTAAAATAGCACGCGGCAAACCGTCGCGGATAGCCTGCACCACGGCATTCGTTTCAAAACCGACGGAATTATTATAATCGGCATACGACATCCGCAGGAATTTGGTGTTTTCGTGCCAGCGGATAGAACCGTCATAATTTAAATAAACCAAGCTCTTAATGCGGTCGTCGTAGCGCTGGAGCCCTTTCATAATTTCGGCTTCACGGAAAGTGGCCTCCCCTTTGGGGCGCGAGGCCAGCCACTGCACCAGCGACGGCGCGCGGAAACGCACCATTTCCACCATTTCGTTTTGCAGTTTTTTGTCAAAAACAAATTTGAATAAATTGTAGTAGAAGAGCCCGCCGATAACAGACGCATATACCGTTACCAAAACGAACCACAATAACCATTTAGAAGTCAGTTTCATACGGTTTCTCCTATTTCAGCAATTCTTCCACTTTGCGCAACCCCAAATCGGCATCGCTGTTACCCGGATCAAGCTGCTTGGCCACAATCCACGCCTGGCGGGCGCGTTCATAATCATCCTGGTTAAAAGCGTCCAGCCCTTCAATATATTTGGCACGCGAAGCGGCGCTTGCTTCGGCAGATACCCGGTTGGTCGTGCCGCCCAGCGTAGGTAGCGTTTCATTGGTGCCCACAGCCCCAACAGAGGAACCTATTCCACCCGTCGTACCGGAGGTACCCGTTACAGGGGCCGGGATAAGGCCCGCAGAACCGCTGGGAATGGTAACCGTTTCTATAGGCTCTTCTTGTGCGGCCTGTTGAGCGGCTTCTTCGGCCTGTTGGGCGGCCTCTTCGGCTTGTTGGGCTGCCTGTTCCGCTTTAATAGCTTGTTCTTTCTTTACGCGCAGATGGTTTTCCTTGGCGTTGCGGGCCCGTTTAATCAAAGCGTCCATCGTAGCGGAATCCGCCCCCCATTTTTTGGCATTCGTCCAATACGAAACCGCCTGATCAAACCGGTTGGCGTTATAGGATTTATTTCCTGCATTGTAATATCCGGCGGCGATTTCATTTTTCAGCTGGGACATATACTTTTGCACGCGCGGGTCGCCGGGTTGAATTTTGGTAATCCGCTCAAACACGGCATAGGATTCCACAAACTGGCCTTTGTTGTAAAATTCCATGGCCTGCTTCATAGAATCTTCCACCTGCTGTTTACGCAGTTTATTTTCCGTTTCGGAAATTTTAGCCACCAATTTGGGGTCATCTTTGCGCATCAGCAAGGCATTGTACCACGCATCCAGCGCGTCCTGGTAATTGCCCTTTTCATAAGCTACATCGCCGCGGCGGGTATACTCTTTGGCAATATCGTAATCTATTTTCCGCTTCCAGGAAATCGCTTTGGAATTGCCGGGCTGAATAGTCAAGATCTCATTTAATTTGTCGTTGGCTTCCACCAAGCGTCCGCTGTCATACAGACGGATCGTTTCCTGGAATTTGGCTTCAATTACCTGCGCTTCGGAAATGGTGCCGTAGGTTCCCATATGCTGGGCCTGCCGGGCCAGCGTCTGAGCCTGTTTAAAATTAGGGTCAATGCTCAAAATGGTTTGGGCCATTTCCTGTGCGCGCTGATAGTCGCCGTGTTTGTAGAGCAAATAAGCGTTTTCATACACCATCCGCAGCGTATAATTTTGGATGCGCTGTTTTTCCAGCTGCACGGTGGAAAGGTATTGTTTCTTTTCTTCCACATCGTTTAACGTCCCCAGCGAAATCTTATTTAAATCCAACAACATGCCTTCTTCTTTGCCATGCTGGCGCACGGGAATTTCTTTGCGGAACGTAGCCGCCGCCTGCACGCTCCAGGCCGCCAGTACAAAAACCAACGTAAGAACAAGATTTTTTTTCATAAGTTTATCCTCTAAAAGCCCATGCCGCCGCTTAGCAGGCCGCTAATCATCGGCGCTAAAATTAAAATAAAAATCGTCGGAAAAATGAACATAAACATCGGGAACAGCATTTTGGTGGAGGCCTGCGCCGCCAATTTTTCGGCACGGCTTAACCGGGTAGCGCGCAAATCCGTGGAGAAATTGCGCAACAAATCCACCAAGCTGGTACCGAGTTCATCGGACTGGATAATCAAGCTGACCAAGGACCGCACTTCCGAAACCCCCGTGCGCGCGGCGAAACGTTCCAGCGCCTCGCGGCGGGAATACCCCAGCTTAATTTCGTTAATCGTTTTATCCAGTTCTTCTTCCAAAACCGTTTTTACTTTGGCAATTTTGATAATTCTTTCAAAAGCGGTCAAATAGTCCAACCCGGACTCAATAATCAACGCCGCCAAATCCACCGTCGTAGAGAAGTTGCCCAAAATTTCCGCCTGGCGCTTTTGGATTTTGCTCTTAATCAGCACATCCGGCACCATAAAACACAAAGGCACCAGCACTACCGGCCACACCGATTGGAACAACAGCATAATCGCCGCCGGGATAACCAAGGCCGCAATGACTTTAGTATATAAAATATCCACCGGCTGCGGATTGTCCGGGCTGCCCAGCTGCATATGCATTTCTTCCAGGCTTTTTTCCAGGTGAAAGTTCTGCAGGCAGAAAACAGCCAGCCGGTCCATCAATTTTTCTTCGGGTTTTAAACGCGCAAAACTGGAAGCGGACTTAAAACGGCGTACGTCCACATCCACAATTTTTTCTTTTTCGGGGGCTTGGTACAGCAAATTAAAAACAAATACAAATACCGAAATTCCCCCAATAAATAACAACAGAATTAACCCCAAGCTAAAGGCAACGCTATTCATATTTATACCCGCACTTCTCCCATTTTCTTAAGCACTTTCATACCGATTCCAATCCAGATAACACAGAACATAAACACAAACATCCCCACCGGGCTGGTGTAAAAGGAAATCATCTGCGACGGGTTGAAAATAAACATCACCAACATCATTACAAACGGCATAATACTTACTACGATAGACTGGATTTTCTGCTGGGCCGTCATCGCCTGCAATTTTTCTTCCAGTTTGCTTTCTTCGCGGATGTTTTCCACCAAGCGGGCAAAAATTACCGTCAGGTTACCGCCCACTTGCCGTTGAATGATAATCGCTTTAATGATGTAAGCTAACATACGGCTTTCCACGCGTTCGGATAATCCGTCCAGTGCTTTTTCAAACGGGGTGCCCAACTGATAATTTTTAATAACCAGTCCAAATTCATCCGAAATAGGCGGCAGCATATCCCGGGAAACCAATTCAAACCCCTGCACAATATCCATACCGGAGCGCAGCGAGTTGGAAAGCATAATCAGCGCGTCCATCAGCTGTTTGTTTACGCGTTTGCCGCGGCTCTTTTTCAAAGCGTCCAGCACGGCCATCGGCATCCGGATGCTTACCACCCCTCCCAAAAATACGATTAACAAAAAGATAAATACGCCCGAAAATCCGCCAAACATCAGGCCCATAAACAATCCAAGCAAAGCAAATACGCCTATCGTACCGAATACGATATATTTGATATCAATCGTTACAAACTGACGGTTAAAGTCTTCCGCCCAAACCAAGCTTTTCTGCTTGTATTCAGCCACCATCTGCAGGATATTATCGCGTTTATTTTCCAACAGCAAATAAACCGCCAACCCCGCCAAAGCGGACCCCAGCATAATCATAAACAGGCTGACCGCCCGGTCGGCCGGAGTGGTCTGGTAAATCTTGGGATCCGGCGGATTCATTGGAATAGACGAACCTAAAAATTGAGAGAACAGATGGTTGGACAATACCACCACTGCCATTACGGATTGGCGGTATTTGTTTTCCCGCTGGGAAATGGGGCTGGAAAACGATTCAATCGTACTGAAGAACTCGCTGTTAATCAGCTCAAAAGTAGCCAGCATAGAGCGCGCCCGCCCGTCCATACTGTCCTTCATAATCAGGAGTTGCTGCCCGCGCAGTAAATCTTTGTTCAAACGGTCCAGCGTTGCCATTAAGTTAATGCGGTTCCCCACAAACCCGCGGGAAAGCTGCTCCAACACCACCGGCTGGTTAGGGTCCATGGACTTGGCCGCCCGGTCCAAAAACAAATAGACGTTGGAAAACGCTTGCCGCCACAAATCCACTTCGCTGTAGGTGCCTTCGTTCGGCACATACACGACTTTGTTTTTGTCCATCCGTTCCAATTCGGAGGCGAACCACTCGGGCATTTTTACGGTGCGGCCGGAGGAAGCCCCGCAAACATTGGGCAGTTTGTATACTTTTTCCTCAGCCGGGATATTGACGTCAAAAAATTCCGCCATAATGCGCATTTTTTCCTGGGCACACTGAATACGGGCCAGGTCTTGCTTCCCTAATGCGCGGGCAACCGCCGGGGCTGGCATAGCCAGCACCGCCACACACAAAATGCTCCAACATAAAGCCTGAATTTTTCTCGTCATATATATCCTTCAGTTACGCCATTAATGCCGCACCGGCGCCGCGGGCGGAGCAGGCGGTGGCGGATTTTTGCCAGTCAGCCGCTGCTGCAACTGTTTGACGGCTTCTTTGTCCGGCTCGCCGTCAGCCCCCAGCGGGACGGCGTTTTTCAAAAACACGTCCTTATCCACGGGTTGGCCTTTTGCCGCAAATTCATCAAAAAACGTCGGGAGTTCACCCGTCGGGGCGAACACGCCCTGCACCTTGCCGTTTTCATCCACGCCCGTCTGTACGTAGCGGAACAAATCGGTAGATTGGATTTCCCCGTCTTTTTGCCCGTGCATTTCGGTAATGTAGGTTACTTTTCTGGACCCGTCCGAAAAACGCGACAGCTGGACAATCATATTGACGGCAGAGGAAATCATCTCGCGGATTACATACACCGGCAAATCGGCCCCCGTCTGCATACACATAGCTTCCAAGCGGGACAGCCCGTCGCGCGGAGTATTGGCGTGGATGGTGGTCAGCGAACCTTCGTGACCGGTGTTCATCGCCTGCAACATATCCAACGCTTCGCCGCCGCGGCACTCCCCTACCACAATCCGGTCCGGACGCATACGCAAGCAGTTTTTTACCAAATCCTGAATAGTAATGGCGCCTTTTCCTTCCACGTTTGGCGGACGGCTTTCCAACGATACCCAGTGCGGCTGCTGCAAACGCAATTCCGCGGTATCTTCTACGGTGATGATACGTTCGTCGTTGGCGATATAGCCGGAAATGGCGTTTAAGAAAGTGGTTTTACCGGTACCCGTACCGCCGCAGACAATGATATTTTTACGGATACGGACGCATTTCTCAATAAAAGCCATACATTCCGGGCTGATGGTACCAAAACGGTAGTAATCTTCCGGGCCGAAGGGCTTTTGCGAGAAACGGCGGATAGTCAGCGTCGGGCCGGAAACAGCCAGCGGCGCGATAATGGCGTTGACGCGGGAACCGTCTTTCAAACGGGCGTCCACGAGCGGCACGGATTCGTCAATACGGCGGCCCAACGGCGCCACAATACGCTTAATTACCTGCACTACTTGGTCGTTGTTGCGGAATTTGTATTTGGTCAGCGTCAGTTTACCTTTTTGTTCAATAAAAATTTTGTCAAACGCGTTGACCATAATTTCGGTAACGGCCGGGTCCCGCATTAACACTTCCAGCGGCCCCAAGCCCAAAATTTCGTCCAATAATTCCGACGAGAAGCGCGTCCTCTGTTCGCGCGAAAACTGCAGGTTCGGCTGCTTTTGCAAAATATCGTCCACAATAGCCGCCACCCGTTTGCGGGTCTGCGCGTTGGCGGTGCTTTCTTCGCTGACTACGATATGCTCAATTTCCAGCGTATGCACCACTTCTTTATGGATTTTCTGCTTCAAATCGTCCCAGAAGGAAAGTTTGGTTTTGTTTCCCTCTTCTTCCAGCGCCACATGGCTTTCCGCACTGGAGGTTTTGCCGTCGTCAAACAGCACGGGGCTCCAAATTTCTTTGGCCGCCTGCGTAAATTCCTCATCCGAGACTGACGCCACCCAATCTTTCGGGGCTGGTTTTAAATCGCGGATTTTGGCTAACACCAGCCGCAGGCCTTTTACCCATTCGGACTGGGGATTGGTAATAATTTCCACCTCTTTGCGGTTGGAGGTGGACATCACGTCATCATCCCACGGCAAGAATACGTCAATTTCCCGCCCTAAAGAAGAATAAAAGCGTTCCACTTCTTCGTACGGAATGGAGCCGGGCATATCGTACGCGTTGCAGATAATGCTGACGCGGTCCATCGGGTAGCGCTGTTCTTTATAATCGTTAAAAAGCTGTACGGTGGAATTTAAATGTGTGCGGGTAGCCTGGGACACCCAAAACACTTTATCAGCTATGTCAAAAGCAAAAGCCTGCATCGGAAAGCTGGAATCCACATCCAAAAAGATGTCAAAGGTTTGGGCCAAGCGCGATAAAATCGGGATTAAAATTTTGGGGCTGATAGACGCCACCTGCGCCCGCGTGTTGCCAAGCGGCAAAACGCCCACCCCCCATTGGGACATAGAAATCTTCCCGCGTAAAAGCCCGCCAACCACCGCAATAGAGGTATTGCCCAGTGTTTGCAAAATATCCGCCACGCTGACCGGCTTTTTGATATCCAAATAAAAGCTATGTTCCTGCCGGGCCAGCGGATCCAGCGGCACAATCAGCACCGGACGCTTCTGTATACCGGCCCATCCCAACGCCAAGTTTAATACCAGCGTGGTCTTTCCGGCGCCTTCTTTCGGGCCGGAAAATGCAATAATTTTTGCGTCCGTTTTTTGGATTTCGTTTTCTTCTGCCATAAATAATTATTCCACAATTTCAACCGTAATAAACAGGAATAACGAGCGTTGTTCTTCCGTAACGTCTTTGTTCTTAAACAAAAGTCCAATCAGCGGGATGCGGCCCAAAAAAGGCACGCGGTCTTCGGACACGTTGCGCGAACTGCTTTTTAGCCCACCGATAACCAGCGTTTCGCCGCTGTTAAGTTCCACATGGGTTTCCACATCGCGGTTGGTGAAAGAAGGCGCCGTCGCCGTACCGATGACCACCGTTCTGGAATAGTCCACCGTAGAAACGGACAGCTGCACCTGTAAATCAATAATATTGTTGCGTTCCGGAATAATCGTAGGCAATACGTTAAGCAAAATACCGTATTCTTCCAGCTGCGAACCGACACCCTGGTTGTTTACAATCGGTATCGGCACTTTACCGCCCACGGTAATTTTGGCGCTGTTGCCGGAAGAAGTAACAATCTTCGGGTTAGAAAGCACCTGGGCCCGGCCTTCCGTTTCCATCAAACGAAGGCGGGTGGTAACGGCGGTTTTGCGTTCAAATTCGCCCAAGGACAAAATACCGGGAATGGAAGCTTCTTCAAAGTCAAACAGTTGGTTCCACGAAAACCCCTTTACGCTTTGCATAGTCCCGCTGATTTCCACCACATCGGCGCTGACAGCCACCAGACGCGTTTTCTTGGCAAACGCGCACGACGGCAGCAGCACACTAAAAAGCAATACCGCAAGGGATACATTTGCTATAAATTTTTTATTCGTCATATTTGTCCTGTACGTTATTGAAATAATTTTTCAAAAGTTGCGATTTCCATTAAGTAGTTGGTCACATCACCAGGCGTACGCAAGATGACGGAAATATCACCTTCCGACTGTGCCAACGCCAAATACTGTGCATCGCGCGGCGAAAGCGCCAAAGACAAAGCAGAGCTGTCCGAATAAGCGGACGCATCTTCGTCTTTATCTTTCATCGCGCTGGCGGATTTAGCGTCCAACCCCTGGCCCAAATCGGCCCCCACGCCCAACACCTTTACATTCTGCAAAAGGGTCACCGTCACTTTCTGGCGGGCACCGCTTTTCATTACTGCTTCAAACGTCAGCAAAATATCCACGTTGTCATCGGGCTTAATCATACTGGCGGTAGCCAGCGGGATATTGATGATAAAACCTCTCATCTGCACCGGGATTTTGCTGGACAAGCCGGCCTCGGGAGACAGCGAGGTGATGGCGTACTTGGAAATTTGGTTCCCTTTGGGAATTTGAATACGCGCGATGGCGTTTTCAATCGCTTTAAAATCGGCGTCCGTCGTATAGGTAAAAGCATCTTTCTGCAGATAAGCGGCCGGAACCGGAACGGTTTTAATATAGTCGCGTTTAATTACTTCGCGTTCTTTGATGTCACGCACGGGCACAAACACCTGTTTAATATTTTTAGAGGCGTTGAGCTTTTTTTGCGCACTGCTTACAATCATTGCATACACGATGGCGGCCAAAAGGGCTATCACCAACGGAAGAAAGATTCCTTTTTTCATTTTGTCTCCTTAAAACCAACTTTCCAAGTATTAATAATCAAATTTATTTCGTATCACTGCTCAGATACGCTTTCTCTATCGGCATCCGGGCCGTAGCCTGTATTTTGCGGATACCCTCTTTGCGCGGTTCGCTGGCCAGCACATAGCTGGTGCCAGGGAACAGCAAATTCACGGGATACGTAACCGTGACCACCAAATCTTCGTGGCGGTGTTTTTTATACATCGGGTCGGTTCCGGTGGTTTCTACTTTTACGTTTACCACTATCCCGCCCGCTTTTGAACCAAACACTTTCTGCTTGGCTTGGTTTATCTTCTGCGTAATAACGGTTCTGTCCGGCCGGCCGCTGGGTTTTTTTACGCCCACCAGCGAACCGATGCGGGCAAATTCATAGGAAGCGTGATTGGCAATAATCGTGTGGTAGGCGATGTTGCCGTATTCAAGGACGAAAAATATCATCAGCATAAATACCGGCAAAATAAACATCAGCTCCGCGGTTACCTGCCCGCCACACTTCCTACGAAATTTGTTCATACAATCTCAAATTACATGCTTTCCATATTGCCGGTGATTTTGGCTTTCACTTGGTTGAATAAATCCGGCATATAGGCTTTAATCAACATACCGGCCGCTCCGGCCACGCCCACGACCACTACGAGCATCAACACGTATTCAATCGTGTTCTGGCCTTCTTGTTTTTTCAGGCAGCCCAAAGCTTGCGCTTTCAAGGCTTCCATTCTGGTTTGTAAAGCAACGATAAACTTCATTTGTAAGTCCTCCTGGTTTTTTTAAATCTTTTCAGCTTGCGTCATAATTTGACAGTACCACTTTTGCCCCTTCTTCAAATTGCTGCGGTACAAAATACGAATAGAGTACATAAAACGAAATAATCGCCGTAAAAAGCCCGGCCGCTATAATGATATATTCTACCGCGGTTTGGCCTTTTTTATTTAAGTATTTTTTCGTTTCAGCCTCTTTTATCATACCTTAAAATTGAATGGCAAGCGCAATCTGCTGCGACGTGCCCAGCGCCCCAAACGGCGTAACGGCATAGTCAATAGACGCACCATACCCGAACAATTCGGAACTGTAAATCCCGAACCCAAACGACACTTTGGACGTTTCCGCCAGGCCTAAGCTGTCAATCCAGTCTTCGGTATTAATACCGGTATTGTCGCGGGTGTAGTAACCGACGCGCAAATCAAACCGGGCCACCTGGAGCAAGTCCTCGGGAATATGAATTTCCAACCCTACGCCGTAGCGGGCTTTATCGTCGCGGTATTTCATATATTCGCCCGAAATGGTAAAGTAGCGCGTATTCAAATCGGCGCCCAGGCGCAGCCCGCGCGGCATTTCTTCTTTATCGCCAATGTTCACGAGCGCACCGCCCAAGCCCAGCCAGTTGACCAAGCGCAGTTTGGCGCCTACGTCAAACCCGACGTTATTGTAATGGTCGGAATCCAGCTTTTCAGAAATATATTTGGCAGTACCGCCAATTTGGAGTTTTTGGTCAAAAAATCCGCGCGCAATAGACAAGCCGCCCACAAAGTTTTGCACCGGCGTCCCCACTTCCGGACGCAAAGAACCGTCATCTCCGCGGAAATCAAACCCGTCCATATCCATATAGTTCACGGTCACGCCGATGATGGTTTTGCCAATCGGCTGCAAATACGCCAGCGTACGGGCCTTATAGCCTTGCAAATAGTCCAAATACGCAAACTGAAGTTCGCGCGTGGTAGCCGAAGCCGCACCGGCCGGGTTCCAGAATAAAGCTTCCGGGCCGTCCGCGATAGACACATAGGCGTTGCCTAAGGCTTGGGCTCTGGGGGAGCCGGCGTCAATCTTTAAAAACGCACTCGCGCTGGTACCGGCATTAGAGTCAATAGCCGACGCGTTTACGCTCATCAGACCGACCGTTAAACAAGCAATTAAAACTTTTAATCTTATATTCATAAATTTTGTTTTACCGGGCTTATCCGGGCTTTTTATTAAGTTCCGGCCCCTCCAAACACGGGCCCTGTACAATTTTACCCCGGGGGGCTGTCCGCCCCCCTTGGGTTTACGGCACCAAAATCTTGACTACTTTTTGGCAATGTTCGCGGCCGTTTTGGGCTTTGAAATCCACCAGCCCGAAGTATACCCCGCGGGCTACTTTCTTGCCGTGCTGGTTGGTGCGGTCCCAGCGGCAACGCAAGGCGGCGTTGCGAACATTGGGGAAGGCTGTTAATTCATCTCCCGTCATCTGGGTAGAGCCTTCCGGCGTATTGTCCGGATTAAACTGCAAGCTGCTGCCCATAGTTACCTGGTAGTTATTGGCGTCCACGCAGGTATAATTGCTGTCGCGCACCAAGTCACCCGCCAGATTGAAGAATTTGATAGACACCGTTCCCGGCACCGGCATTTTGGTAATTTCCAGCGTACCTTTGGAAGCGTCGCGCAGCGGGTTCGGGTAGAAGAACACCGTTTTCTCCCAGTCTTCGCAGACAAAGCGCCCGTCGCCAATGGCTACTGTTGCATTGTGAAGCTTTTGGTATTCGTAGGTATCGGCCACTTTTTGCACGCTCCACAGCTGGCTGTTGGTGCTGGAATCGTCCCCGCCCAAAATTTCGCCGGTTACACTGTCAATATCGGCGGAATTGAGCGCCGTTACGAAGCGGAAGGGATAGGTTCCGTCCGGCACTTCCTGTTGGGCATAGTCGCGTCCGTCCCACAGTTCTTCAATCAGCGTGGTAGCCGGGCGGATACCCACGATAGCTCTTACCAATACTTCGCGGATGTCCTTCACTTCCGTACCCGTAGTCGGGTTGCGCAGGGTGCCTTTTTGGTAATCGTAAATCGTCGTACCGGGTTTGAAAATCTGGATAGCCACTTTCATCGGTACGGAAATTTGGTAACCGATTTTCATATCCGTATTGCGCTGGGAAATAGCATAGCCATCGGCTTCCAGCAAGTCAAACACCTTAAGTAAATCCGCATTGACGGTAATACTCTTGACCGTTTCCTGATACAAGCCCGGGTCGGGGTAGTTTTTGGCAGTCAGGCGGATTTCGTAAATACCCGGTTTGACGTAAATGCCGTTGTTATCGGTACCGTCCCAGTAGATTTTCCGGGTTACGTTCGGATCAAAATCGCTGGTGTTGATAATCGTCGTTGTAGAAAGATATTTGCAGACCTCACCCGCAGACGTATTGCGCTGCGTAAGCGTACCGGTGGTGCCGTAGCACATATTGGGCTGCAAGGCAATCACGGCTACTTCCACCGTAGACGCACGGGACACCGCAAAGTTAATTTCGTACGGCGGGATGAACACCGGGCCCGAAGACGCGTTGAACAACTGCGGCGAATTCGGATACACTACCACCGAACCGTCCAAGAAGTACACGGGGCCGCGGGTAACGTTAATTTTGCTGACCGGTTTTTCCGTTGCATACAGGTAATTTTGCTGTACCACTTCGGCAGACGTCTGGAACGGCGCACCCGCCAAATAGGTAGAACCGGGGTCGCTGACGATTTCTTCGCCGCCTTCGGCATAGTAGCGGTTGAAGGCTTCGTCCGAGCGGGCCGAGATAAAGAACGGATACTGTCCGTCCGGCACCATTTCATACGGGCACTGTTTCAGGTCCGTCGCGCCCTTGCAGGCGGCAATTTCTTCCTGCGTGTGGCGTTCGGTGGACGGAGTCGGGTTATAGAAGTACAGGGCGTCCCATTCTTCGGTGATCGGCATACCTTCGCCCGCTTTGGTAGCGGAGCGGTCAAATGTTTTAATCGGCTGCAAGCGCACGTCCACCACGCCCGAAGCCGCCTGGGCAGCCGTAGCCGGGTAGTTGGTAAACGTCGTATCGTTTACATAAATACACGCATGGGCCGAGGTAACCAAAGCCGGGTCCACATAACCCGCCGCATTAAAGATGGCGGCATCGGTCGTCTTGTCGCAGATGCGGGGCGGCCACGTGGTCGTGGTATTGGTATTTACATTCACGCTTTCGCGTTTCAAGGTTACAAAATATTGTTCCTGGCCCGCCACCGTAGAACCGTCCACATAGTTCGGGTTCTCGGTTACGGTTACGGTATCGCGCGTATAGGGGTTGGCCGTCCCCGTTAAGGAAACGGACGTCCCTAACGCCACATTCGTCAACGTGGCAAATGCCGTCGTTTGGCCTTGTTCATACACATTAACGGAAGCCAAGCTATTGGTATAACCCGTTGCCACAGCGGTAGAAACCACGGTGTAATCGTTATAATCGCCGGTGGTATCGTTGTAAGCCGGGATGACCACATCCTTATTATATATGTTCACCTGGACGTTCATCGCCTTGGAAAGCATATAGGAAATGGTGGCCTTGGCTTCGCTGTCGCCATACACATCGGTCGTAGAAACGTCCACCACGTGGTACATATCCACGGGGAACACCGCCGAGGCTTTGTTCGTTACCGCCGGGAACATCGCGTCCTTGGTCTGCACCGTAAACATATAGGTACCCGGGGTAACCATACGGCCTTGGTCGTCGCGCCCGTCCCAGGAGAGCGTATTCATCTGCTGGGCAACTTGGGTGATGCCTTCTTCGGGCGTTAAGTGCTTGACCGGCACACCGGCGGCGTTTTCCACCCGGGCAATGACGGTGGCATCGCGCACGATAGAATATTTAAAGATAAACGGATCCAAACCGTAAGCCGTCGGGCTGGAACCAACCGTGGAGTAGCTGACGGGCTGAATGGTAATGTCCACCATACCGCGCTCCACCGGGATTTGCCCGATAGAATAGTTCAGCGTTTTGACACCGGTGTAACAGGCGCCGTTTTTTTCGTTAGCTGCATTAAAGCCAGTCTGCCCTTCCACTTGAGTACCGCAAGACCCACCGCTATAAAAAACAGGCGATCCGCTAGTTCCGACAGCATTTAAATATTTTCCGTTATACGGGATTTCCGCCCACAATGCATATACATAGCTGCCGTCCGGCATGGGCGCACCATATGCAAAACGCTGTACACACCCGGTCTTAGAGCTACACACAGAACCATCGGACATTTCTTCGTTATTGGCATAGGTACGGATACAACCGCCTTCTATGCCGCACAGCCCATCCCATTTAGAGGTAAAATTCATACGGGCCGAGCGGTCTTCCGAAGAACGGTATACCAAGGTACCATTCGTAAAAGATGGGCCAGTACCCGTCGGCTTAGAAGAATCCGTCAACAAATTGGTCGTCGCAGACGATCCCGTAAACGTCGTACCAGGGGTGTAAATTTCCCAATAAACCTTAGACGCTTCCGTCGGCACATAATTAATAGAGGCATAGGCCGTGGATTTTTTGTTCAGCCCCGTTACGGTAATATCCGTCAGTTTCAGCGGGTCCAAAGACACCTGGCGCGTAACGGCGCGGGAGAAATCCACCCCTGGCCATTCGTCTTGGGTCTTAGCTTGGATAGCGGCAATATAGTTGCCAGCCGGCAGGAGCAGCCCGTTATTGTTGCGACCGTCCCACGAATCAAATTCCACAATTTGCGTGTCGCTTTCGGTTCCTTTCATTCCTTCGCCCACGCGCGGCTGCCAGTCTACTAAGGTACGGACAAGCGCCGAGTTCGAATTAATCGTTCCGGTATTAGTACTCTCCCCATAACTTTTGTTGTCCCCATTGGACGCGTCATAAATAGTGACACGCACATCAGCGTCTTTGCTCAGCCGATAGGCAAAGGTGTACGGCTGGGCGGAAACGGCGGTAATATCCCCTACCACAGTCGGCGTACTGCGCACGGAGTGCACGTTCGTCACGTCCACCTGTATCGGGATTTGGTTCATCCCCGGGTAGGCGATGGTGGAATTAAATTCAATTTTGTCGGTAATAATGTTATCGCCGGGGAAATCTGTCGCCACCGTGGCGCGGAAGGCAAAGTCCCCGTTGGATTTGCCGAACTCACCGCCAATTTCATACGAACCGTCCCACGCCGCACAGAAGGTAATAGGCTCATTAGAGCGCGCACCATCGTTATTGAATACAATATAGTTGGCGATTTTGTTTTCAGTATCAATAGTACAAGACGAAGCATCCACTGCGGTCTCGCTTCCTAACGGATAGCATACGCCATTCACCATTTCATAAGTAGGGGCAGGGCACACAATTCCAGAGGTAGGCGAACCAGGACAATGGTAAGAGCCACATTTGGACTCATTATTTTCCGTATTCGGATACAAATCAATCGTGCGGATAGCGGGGGTTTCATCCGGGTTTTCTATGTTTTTGCCGTTATAGTATTTAACGATGTCAAACTTAATCTGCTGGAGCGGGAAGGAAATAGAATAAGTACTCTGCGACATTGGCTTATTTGTGCAATACACTTGCATGCACAACGCCAAGCAGTGGTTCGGATAGTTGTTGGGTTGATTTACAGAGGGATAAGGCTGGTCGTATTCAATCAAAGCAGAATTTTTCCACGGGTCTGTACTGGTTTCCAAAGAGTTTACAAAGCTTACCTCTGTATCGCGTCCCTCTACAACATCGTTCCCCCAGTTGCAGTAAATGTTATCCATAGAGGCTGCCCCAACCGAGCCGGAACGATAATACACGCCGGCGTCGCGGACCTCGGCCGTTTGGGCAAACAGCGGCGCTGCCGCCGCAGCAAATAACGCGGTTAAAACGGCGCAACGCGCCGCTTTACCCAGGAAAACCCGAAGTAAACTGTTAATTTTTTTCATTGTACTTGTATCCATTTGGGGACCAATTCCCTTCTTAAAAATTAAGTTTTTGCAAATCGTATGCGCTTTTAAAAATACGCACAAACAGGCGGCTGATTATAAAATATAAACAGACGCCGGCATAATACTCTTAAATTCTTGCAACTTTTGGGGCTCTTGTCAACTGTTTTCTGCAATTTTTTCCGTCTTACCGTACGGTAATTTCCCGGCGGGAAGCGCCCCCAAACCAGCGGCCCGGCTATTGGGCCACCTGGTCCGCCACCTCGCGGTAGACGGCAAAGCTTCCGCGTCCGTTTTGCTTGACCACATACAAGGCTTTATCTGCTTTCTCCAGCAAAGTATCCGGGGTGGTGCCGTCAAAGGGGAAAGAGGAAATCCCCTGGCTGATGCTTAAATGCACTTCTTTTCCGTCGGTATAGCGGTCCGGCAAGGTAATGGCGCCGATACGGTCTTTCAAACGCTGGGCGATAATTTTGGCTTCCTCCCCGTTGGTGCGCGGGAGCATAATTACCATTTCGTCCCCGCCGAAGCGGCACGGCACGTCCGTCTGGCGCAGGCTGGTGCGTATCACGCGGCTGACTTCTTTTAACGCCCAATCGCCGATTTGGTGCCCGTAGCCGTCGTTGATTTGTTTGAACCAGTCAATGTCCATAATAATCAGCGAAAGCGTCAAATCAAAGCGTTTGGAACGGTAGATTTCTTCGGCAAATTTTTCGTTAAAATAGCGGCGGACCGGCAGTTTGGTCAGCTCGTCGTAATTGGACAGTTCCTGCACGCGTTCAAACAGGCGGGCGTTGTCTATAGACAGCGCCATCTGCGAAGCAAACTGCTGCAGGGAAATAAAATCCATATACCCGATGCGCCGGCGGGAAAGGATATTGTCAAACGCTAAAAAGCCCACCTTGTTGCGCTGTACTTTAAGCGGAATGTAAATTACACTGCGGTTGGAACGGTATGCGGCGGCGGAATCAAACACTTCTTTGAGTAAATTTTCTTCCCCCTGGGGCAGGGTCTTCCCGTCCTGCTGGGTTACCTTGCCGGATATATCCACCCCCAGCACGGATTTAATTTTGCTTCCTTCGGCGTCGGTCAAGTACAGCCGCACACGGTCAAACCGAAAGTAACGCTGCACGCCTTTTAAAATAAGCTCCAACCCGTCGTTTAACCGCAGGGACGAAGCAAATATGGTGGATAAATCATTTAACGCGGTGGAAATGTTAAGCCGTTGGTTTTTGGCCTGGTCAATTTCCGTATTGCGCAAATTGTGAGAAATTTCTTCCCCCAGCGATTTGATCAGTTCTTTTTCTTCGGCCGTAAACACGCGGTTTTTGCGGAAGCGCTCCAAGCGCAGTACGCCGACTTTTTCCTGCATAAAATTGTGTATTTCCCCCGCTTTTAACTCCACGCTGGGGCGTTCCCACTTTACCAACACATAAATAGCCGGATAGCTTAAATCCGTCGTTTCCGCCAGGCCGTCCTGCAGCAGCTGTTTTAAAAATACAGGCTCGTTTAATACGGAAATATCTTCCTGCATATCCATACAGTATTCTTTTTTGCACATCATTTTTAGGGAAAGCAACGCCCGTTCCTGCTGCCAGTCAAAAAAATACACCCGGTCCAGTTTAAACAAATCGCGCAAAGCAGGCAGCGCACATTCCAACAATTCCCGTTTATTTTGGAAGGATTGGTTTAGCTGTTTGTGGAACTTATACAGCGTATAGGATTTTTTATCAAACATAAGCTACCCCTGGTAAATGGAAAGCAGGTATTCAATCTCTTTGGCGGCCAGATCCAGCTCCCGGTCCAAAGAAGCCTGCGTAAAACGTTCTTCCACAATCTGCGTGGCACATACCGCCAGGATGCGTTTTAAAATTTCCATAATCGTACCGGTAATGGTAATATTAGGCAGGGCACGGGCCGAAGCTAAAATATTGCTATAGGTCTGCAAACGTTGGGAAGAAGAAAAAATAAACTGCTCAAAAGCGTCTTCAAACGCCGGGAACGCATTAATCATAGCGGCATAGCGCAGTTGGTTGTCCGGACGGGCGCAAAACTTGATAAACTTAAGCGCGTTCTTCTTTTCCTGCGACAATTTATTAATAAATAAATTCATGCCGGACAGATACGAATAATAGGTGGTTCCCGTGGTAGGAACGGGCAGCGTACGCAGGCGTATGCTGCGGCGGGCACTGTAAGAACTGACGCCCTGCTTGCGGGATATCATCATACTGGCTTTTCCGGAAGCAACGGTGCCCAACGAACCGCGTTCACGCAAAATGGGCATATAGTTTTTAAGCGCCAAATTGACGTAATCGCGGATACCTTCTTTAAATGCCTGGGTATTTACCAAGGTGGTGCCCAAATCGGCCGACAATAAATCCCCCCCGCGCCCCCAAATACAGGGCAGCGCATTGCGCATGGAAAGCGAACCGCGCCAATCGCTGTTTTGCATAGGGTAATAGCCGGGGGTATCTTTAAATTTTTCGCGTAGGGCCTGGCATACATTCAGAAGGCCGTCCCAGGTGGCCAGGTCGTGCTCCGGTTTAGCCGTGACCAGCTTTAAGTGATCCGCCCGGTAGTGAAGCGCACTTAAATCAAACCACCAGGGGTACGAATAAATATCTTTTGTTCCGGGCTGGTAGCAGTGGGGTTTTAAGGGCACCAAACAGTTGGCTAAAGAAAGCCCCGGGTCCAGCTGGGACAAATTTTCCGCCACGCCTTCGCGCACCAACAGCGCCGTCCAATAATGCGGGATCTGAATCAAATCCGGTACTTCTTCTTCGTGCGTAGGGTGTTTGATGGTAAAAATCCGCCGCCAAAGCACATTGCGCGTAAACACCCGCACAGACACATCTATAGACGGATTTTCTTTTTTAAACAGAGCAACCAACGCGGCGTAATCTTCTTTGGTTTTATCGCCCGAATCGGGCATGGCCCACAAAATCATTTAAACTCCTTGGCTAATTCCAACTGCGTACCTTCATATTGGGATTGATATCTATATTCTTTTTAACCGGCTTGCCCGTTTTTTCGGCATACTCCAGTTTTTTGTAAGCGGCCAGGGCAATCATAGCGGCATTGTCTGACGATAATTTCCGTTCCACAAAATGGACTTCTATACCTTCTTTTTCCGCCGTTTGCTGCATCTTTTCGCGTAAAAGCGTATTGGCCGCCACCCCGCCGCCTACGGCGATATGACGGACTTTATATTTTTTAGCGGCCAGCAAGGTTTTCTTAACTAAAGTTTCCACCATCGCTTCTTCAAAACTGGCGCAGACATCGGGGATATTAAAATCTTTATGATCGCGCAGATAATAACTGACAGCCGTTTTAATGCCGCTGAAAGAGAATTCCCACGTACCAGGCATCAGCGGGCGCGGGAAATGAATGGCATCCCGCCGGCCCAACAACGCCTGCTTGGAAACTTGCGGCCCGCCCGGATAGGCCAAGCCCAGCAGCTTGGCTACTTTGTCAAACGCTTCGCCGGCGGCGTCGTCACGCGTTTTTCCTAACACTCTATACTCTCCGTATCCTTTCACGTACCACAACTCGGTGTGTCCTCCCGAAACCACCAACGCCACCAAAGGGAATTGCAAGCGGTTTTTAACCTCGGTGCCTTCAAAATCGCACGCGAAGATATGCCCCTCCAAGTGGTTAATACCTAGTATAGGAACTTTTTTAAAATTTGCAAGCGTTTCCGCCGCTACGCGCCCCACCATTAAGCCGCCGGGCAACCCCGGTCCGCTGGCAAAGGCCACGTAATCTATGGGATGATTGCCCAACGCTTCGGAAATAACGGTGGCTATTTTTGCCGCATGGGCGCGGCTGGCCAGTTCCGGCACCACCCCGTGATATTTTTTATGTTCGTCAATTTGGGAATAAATCACATTGGTAACGATTTCTTTCCCGCCCTTCAGCAAGGCGGCGGAAGTTTCGTCACAAGTGGATTCAATACCCAAAATCATCAAATCTTTTTTCATTCTTTACTTTCCTTTTCGTTCTTCCCGGCGTCATTTTTAGCCGGTTCTTTAGAAGCGGAAGAAGCCTCTTTTTTAGAGGAGTCTTTCTTGTCCGCAGAGGAAGACGAAGCGGATTTTTCAGCGTCTGCTTTCTCTGTTTTGGAGGCTGCGGCTTTATTTTTTGCGGCCTCTTTTTGGGCCTTGCGCTCGGCCGCCGCCTGGCGGGATTTTTCTTTGGCCTCTTCCAGCGAAATTTTGCCCGTCAAAATTTCCACGGCTTTATCCAGCACCGGGTCTTTGGCGGTGAACTCCATTTTAGGCGTGTCTTTCCCCGGAGTATAGACGATGTCGTTGTACTGCATAAACACTTTGGCTTCTTCTTCCGGGTCAAAAATCACTTCCACATCCGGCAAGATGCCGCCTTCATCGGCCTTGGATTTATCGCGGTAGTCGCGCTGGATTAAACGCCCGGATGGGGTGTAATAGCGGGCAATCGTCAGGCGCAGCCCGGCCCCGCCCGAAAGCGGCAGCACCTGCTGCACGCTGGCTTTGCCAAAGGTGCGCTGCCCGACCACAAAAGCGCGCTGGTTATCCTGCAGGGCGCCGGCCACAATCTCGCTGGCGCTGGCAGAACCCTGATTGACGAGCACCGCCATCGGAATATCGGGATAATCTGGTTTGGAAGAAGTTTTAAACTCCTGGTAATATTCCGGCTTGCGGCCCTGGGTGTACACAATCATTTGGTCCGGCTGCAAAAACAGTTTGGAAATATCCACCGCGCCGGTCAGCAGGCCGCCGGGGTTAAAACGCAAATCCAACACCAGGTATTTCATTCCTTTCTTTTGCAAAGCCGTCAGTGCTTTTTTGACTTCCTCGGTGCTGTGCCCGGAAAAATCCACCATATACAAGTAGCCCACCTGGTCGTTGAGCATCCGGTAGTACACCACTTCGGGCACAATTTTGGCGCGTTTAAAGTTAAAGTCCGGCAAGGTTTTATAGTTGCCCTTTTCATCTTTGCGGCTGACGGTAATTTTTACTTTGCTGCCCACCGGCCCGCGCATCAGTTCCACCGCATCTTCCAGTTCCATCTCTGTAACGTCTTTGTCATCTACAAATACAATCCGGTCCCCGGGCATTACCCCGGCTTTAAACGCCGGCGTGCCGGGCATCGGGCTCATTACCGTTATAAATCCGTCCACTTTTTGCAGGCGTATCCCCAGCCCGCCAAAGTCACCCCGGGTATCGTTTTTTAATTCTTTATAATCTTTCGGTTCTAAATATTGGGAAAAATCGTCCAATTCGTTTACCACCCCTTTAATGGCGCCGGAAATTAACTTATCCGTATCGGTAGTTTCCACATAGTTTTCTTTTACAAATTCCAGCACGTCCACAAAGGTCCGCAGTTGCTTCAAGCTGGTATCCGCCGCCGCATAGGCGTACGGGAACAGCGTCCCCACAAAAAATACGACCGCCGCAAAAACGGCCACACGACTTAGCTTTTTTGATTTCATAGTAACCTCGCCAAATTTAATTCAGCCAATTCAGCGGATCCACCGCAGTAGTGCCTTGGCGGATTTCAAAATACACCGCGCTTTGGCCCGTACCGGAGGAGGACTGGGTATCCTTCCCGGCAGCGCCCAACACGCCTTGCTGCGGGAGTTTATCGCCCACTTCTACACTGATTTGCTGTAAAAATCCGTAAATGGAAAAGAACCCTTTTCCGTGGTCCATAATCACCACATTGCCGTAGGAGCGGAATGGCCCGGCATAAATCACGCTTCCTTCCGCCACCGTGCGCACCGGCGCCCCGTAGCGGGCGGCAATTTTAATGCCGTCGCGGAAAATCCAGGTATTCAAGTCGGAACGGTACTCTTTGCCAAATTTGCTGAGTACTTTGCCCGTTACCGGCCACGGCAGGGAATTTTGGGGCACGTCAATTTTCGGTCCGGCGGATTTTTTGGACGATGTTTTAGCCGCCGCCGATTTTTTGGCGTCCGCCGCCTTACGTTTGCGTTCAAACGTAGCTAACAATTTATTTAATTCTTCGGCGGATTTATTTAATTCATTAAGTTCCTTGCGCACGGCATCCGCCTTGCGTTTGGTAACATCCAAATCTTTTTTCTTTTTATTAAAGGATTGCGAAATAACCGCCTGCTCCTTTTTAATTTGCGTGCTTTGCGCCAACAGCTGTTTGTTGCGTTCTTCAAAGGTATGGATTTTCTGCTGGGCTTCGGTATTGGCTTTTTTCAGCTCCGCGGCAAAAACGGCTTTATGCGTAAGCATACGGTCTACAAAAATTTCCTGCTCCAGGCTGTAGCCGCCCGGGCAATACGGGCAGGAAGGGGTAAAATAGTAATTTTGCAGTTCTTCTTCCACTACGCCCTGCCACATCGGCATACTGCGTTCCAGCGCGGCGCGCTTATCGGCGATGGAAAGCAGATTTTGTTCCACGTAGGTAATGTCGGACTCCACCTTATTTTTAAGCCGCTCCGCCCGGGCTTTTTTGTCTTCCAAGGCGGAAATCTCTTTGGAGATTTTCTTTTCCTGTTCGCGGTATTTTTTTAGTTCGGCTTCTTTTTGCGCGGCTTCTTTTTTCAGTTTTTCTATTTCGCGTTTACGGTCGGCGGCTTCGTCGCAAAAAAGCGGCGAAGCGCAAAACACTAACGCTAAAAGTACACTTAAAATTTTTGCCATTTTGATAACGTCCACCCAAAAAGCCCGCAGAAAGCTAACATCAACAGCTGCCGCCCCACCGTGGTAAACTGTCCAGCGGCCTGCACCAAGAAGCCTGTCGGGAACACCAGCACCGCAAAAAACGCGCACGACGCCAACCCCGCCAATACGCCCGAAACAGCCCCCCCTAAATAATGGGCGCGGACCTCGTTGGACGGATAAGCTTCCACCAAAAACATAAATGCCAAAAAGAGCAGCAAAGCAAAAATAACCGCAATATGCAGCAGTTTAGCGCACAATCCCGTAAAGAACAGCAGCCGGGCGTGCTCCAAATTGTAATGCGGCACCAAGCCGGGATATTCCGCCGCCAAATTATCTACAAACGGCCGGATATTATTAATGGCTTTGTAATTTAATTTCAGTTCAAAGTAAGCCGGCATTTTATTTTTGCCCATCAGCAGCAAAGCTTCCGTCAGCTGAGGATTTTGGCGTTTGACGGTTTCCAGCGCGTCCTGCGGGGAAAACAACCGCACAGACACGATATCCTGCTTTTGGTTTAACGACTCGCCGATTTGTTCCAGTTCGTCATTTTGGGTTTGCCCGCTGACGGTAAGCAACACCTTAAAGCTCTCATCCATCTGCCGGTAATAATTCCCCAGGCGCATATCCACAAACACCACGCTTTGCAACAGTACCGCTACCGCAAACACCAGCAAAAACAAACGCCGGTGCAGCCGGAACACCTGCTTGGGCCCGGCGGAGGCGGCGGGCTTTTTCCCTTCAAAAAATTCGGTCAATTCTTTATCCTTCATTTTATTTTTCATCCGTCCACCCCAAAGCCGTTTTCATCCGCGGCAAAATGTCCGTATTATGGTACACGCCGGTAAATTCGTCCGCCTGCGGACCATACGCCACGCTTAAAATGGGGGCCGAAGAATGCGTGGGCGTAGCCCAAACGATCCCGCGGGTTTCGTTTAACTGCTTAAACAAACCGCTGATGTCGGACGGATTTTCAAACTGTGTGATGTCCACCTCAAACCCCATGGCTTCGCTTAAGCGTTTTTGCAAATACTCCGGGGTTAATTGTTCGGGCTTCATTTGTTTGAGTTCCATTTCCAAATAGTACAAGCACAGTTTTTGCTTGGCAAACTGGCGGAATGTGGCAAACGAAGCATAATCCACATCCCCGCCGTAAAGCACTTCGCCCTGGGCGGTTTTTTGCATGGCTTTTTCCTTCCCCAGGTGGCGGTAGGTAAACGCGCCCAGGCCGGTGTCGTGGTCGGCGTTTAAATACACTAAAGTTTCGCCGTTTTTATCGGCATAGGCTTTTATATAACCCAGCAAATTGTCCAGCGTTTTCATTTCGTGAAACCAGGCCCCGGCATCGTTGGCGTGGGCGGCCCAGTCAATTTTTCCAGCTTCCACCACCAGCACAAAGCCGTTTTTGTTTTGGCTTAACAGTTCAATGGCTTTTTGGGTTTGTTCCGTCAAAGAAGGAATTTTGGGATAGCGGTGCATTTCCACCGATATCGGCAGCGCCTGCTCGGCAAACAACCCCAGCACTTTGCCGGATTTTACCGCCGCCAGTTCTTTTTTGTTTTCCACCACGCGGTAGCCTTGTTTTTTGGCCTGGCGCAGCAGTTTTTTGTTTTCGCCGGTGGAAAAATACTTCATCCCTCCGCCTAAAATCACTTCCGGACCAAAGGCAATCAGCTGCCGGGCGATTTCCATTTTTTCGTTGCGGTTGGGTACATGCGCGGTAAAAGCGGCGGGGGTAGCGTCCGTCACGTACGCGTCGGACACGATGCCGATTGCCTTGCCCTGTTTACGGGCTAATTCCAACAAAGTTTCAGCCGGCTGACCGTTGTAATCCACCCCGATAGATTCCGGGCGGGAAAACCGGCCCGTAGCCATTTGGGTGCCTGAGGCGGCGGAATCGGTTACCACCGTATCATAGGTATTATTAAAAAACAACCCCCACTGAGCGCCCTGCATCAGGCGTTCCAAGTTGGATACTTTATCCGGATATTCGTCCAATCCGCCGTAACGAACGCCCTGCATAAAGAAACCCATCGCTTCCGGCCCCATTCCGTCGCCGATAATCCAAATCACGTTTTTAACGTCTCCGGCGGACAAACTTCCCGCCAGCAACAAACACGCCAATACAGCTCCCCACATACGCAAACAACGCTTCATAAAAACTCCTAATTAATAGTTTTGCGGTACAAGTCCAAATAGGCCTGCGCCGATTTATCCCACGACAAATCCTGCCGCATAGCATTGCGCACCAAGCGCGCCCATACCGGGCGGTTTTTAAATACGTTCAAGGCGTTTTCCACCGCGGCGCAAATGCCGTTTTCGTTAAATTCTTCAATAAAGAACCCGGTGGCGGTATCTTCATTTCCGGGGCGGTATCCTTTTACGGTGTCCACCAGCCCCCCTACTTTGGAAACCACCGGAATAGCACCGTATTTCATAGCGATTAATTGCGAAAGCCCGCACGGTTCAAAGCGAGAAGGCATCAAGAATATGTCCGAACCCGCATAAATACGGTGGGCCAAATCTTCGTCCAGGCGTCCGTTATAGCTGACGCTTGCCGGATTGTTGCGCGCCAGGCTTTGGTAGGCTTTTTCCAGCATAGGGTCGCCCATTCCCAGCACTACAAACTGGGCCCGGTCTTTCAAGCGCTCAATCAGGCTGACCACCACATCCAACCCTTTCTGATAATCCAACCGCGATACTATACCAATCACAGGTTTCTGCGGATCCTGTTCCAGTTTGCACTGCTGCTGGAGCGCCAGCTTGGCGGAAAGTTTGCCTTTTTCCGCTTCGTCGGCGTCGTACCCAATGGGGAGCACGGGGTCAATTTCCGGGTCCCATACTTCGGTGTCAATCCCGTTGACGATACCGCAGAAATTTTTGCTGCGGTAGCGCAGCAGTCCTTCCAACCCAAAACCCATAGCCGGGTCGGTCTGCACCTCTCGAGCGTAGTTGGGGCTGACGGTGTTGACGTTATCGGCAAATACGATACCGCTTTTTAAAAAGCTGATACCGCCGTAGTATTCAAATTTATCCGGCGTATAATCTACCGGATGAAAGCCGGCTTTCTTAAAGGAAGAATACGGATAATGCCCTTGGTAGGCGATGTTGTGAATGGTATAGAGGCTGCGGGTGCGGGTGTAAAAAGCGTCCAACTTATAGACGGTTTTTAAATAAGCCGGGATAAGGCCCGTCTGCCAGTCGTGGCAGTGGATGATATCCGGGCGGAAACCGATAAACTTGCAGCCTTCCAGCACGGCCCGGCTAAAGAGGATAAAGCGTTCATCGTTATCGGGATATTCTCCCGCTTTGGTGCGGTAAAGTTCGGGGCGGTCAAAATACTTGCGGCTGCCTACAAAGAACACCAGCACATTGCCCCAATTGATATACGAAAGAGAAACTTGTTCAATGCGGTCTCCGATCGGAATTAAATATACGCCGGGAACCACTTTTAAAGACGATACCCGCACAATATTGCGGTAATGCGGCAGGAACAAAAGCACCTTGTTTCCTTTGTGCATGGCAAACTGCTGGCATAGCGCGCCGACCACATCGGCCAGACCGCCGGTTTTACAAAACGGAAAAGCTTCGCTTGCGGCTAACACAATATTCATACTTAGTTTTCCTCCTGGGGTACGTCTTGGTTTTGCGGCTGGAGCGGCTGAGCCGCCGCAGAGTTCTGCGGGGTTTCCTGCACGGCGGCAGGGACGGAAGCGGCGTCTGCTTCGGCCGCAGGTGCGTCGCCCTGACCGGCGGGCGCAGCGGGATCAGGCTGGACGTCCGTGGGCCCTTCGGAAGCGGCGTTTTGGGCGGCTTCATCAGCGGCAAAGGCGTCCGGCTGTGCTTCAGACGGCGTTTGTTCGGCAGGAAGACCAAAGAAATCCCCTTTATTATAGCTGTTGCGCGTAAAGAACGGATCCGCCGAAGAATCCAACGCCTCCAAACGCTCCTTTCCTTCCAACTCGTCCAGCGGGATAATCGCCGGTTCCGGCAACGGCGGGAGAGGCTCATCAAACGGTAAATCCGCCTGTTTGGCGTGCAGGGATTTGGCGGCAAATACTTGCAAATCGGGCAGGTCGGACACTTTATTCAGCCCAAACATCCGCAAAAATTCGTCCGTCGTTCCATATACCATCGGACGGCCGACCGTATCTTTCTTACCCACCACGCGCACGAGCGAGCGTTCCAGCAAGCGTTCCAGCGGGCCGGCCACATCCACCCCGCGGATGGCTTCCATTTCCGCGCGGGTAATCGGCTGTTTGTAGGCCACGATAGCCAGCGTTTCCAAGGCGGCGTTGGAGAGCTTGGTAGTCATTTTTTCGTTATATAGCCGGCGCACCCAACGCCCGTATTCGGGCTTGGTGGACATTTGAAATCCGCCCCCCACTTCCACTACTTGCACGGCGCTGTTGCGGCGGATATAATCGTCCTGAATTTCCAAAATCATTTCGCGCACGCGGCGGGCGTCCGCTCCGTCAATAACGTCAGCGATGCGGGTGGGTTTTAACGGGCGGTCGGTAATAAACAAAAGCGTTTCCACAATTTGCTTAAACTCACTGGTGGGAACAAGCTCAAAAGGTTTTTCATCATCTGTCGGGGCAGATTGGGCGGAGGGCGCGTCCGCCGCTTGTTCCGGCGCGGAAGCGGGTGCCTCCTCCTGGCTTTCCGCCGGGGCATCCCCAGACGGGGCAGCGGTTTGCGCCGGCTGGCCCTGCGGGGCCGCGTCAACGGAAGAAGCCGTGTGAAGAGCCGCGTCCTGCGGGGCGGACGCCGGGATATCGGATGAGGCGGCTTGGTTTTGCAATTGTTCTTCGGTTGGCATATAAAAATTCCTCCGGGCGGCTATTTTGCTTCGCCGTGCATTAGGGTTTTAAAATCCTTGTCTTTGTTTTCCGGGTTTAAATAAATCCGGATTTGGCCCAACTTTTCGTCCTGGCGCGCAATCAGTTTTTTAATCTTCATCAGTTCCAACAGCGCCATAAAACACGTGATAATCCCGCGTTTTTTCGTTTCGCCCACAAAAATATCGTCCAACAGCACCCATTCGCGGCGGGCAAACATATTAACGACTTTTTCCATCTTCATTTCAATCGGGAATTCTTCCACCTTCAAAAGCTCAATGCGTTTGCGTTCATCCAAACGTTCAAATGCGCGTTTGACGGCGGAAAGCAAATCAAACATTTGCAGGTTGATGACTTTTTCCCCATTGTCAAAAATCGGCGCGGAGCGGTAGAAATTGTCTTTGTTTTCTTCCAATTTCTGTTCTAAAAACTTGCTGGCTTCTTTATATTTCTGATACTCCACCAGCTTGGCCACCAATTCTTTAACCGGGTTGGGGCCTTCGTCCTCCGTCGTCGGCGCCTGGGACGGCAGGAGCGTTTTGGCCTTAATTTGCATCAGCGTGCTGGCCATCACCAAAAATTCGCCCGCCACTTCCAGGTTCAGCTCCTTCATCACGTTTAAATAATCCAAATACTGCTGGGTGATTTCCGCAATGTTAATGTCGCAAATGTCCAAGTTGTCTTTTTTAATCAAGTGCAAAAGCAGGTCCATCGGGCCTTCAAACACGTTGATATGAACATTTATCGGTGCAGGAGCTAACATAACGTATCCTTCTTAATGGGTAATGCGCATCGCTTTTTTGACGGCTGCCAAGGTTTTGGCGGCATTTGCCTGGGCGCGTTCTTTGCCTTCAGCCACGATTTTTTCCAGCTGGGCGATGTCGCCTTCAAACGTTTTTCGGCGTTCGGAAAACGCATTGAGTTCCGGCTCCATTAACGCAAACAGCTCTTTCTTGCACGCCACACAGCCCAAGGCGCCCGCTTTGCATTCTTCGCAGCGTTTAGCGGCGTTGGGATTGTAAATTTGGTGAAAGGCGTACACGACGCAGCCGTCGGGGTTGGCGGGATCGTTGGCTTTTTTCTTGTTGGGGTCGGTAAACATTGCCATCACTTTTTTGCGTACGGATTCCAAATCTTCGCCCAAGCTGATGGCATTGTGGTAGGACTTGGACATCTTCCGTCCGTCAATGCCCGGCACGCGGGCCACATTGGTATACAGCGGCGCGGGTTCGGTAAACACTTCCACGCCATAAACTTCGGCAAAACGACGGGCCAGGTCGCGCGCGATTTCCAGGTGGGCGGTTTGGTCTTTGCCCACGGGCACGTAAGAAGCCTGCTGGATTAAAATATCCGTCGCCATCAGCACGGGGTAGCCCAAAAAACCAAAGGAAGAAATTTCTTCGTCTCCGGCGATGGAATTTACTTTTTCCGCCAGGGATTTTTCATCCAGCTGCCCGGCGTATTTTTGTTTTAAAAGTTCCTGGATTTGTTCTTTGTAGGTAGGGTTTCTAAGCAGCCAGCCCAAGGGGGTAATCATCCCCAGCAGGGTGTTTAATTCGCTTACCTGCGGCACGTCGGACTGAATAAAAATGGTACATTTTTTCGGGTCCAGCCCGGCGGTCAGCCAGTCAATAAGCATCTGGCGGCTGTTTTCAGCCAGGTTTTCGGTATGTTCGTAAGCGGTGGTCAGCGAATGCAAATCCGCCACGAAAAAGTAGCAATTATACTTATCCTGCAACGCTACCCAGTTCTTTAACGCCCCATGGAAGTTGCCTAAATGCAGTTTGCCTGTCGGGCGCATACCGGAAAGAACAATTTTATCAGTTGCCATAAAAAACCTCGTATTACATTAAAAATTTGGAAAACAGCCCCACCAGCAGCAGGGTAGGCGGCAGGAGAATGTATTTTACGCCGCCGGTCAAAATAAGCACCAGCACCACATACATTCCGTAACGCCCGAAAAAACCTTCGTACTTAAGCGCGGCCCGCACCGGCAAAAGGGCCGTTACAATGCGCCCTCCGTCCAGCGGCGGAATGGGGATTAAATTAAATACCGCCAAAAAGATATTGATAAACATCGCGTATTGCAAAAACACAAACAGCTGCTGCAATGTATGCGCGGCAAAAGAAGCTTGGGCGATGAGGAAGATTTTCATAATCAGCACGCACACCACCGCCAAAATCAAATTAGCGGCGGGCCCGGCAAAAGCCACCTTGCCCATATCTTTGCGCGGCGAAGGCATCCGCAGCGGATTAATCGGCACGGGCTTGGCCCAGCCGAAAAGCGGCAGCCCCATCAGCCAGCAAAACGCCGGCACAGCCAGCGTGCCGATAGGGTCCACATGGTGCAGGGGGTTGAGCGTCAGCCGTCCGCTTAGGTAAGCGGTATCATCGCCCAGGCGGTACGCGGCCAAGCCGTGTGCAAATTCGTGCAGCACAATGGAAAAAAACAAAATGGGTATAAATACAATTACTTCCATACCCTACCATTTTACTAATTTATCCCCGTTCCTGCACACGCGCGCACAGGGGCGGCTTGCCTTAATTAAGTTTAGACTTGAAGTTTTTGTAAGCCGACGCGCACAGCACGACGGAGAGCACCGCCAGCCACAGGCAGTTTTGCCAAAAGAAGGCCGCGTCGCCCCCTTTCAGAATAATGGCGCGGAAATTGACGACGGAGTACATCATCGGGTTCAAATAGCACATCCAGCGGAAAACAGCCGGAATGTTCGCCACCGGAAAAAACACGCCGGAAAGCAAAATAGCCGGCATTAAATACAATACACTTGCCATCATTGCCTGCTGCTGGGTGTGTACCACCGTACTAATAAGCAGCGCGCACGCCAGGGCGGACACGGTAAACAGCACGGAATTGACCGCAATCTGCCACAAACTGCCGCGGAACGGAATGCCAAACCCCGCCACACCGATAAACAAAATCAACCCCACAATACACAACCCGATTACAAAGTACGGCAGCGTTTTGCCCACCATAATTTCTTCCACGCTGCAAGGGGACACGATTAACTTTTCCATCGTGCCGGTTTCTTTCTCTTTGGCAATTGCCATTCCCCCCACCACCAACAGCACAATAAAGGTGGACATCACCAACAGCGCCGGAATCATATACGAAGTGGTATCCATATAGTGGTTGAACAATACGCGCATATCCAAGCGGATCAGGCCGCCGTTTAAATCATACCCGTTTTGGCGGGCGACCTCGGCCACGATCTGCTGGACGTATCCGTTTACCTGCTGGGCGCGCTGGGCGTTGGTGGCGTTTAAGAGCAGCTGAATAGGGCTGGAACCGCGCTCCAGGGCTTTTTCAAACCCTTCGGGCGGAGCCACCAGCACGGCTTCGGCTTTGTGGGAAGCGATTAACGCTTCCGGGTCCGCCACCTGTGCGCCGTTTACGCCGGGCACTTTTATAAACCAGCCCGAAGCCAATGCGCGGCTTTCCAATTCCTGCGCTATTTTGCCCGGTTTGGAAACGACCACAAAATTGATGTTCTTTACCTCGCTGGTCAGCGCCAGGCCAAACATAATGGTCTGCATCACGGGAATAAAGAAAATGGCTAAAATCATTTTCGGATCCCGCAGAATTTGGATAATTTCTTTTGCAAAAAAACCTTTTAACGTCCGCACGCGCAATTTCATGGTTCCACATCCGTTTTAAATTTATGTACGGCCAGCAAAATCATCGCCGTTGCAAACAAGCCAATGGCGCCAAAAGCCGCCGCCAGCGTAACGGGGGCGGCGTCGCTTAAAAACACGGTCCGGCTGATGAGCAAAAACCACCGCTGGGGGAACAGCGCCGTAAAATACTGGAAAAACGCGGGCATATTTTCAATGGGAAAAATAAACCCGGAAAAAATAAACGACGGCAGCAACCCCACCGCAAACGCAAACTGGATAGCCGCCTGCTGTTGGCGGGTAACGACCGAAATCACCAGCCCCAGCGCCAGCGCGCCCGTGATATACACCCAGCACGCCAGCATATAGAACGGGAAACTCCCCAAAAACGGAATACGGAACACATACACCGCCAACACAAAAACCACCAGCACGTCCAAAAACGTAAGCACAAAATACGGCACCAGCTTTCCGAGCACAATTTCCGACGGACGCACCGGGGTAGAAAGCAAAAGCTCCATAGAGCCGTTTTCCCACTCTTTGGCTACGGTCAACGCCGTGAGCACAATGGCCAAAAAACCGATGATAATGGTGCTCAAAGCGGGCACGATAAACCAGCGGCTGTTCAGCTCCGGATTAAACAAAAACCGGCTGCGGATTTGTTCCCCCGTCCGCGCGCCGGACTCCGCCCCGCCGGACAAATCCGGGTTATCCTTGGCAAACACGGCATTGGCTTTTTGCACCACGCCTTGCAGATAGGTGCCCATAATGCTGGCCTGTACGTTATCGGTGCCGTCGGCCAGCAGCTGGATTTGGCCGGGATTTTCGGGGTTGGCGGCGCGGATATTGCGCCCGAAACCGCGCTTGATGATAAGCAGGGCGGGGCTGCCGTTTTGTTCCAGTTCCCGGTCGGCTTCGGCGGGCGAATGAACCGGAGTCAAATTAAAATAGCCGGAAGAAGCCATCTCCTGCAAGAAGCGGCGCGATACGCTTGTTTGGTCGTTGTCGCGCACGGCAACACGCATATGTTTGTAATCCAAATCAATCACAAAGCCGAACATGCCCACAAATATCATCGGCAGAATGAGCGTAACGGCTAGGGTAAACGGGTCGCGCAAAATGTGTTTGTATTCTTTATAAGCCACGCTGCGGGCGCGGCGCCAGGAAAATTTCATTGGTTTTTCCTCCCGCTTACCGCTTGCAGGAATACATCTTCCAGCGTAGGCGGCACTTCGCGAACGGCAAACTTTCCGGCAAACGGCGCACAGGCGCGTTCCAGCGCGGCGCGGTCCGGCGCGCGTACGCGCAGGTTATTGCCAAACACCGCCGATGCGATACCCTCCTTTTTTAGCAGTTCACGCACCTCGTTTTGCACCGGTGCGCTAAAGGATATTTCCAGCGGTTTGACCGGGAAAAATTGTTCTTTCAGTTCCAACGGCGTGCCCAATGCCACCAGGCGGCCCCGCTCCATAAGCGCAATCCGCCCGCAGTATTCGGCCTCGTCCATATAGTGAGTGGTAACAAATACGGTTTTCCCCATTTCGCTCAGCCGGCGGATAAGCGCCCAAAACGCCGCGCGCGTCTGCGGCGAAGTGCCCGCCGTCGGTTCGTCCAAAAACACGAGTTCCGGGTCGTGCAGCAGCGAGGACGCCAACGCCGCCATTTGCTTCACCCCGCCGGACAAATGGCTTACCGGGTCCGGCAGGTTTTGCGGCAGGCCGATAAAGTCCATCAGCTTGCGGGAACGCTCGTCAATTTGTGTGGGGCTCATACCGTAAAGGCTGCCTGCAAAGCGCATATTTTCGTGCACCGTCAAATCGGGGTACAAGGTAAACTTTTGGGACATATACCCGATGTACGGTTTTAATACCGCCGTAGAGTTGGAGACGTCTTTCCCGTCCACCGTCACGGACCCGGACGACGGATTTAAAATGCCGCAAATCGTGCGTATCGTGGTGGTTTTACCTGCGCCGTTGGCGCCCAAAAAGCCGAAAATTTCACCGCGGCGGACATCAAAACTCACGCCGTCCACCGCTTTAAACGTGCCGAACGACACCACTAAATTTTTTACGCTGATGACAATATCCGTTTTATTCATTTTTCAAAAATATCTCGGCAAAATCCGTCACGCCAAAATGGTTCATTACGTCTTGCGGCATACCGGAAGCCAGCATCCGCCCTCCGCTAAGCACATGCACCTGGCTGCAGCGGCCGGCTTCGTCCATATAGGATGTGCTGACGATAACCGTCATTTCTTCTCCGGCAAAACCGTATACCAAATCCCACAGTTCCTGACGGCTGACAGGGTCCACCCCCACCGTGGGTTCATCCAACAACAACAGTTTGGGGCGGTTTAACAGCACGCACATCAGCCCCAGTTTTTTATACATTCCGCCCGACAATTTGCCGGCGGGGCGGCCCTGAAACGGAGCCATTCCCGTTGCGTACAGCAGTTCTTCGGCGCGGCGTTCAAAAGGGGCTTGCGGCAAATCGTACAAATCGCGGAAAAATTCCAAATGCTCCCGGCACGTCAAATCGGGGTAGAGGCTGGGCTCCTGCGGGAAATAACCCGTTACGCGTTTGACGTCCGCCGCGGACAACAGCTTTCCCGCTTCGTCGTATACCACGCTTCCTTCGTCCGGGTGCAGAAGCCCCGCCAGCACGCGGATGAGGGTGGTTTTACCCGCGCCGTTGGGGCCGATAATACCGTGCACCTTTCCGGCGTCAAAAACGGCATTGACCTGCTGCAAAGCCTGCGCGCGGCCCATTTTTTTACTGACCTGGCGAACTTCGGCGCGCAAGGCCGGCATATTATTTCCCCTCCGGGAAAGACACTTCCACCGTCATCCCCGATTTAAGCGTGCGGGCCTCGTCGTTACGGAAGCGCGTTTTTACACCGTAGACCAGCCGTTCGCGTTCGCGGCGGGTTTGCACGTTTTTGGGGGTAAATTCAGCTTCGTCATTAATGCTTAAAATGGTCCCTTGGAACGTTTGGTCCGTTTCGGGCAGCAGGGCGGTTACTTTATCCCCCACCGCCAAACGGGCCAACAAATCGTGTTCCACATACACCCACACGTCCACTTCCGCCATATCCGCCACGGTTACAAGTTTGCGCCCGGCGGCAATAAATTCCCCCGGCTCGTAATACTTATACAGCACTTTGCCCGAAATGGGGCTGGTAATGTCGCACCAGCTTTCGTACAAGGCGGCTTGGTCACTCTGGTGTTTTTTTAAATCGTAATTTTCACGCGAACCGGCGGTAGTTTTTAACAAGGTATCGGCGCGTTTGAATTCTTTTTGGGCAATAGCGGCTTTCAGGCGCGTATCGCGGCAATCCAGGCGGGCAAGCACTTCGCCTTTTTGGACGGGGCTTCCTTCCTGGACGTTTATCTCGCTAATCGTATCGGAAAGGCGGCTGGGCACGTCCACTTCCACCGCTTCCACCACCCCGCTGTAAGCAAACGGAGTGCGCCGCAGGAACAACAGCCCCGCGATGACCAAGATAATTAAAACGACAACCGAAACAGAAATTAATTTTTTCATAAATCACCTATTTTCCTAAACTGTCCAACACAGCCAGCCCATTCAAACGGCGTATGTTAAGTTCATTTAACATAATCCGGCTCTGCAAAGCGGACAGGTTGGCGTCGTCCACTTCCAAAAACGTTACGGCTCCGGCGTTATAGGCCTGGTACGTCAGCTGGGCGGATTCGGCGGCTTTATCCGCCAATTTACCGGCCAGTTTGCTTTCAATATCCAACGCGCCCAACGAGTCTTTAGCCGACAGGAAAAGCGCTTTCAGCGCCTCCTGTGTTTCGTGCTTTTGTTCGCGTGCGGCGTCGGCGGCCCGCTCTTGAGCCTGTGCCTGGCTGCGGTTCTTTTTCCCTTCAAACAGCGGCAGGCGCAAAGAAAGGCCCGCTTTGCCCAAGAACACGTCCTCTTGGATAGGCCCGTTGGGGTATTGCGCATACGCCCCGGCGTTTAATCCCACCCGGGGCCATACGGCGGCCGCATAGCCGCGCGCGGCGTATTCGTAGGATTTAATCAGCCCGTCATACGCCGCCAGGCGCGGGGTTTCTTCGTCAAAATTCAGCTGGGCAAACGGCGCAAAACGTTGCACCGTTTGGGCGGGATCGTCGGCACGGATGACGGCGGAAGTTTCCCCTTCCAGTTTTTCGCGCACACGCCAGTCAAGCGGGTAGTGCGGGTCAATGCCGAAGTCGGTGCCGGTCAGCTTAAAAAGTTCGCGCAAATCGCGCGCCAGTTCGGCGCGGGCGGCGCTGGCGTCCACCGCAGTACGCAGGGCTTGTTTTTCCGCCAACAGCACATCGCGGCGGCTTTTAGCCCCGGCTTTATACGCCGATTGAACATCCGCCAACTGCTTGCGGGCCACTTTTAACTGTTCGGAAAGAAGAAAGAGATTTTCCAAATCGCGCTGGACGGAAAAATACGATTGGCGCACCTGTAGCAGCATTTGTTTGCGGGCTAAATCGTACTCGGCTAATTTGCTTTGATAAGCCGCCTGCGCGCTTTTGGCGGCGGAGGAACGGGCCCCGTTGTCAAACAGCACATATTCCAGCGTCGGGCCGACGGAATAGCCCCATTCGCTGCCGAACTCAAACAGCTGCGAGCCGACTTGCATTTGCGGCACTTCCGAGCTCCAGCTGCCCGCCGCGTCCAAATATAAAGACGGGTACAAATGCCCCCGCGTGCTTTCGTACGCCGCCTGGGCAGACGCGGCCTGGGCTTGGGCCGCTTTGACGGCGGGCGAAAACTCCAACGCGGCGGCCTCGCACGCGTTCAGCGGCAAGTCTTTCACCTCTGCCGCCCACACGCCCGTACACGCGCATAGGCTGATAAATGCCCCCAGTAACTTGTTCATTTTTCCCCCTTAAAAACGGAATGGACCAACAGCTTGATGCGTGCCTCGGCCCCTTTATCCGAAAACAGCACCGCCACCGACGGGCGCACGCGCCCTTTCCACGGCAGCGGCACCCGCTCGTCCAACCCCGCCACCAACTGCGGGAATACCACCGGCATTGCCAGCACCAGCGCGGTGTTGGCGGCGTCTTTCAATACAAGCACGCCTTCCTTTTCGGCCCGGTCCAACTGGGCCAGCAGCAAGGAGATATGCTGGGTAAAATTGCGCCCGATAAAATCAATAATCTTAGCATTCCCGCTGAACACATCCCCCGCCAGCGAAGATAACATCCGCCGGTTTTCCCGAACAAAGCGTTGAATAGCCAGCAAAATGTTGAGTACATTTTCCCGCGCGGACTGTTTTTCCGACACTTCCAGACGGATATTTTTCATCAAATTTTCGTACAAAAACCTTAATAATGCTTGGTCAAAATTGTCTTTGTTGGTAAAGTAATAATGAAACATTCCCAAATTTACCCGGCTTAGCGCGCACACCTCCCGCACGGTAAACCCGCCTAGGCCCTTCGCCCGGGCCAGCTGTATACCCGCACGCAGCAGTTTCACGTCGTTCCCGGCAGCCGTCCTTCCCATAACACGCTCCTTTATTACACAGTTGTATAATTATTATACGGGCGTATAATAATTTTGTCAAGGCTCCTTTTATATTACGTTCCTAACCAGACTAACCCTTAATAAGACAAGACAAAAGAAGCGTGTTAAACTATACTTTGAGCAAGGGGGAATTATGGACAGCAAATTAACGGTTACCGCCGCTTCCTTTGAAGCGGCCTACAAAAAATTTGAACAAGCGGAAATGGTGGAATTTATTGCTTCGTGGTGCCCGCACTGCCACCATATGAAAGACCTGATAGACAAATTGGCGAAAGACTACCAAGATAAAGTTGCCTTTTTGGTGCTGGATGTGGACCAGGCGCCGGACGTGGCGCGCCAATTTGGCGTGAGCGGGGTGCCGTCTTTCGTATTTGTCAAAGAAGGAAAAATTGTACACCGAATGGCGGGCGAATTTTCCGAGGCGGATTTGCGCAAACACTTGGACGCTTTGCTGTAATCCCCTAAGGCCGCCGCACGCGGACAGTGAAACCACCAAAAACCCTATGAGCCGCGTATTTTGATATACAAAACCCCCTTGCCAAAGCAAGGGGGTAATCGGTAAGATTTTTCAGCGGATTATTTGATGGCGCCCGCCGACAACAGCAGTTTTACACTCTCCGCCTTTCCTTCCTCCGCCGCATACATCAGGGCTGTCTTGCCTGCTTTATTTGCGGCATTTACATTTGCGCCTGCCGCCAACAGTAGTTTTACTATATCCGCATTTTTTCCCCGACAGGCATTCATCAGAGGCGTCCAGCCAAAGTTGTCCCCGGCATTTACATTCGCCCCCGCCGCCAACAGCAGTTTTACACTATCCGCCTTTCCTTCCTCCACCGCATACAACAGGGCCGTCTTGCCTGCTTTAGTTGCGGCATTTACATTCGCCCCCGCCGACAACAGTAGTTTTACTATATCCGCATTTTTTCCCCGACAGGCGTACGTCAAAGGCGTCCAGCCATCTGTTTCCGCAGCATTTACATTCGCCCCCGCCGCCAGCAGTATTTTTACAATTTCT
>CASFTM010000008.1 GCA_949297775.1 uncultured bacterium
AATGACAGGTAGTGGAAACTACTTAAAGTAGTAGCTAGTAGAGTGAGGGCTATGCCCGTATTGTGAAAAACCCCCGGCTACGCCGGGGGATAGTTTTTTGTTCGGCAGAAAAATTATTCCATTACTTTTTCCAAACTGGGGTCAAAATCAAAGTATTCATACGGTTCAAATTCAAACATTTGGGCAATTAAATTGAGCGGAATAACGGTGGCAATGGTGTTAAAATCCCGCGCGGCGCTGTTGTATTTTTTCTTGGCGCTTTGCACTTTGCTTTCGGCGTGGATGATGCTGCGCTGAAGTTTCAAAAAGTGTTCATCGGTTTTTAATTCTGGGTGGTGCATAGCGGCGGTAAAAACTTTTTTAAATTTTTGGGTGATGTCATTTTCCAGCTGTACGCGTTCTTGGAGCGTGGTGGTTTTGCGGCAGGCTTCTTTCAGGTTGGAAAGCTCGTAGATAAACGGGCGTTCCAGTTCGCTGAAAGAAGCGGCCGATAAAGCCAAACTGGGAATGAGCTCGGCCCGGTTTTTCATATGGTTATCCAGCTGCTGCCAGGCGTGTGAGGCCGCTTTGTTGAGCGACACAAATTTCAGGTAAGCTAACATCAACAGTACCACCAGCATACACATCGCGCCAAATAAAAACCAAATTACCATAAAGGGCACCTCCTTCCCGGTTGACTAACGTCCGTATTATAATTACAATGAGAGTAGCGGTTCAGCTACTACAAAGTATAAAAATTAACCCGAAAGAAATCAAGAACCGTCGGGCAGTATGTTTCCTGCCGCGGGTTAATCGGCTGGTTTCGTGTGTTGTACCGGTGTATACCGGATTCGTGATTCTTTAAATTCCAAACGGAGGACTTCATGCTGCTAACGATATCGTCGTTTGTCGGGTTTACGGCGTTGGTGCTGGGCTTGTCGTATTATCTGACGAGAAAAAAAGACGCTTCCTCCTCGGAAGGCTACTTTTTAGCCGGAAGAGGACTAACCGGGTGGGTTATTGCGGCTTCGCTGCTGCTGACCAACTTGTCTACCGAACAGATGGTGGGTCTCAACGGACAGGGCTATATGTTCAATATGTCGGGGATTGGCTACGAGCTGGGCGCTTCGCTGGCGTTGATTATCGTAGCTTTTTTCTTTTTGCCCCGGTATTTGAAAAAAGGATATGCCACTATCCCGGATTTCGTCGGAGAACGGTATGACTCCGCGACAAAACAGTTCGTTAACTTCCTTTTTTTGGCGGGATATGTATTGATCTTATTGCCGACGGTGCTTTATTCCGGCGCCATCGGGATGGGCGGTATCTTTAACATTATGGAAACCTTCGGCTTGTCCGAAATGATGGCCATTATTGTAGTAGTGGTGGCGATTGGCGTTTTGGGTTGTCTGTATACCATTTTCGGCGGGCTGCGTATTATGGCTATTGCCGATACGTTAAACGGGATTGGCCTTATTTTTGGCGGGTTGATGATTCCGTTGTTTGCCTTGGCTTATGTGGGCGGTGGCGATATTTTGGGCGGTTTGACCGAGGTGGTCCGCTCTCACCCGGAAAAATTCAACGCTATCGGCGGTCCGACGGATCCTGTTCCTTTTGCGACGATGTTTACCGGTATGTTCCTGGTAAACTTGTTCTACTGGGGCTGCAACCAAACCATCATTCAGCGTGCGCTGGCGGCTAAGAACTTAAAAGAAGGACAAAAAGGTCTTTTCCTGGCGGCTATCTTCAAATTAATTGGGCCGATTTATTTGATTATCCCGGGAATTGTGGCGTTTCATATTTTCCAGGATAACCCGCTTAAAGTGGGGGATATGGCGTACCCGATGCTCGTTAACAAAGTACTGCCGTTCTACCTGATAGGCTTCTTTGCGGCGGTATTGTTCGGTGCTATTTTAAGCTCGTTTAATGCGGCCTTGAACTCCACGTCTACCTTGTTTATGTTAAACGTCTATAAACCGCTTATTAAACCGACAGCTACGGATGAAGAACTGGTGCGCAAAGGCAAATATGTGGGTATTTTGTTGGCGGTTTTCTCTATGTGCGTGGCTCCTCTGATTGCGATGGCTCCGTCGGGGTTGTTTAACTACCTGCAGATGGTGAACGGTTTCTACAACGTGCCGATTTTTACGTTGATTATTTTCGGTATGCTTAACAAAACCGCGCCGGCTTGGGCCGCCAAAGTAACGCTGATTTTCTTTATGATTGGTTACGGGTTGACCCAGTTGGGCGTAATCAAAACGGATCTGCACTTCCTGCATGTGCTGGCGATTCTGTTTGTGGTGTCTATTGCTTTTATGTACATCACGGGCAAATTTTGGCCGGCTCAAAACCAATACGACGACAGCAAGGATTTAAACGTGGTAGACACTACCCCGTGGAGCATGCGCTTTATTATAAGCGTTGCTATCATTCTGTGCGTATTTGGCTTGTATGTGCTGTTCTCCCCTATGGGGATAGCGGCCTAGAGGCTGTTTCATCTGAAAAAACGGGCGGAAAATTTCCGCCCGTTTTTTGTTGGGAAGGGAAAAAACTTGTTATAATAACTAAACGGAGGGTTCCCTTTTATGAATGAAAACCGCATTAATATAATGGCACCGGAACAACTTGCGCCCGTGCAATCGGCCCAACAGCCGGAAGAACCCCGGGTGGAATATGCTTCGGTTGCGGAACGGTTCGTGGCGCTGTTGATTGACTATGGCGTGGTGTTTATTCCACTGCAACTGGTGCTGTGGGTGTTTTTTAAAATAGCCGGCCCGCTGGAGAGCTTGTGGCTGCCCGTGTGGCTGTTTGCGGGGATGAATTTGTTATTCATTTTGTATGAAGCTGTTTTCTCCTGCGGGGACCGGGTAACCTTGGGAAAAGCGTTGGTGGGCATTGCGGTTGTAAAAGCGGATTTAAGCGGCCCGATTTCTTTTCCGCGGGCTTTTTTGCGCGCGGTGGGGTATTATATAAGCGCCGCACTGCTGATGTGCGGTTTTTTGCTTGCGTTTTTTGATGACCGCCGCCGCACGCTGCAAGACCGTTTGGGCGGCAGCGTCGTCGTGCAAATCCGCCAACGGGGATGGGGAGAACGTTTGCTGGTGCGTTTTTTAGGTACGGTACTGCTGTTGGCGTTTGCGTGGATTTTCTATCAGCAATGCTTTGGCGGCGGTTCCCTTACCCAAAAAACTTATATCCGGCTGGCGGAAAAACAACTCCAAAATATTGCTTTGCTGGAAGAAGCCCATTACAACCGCTATGGCTATTATACGAACGATTTGCTGCGTTTATCGCTCTTATCCGGGGACCCGGTGCAATTCCAGCGCGATACGCAGAAAGTGCTTTATAATAAGGGCTTTAAAATCGGGGTGCAGGGAAACTCTTATAAGATTTCCGCTTTGGCGCGGGATGCCAAACATACGCCGGTGTATTTTGCTCCGCCCCAACCGTAATTGGAACTTTATGAAAAAAGCCGGGCCCGGCAAACAGGCCCGGCTTTTTGTTGCATAGAAAGCTTTTAGAGGGCCTTGCCTGTGGTCCGAAAAGCGCAAAAAATGGGCGCAGAGCCTCCCGGCAAGAGGGCCTGGAAGGGCCGTTGCGTAAGGGAGCAACATTGCGCAAACAGTGAGGCTCCATTAGTCGTGTTAACGGGTAAAGGAAAGGGGAGGGGCGGCTCGCCCCTTGATTTGTTTTTTTTTTTTGATAAATTTTGCGTATGAGCAAAATTTATCAAAAACCCCTCCCGGCGGGGAAAAACGCCGGATTCACGCTAATAGAGTTATTAGTAGTGGTTTTAATCATTGGTATCTTGGCGGCGGTGGCGCTTCCCAAGTACGAACTGGCGGTGGAGAAATCCCGCGCGGCGGAACCCTTAGCCTTATTAAAGAGTTTGCATACAGCGCAGGAAGTGTATTATATGGCTAACGGCAGTTATGCAATGAATTTTGAAGATTTGGATATTACTATTCCGGAAAGCAAAAATTTTGATTATCAAATTTCCGATTTAAAGGCTATTGCCGCTGTTTCCCGGAAGAAGCCCTACTTGCTGGTGTTTCGGCTGCTTTCGCCTGGAGACAGGCGTTTTCGTATTGCGTGCGGTACCTGGGCGAAAAGCGGTACCTCGGACTATGAATATGCCCGCACGATATGCGCCGCTTTGGGGGCTGACGTCAGCAAATTGGAAAGTGATTCCGACCCGCGTTGGGCGATTGCAAAATGAAAGCAAATTTGTCGGCAGAATAAATATCCCGGGCTAAGCCGGGGGTTCTATCAAAAAACCCCGCTCTTAATGAGCGGGGTTTTGTTGCATGCAGTTAAAACTAAAACTATTTTTCCACTTTAATACCGCGGAACGCTCTGTATAGTACCGCCAGCAGGCCAAAAATTACATACAGAGAGAAAACGATAAAAATCACGTCCTGCGGAAAGCGAATTAGCATTACGACCAAGAACACAATCAAGAGCAACATCCACACGCTTAAGCGTTTTTCGCGTTTGGCTTTAAAGGCCGCATACGGAATGTTGGACACCATTAACAACGACAAAATCAGCATCGCAAACCATACAAAGTTATACAAGTGCGGCAGGTAAATCGTCAGCAGGTGGATGTTGCGCCCGCCGATGTCGCCTTCCATAATGCAGTAGGAAATGGCAAAAGAAGCGAGCAACGCCGCCGGCGCCGGTACGGGCAGGCCGGAAAAGTATTTTTTGGAGCCTTCGCCCGCGTGGGCCATAGCGTTAAATTTAGCCAAGCGCAGTACGCCAAAGCACGTGTACACGCACGCAATCGGCGCGCCCCATAACGGCTGTAAATGAAGCACAAAGAAATACATCAAAAAGGCCGGCGCGGCGCAAAAAGAAACCGTATCCGCCAGCGAATCCATTTCCACGCCAAAATCGCTTTCGGCATCCAGCAGGCGGGCGATGCGTCCGTCAAACATATCAAATACGGCAGCAGCCAAAATAAGCCAGCCGGCTTGCACGAAGTTGCCGCGGGCGGACGCCAAAATAGAAAAAAATCCGCAGGCCAAATTACCTAACGTAAACAAGGACGGCGCCGTCATTGCGCCGGTATGTTTTAGTTTTTCTACGACTTTGGTTTCTTTGCTTTCTTCTTGCATAGCCGCCTCTATTTCCACAATCCCAGCACGGTAACGCCGCCCTGCACTTTTTGCCCTTCTTTTACCAAAATGCGCACGGCGTTTTTCGGCACATATACCGCTACCTGCGAGCCAAAGCGAACCATTCCCAAATGCCCGCCGATTTTAATTTCCTGCTGGGGTTTTACCCAGCATTCAATGCGCCGGGCGATAGCGCCGGTGATTTGTTCCACGTGGGCGAACTTATTCGGATCGCCGTTTTTAAAGAGCTGAATCAAATTGCGTTCGTTTTTGTCGGCGGCGGGGTTATTGGCGAACAGGAAAGTTCCTTTGTTGTAGAAAATTTCGCCCGTTTTTCCGCTGACGGTGGAGCGCTGGATGTGCACGTCAAAAATAGACAGGAAAATACGGATGACTACGGAGTTGGGGTCGTCTTCGGTTTTAATGGAAAGGACGGTGCCGTCCGCCGGGCAGGCGATTTCATCCTCGGCAAATACGGTTTCGCGCTTCGGATCGCGGAAGAAAAATGCGCAAAAACAGCCGCCTAACAAACACAGTACGCCCAAGGTGCGCAAATCAAAGAATAAAAACACGGCCGCAGCCGCTACAGCCACGGCAAAAAATTTAATCCCTAACGGCAAAACGGTGCCAACCCAATCCAAACATTTGGCTAAGGTGCGGTTGATGTCTTCTAACATAATTTTTTACCGGTGGGTTAGATTGAATGGCAGGAAGTTGTAAGTGGGCAGGGGGGGACTTGAACCCCCACGACCTTGCGGTCAACAGATTTTAAGTCTGTCGCGTCTGCCATTCCGCCACCAGCCCTCTTATGCAACTATTTTAACAAAAATTTACAACCTTTGCACTCTTTTTATGGCAGGGGAATATTTATTTATCAAAAGTTTTCAGTCCGTTGTAGAATTTGCGGCAGAAAAGCGTTTTTACGCCCAGGCTTTTTAGCGCTTGTTGGAGCTGGCGGTCGTCCGTTACGGCAATCACGCGTGTGCCGCTTTGGCTTAAGAAATCAGCCCGCTCGTAGATGATTTGGTCCGCCGAATCTTCCTCCGAAAACGAAATATGCACCCCGCCGCGGTACAGGGGGCCTATGGGGCGAAAGGAACCGTCAAAAATCACCTCGTACTGGTGCATGGAGTAATGTTCATCCTGGGAGATTTCGCTTAAAAAATCAAGAAAATCCGCCGTTACTTCTTCTTCCGAGCGGGCAAATTCGTATAAAAAGCTGCGTACCAGGTTCAGTCCGTCAATCAAATACACGGTCGGTTTGGTGGTTAGATACATATTCGGGTTGCCTTTGGCGCGTAAAATTGTTATAAGAAAATGATACAATATAATGCTAATTTACCGAAAGCGTTCTTTGACAATTTCCGTATGTAACGGGGGTGTAATAGATTCGACGGGTATCTGTTGCCGCCCGGGAGCAAGTGCCGGTTGGCCAGGCCGGCTAAAATAGGGCCAAACAAATAACTAACGACAATCAAGTCGCTTGGGCTAACGCTTAGTCCCACCGCACCTTTGGTGTCTTCCATACGCTAAAGGACTGCGGTTATTATATGGAATGCGGCAAAGCGGGCGCGGTTCGTCCGGCTTTGCCTAAGACCCACGAACCAAACCGCAGGCGTGCCGCTTCGCGCTTAGCTTGCGGTTACAAAAGCGAAGCTAAACTTGTAGCGCCCGGCTGGAGAGGATGTTCGGACGGGGGTGCGAATCCCCCCACCTCCACTTTTTCTTTTACGGCGCCCGCAGGCGGCGGATGAAATATATGCCGCCCGGCAGGTGTTATTATATAAGCGGGTATGCGGAAATTGCCAAAACGGGTAAAGTTTACCTTTGTCACGGGAGAGTGTATGGCAGCTGAGATTAAATTCGGAACCGACGGTTGGAGAGGGGTAATTGGGTGGGATTTTACGTTTGAAAACGTACGCCGTATGGCGCAGGCGCTGGCGGATTACATCAACGAAAACGCCCCCAGCGGCGAAGACGGCAAACTGCCTAAAATTTTTGTGGGATACGACCGCCGCTTTATGTCGGATTTGTTTGCGGCGGATATTGCCAGCATTTTCCGCTCCAATAAAATTGACGTTACGCTTTCTTCCTGCCCTATTTCCACGCCGGTGGCAGCGTGCCTGAGCCTAAGCAAATTTTGGATGAGCATTATGGTTACCGCCAGCCACAACCCGGCCCATTACAACGGGATTAAAATTAAATTGGCGGGCGGGTCCGCTTCCGCGCGCGTAACCAAAGAAGTGGAAGAATTTATGGACCAAAATTCCATTTTGTTTTTGTATGGGCAAAAAGCCGAACAGAAAGATTTAACCGATGTGTATTTTAAATATGTGGCGGCGCATGTAAACGCTAAAAAACTTAAAACGTTTAAGTCCAAAGTGGTCATAGATTATATGTATGGTTCGGCGGCGGGGTATTTGGAAAAATTCCTGCCTGCCAAGCAAGTCCTTGCGCTGCACAGCGAACACGAACCTACTTTTGGAGGCGGTCAGCCGGAACCGGTGGAAAAGAACTTGGCTTTGCTTAAAAAAACCGTTGTGGAAAAGAAAGCCGCCCTGGGCATAGCGTTTGACGGCGACGGAGACCGGGTGGCCCTGATAGATGAAAAAGGCATTTACCTTACGCCGTGTATGATTGCAGCGGTGCTGTGCCACTATTTGGTTAAATACAAAAAACTGAAAGGCAAAATCGTCCAGACGGTTTCTATGGGATATTTGCTTAAACGCATCGCCCGCAAGTACGAAATGCTGTTTGAAGAAGTGGGCGTAGGCTTTAAAAATGTAGCCGAGCGGATGAATTTGGACGATGTGGCCTTTGGCGTGGAAGAATCGGGCGGGTTTGCCTGGAAAGGCAATCTGCCGGACCGTGACGGCCTGACGGTGGCTTTGGCCTTCTTGGACATTATGGCTTCCACCGGCAAAAAAGCCAGCGAACTTTGTGCTGCGGTGTCTGAGGAATACGGTGCTTCCTGTTATATGCGGCGGGATTTGCCGCTTTCCAAGCCGGTGGATAAAGCGGTAATGGCGGAAAAAATGCGCAAAAAACTGCCTAAAAAGATTAACGGGCGCCGCATTGCGGAAACGCTGACGTTTGACGGACTTAAAATTATTTTTGAAAACGACGAATGGCTGCTTTTGCGCCCTTCGGGTACGGAACCGCTGTTACGCATTTATGCGGAAAGCGCTGCAAAAAAAGATACACAGGCATTGTTAGATTTTGGGGAAAAATTAGCTGCCCCTTATCAAAAGTAAGAGGAGTTCATGTTAAAAATTGCATTAGTAGACGATTCGGTGATTTTGCGTTCCGCCATTAAAAATGTGCTGGAATCCTCCGGATTTGACGTAGCGTTTGAAGCAAACGGTTCTGCGGAGCTGTTTGCCAAATTGGACGGAAGCGGCGTTGGACTTATTTTGCTGGATATTTTTTTCCCGACCGAAAACGGACTGGATATCTTGGCTAAACTCAAAAAACATATGCCGCAGGTAAAAGTATTAATTGTAACCGGGCTGCGGCAGGATACCATTTTGGAGGAAGCCCAGCGGTTAGGGGCGGACGGCGTGCTGTATAAGCCGTTTGATACGGACGAATTGCTTTCGGCTATTCATCGCTTGTCGCACTGACGGCCAGAAAATTTGAAACGCCGCCGGGATTATCCCGGCGGCGTTTTTTTGTCTAAAAAACCCCGGCTTCGGGCCGGGGGAAAATAAAAAGAGGATAGCTTAATGGGGCTTATAGCTTAAGCCATTTGAATTCAAAGAATACTACTACCGAGAAAAACAGCACCGGCCCCCAACCCGCCAGGAACGGGTTGATGTAGCCGTTTTCGCCAATAGAGGTAAACATAGAAATCAGCCACCAAAAAGTGAAGGCAATGACGAGCGAAGCGATGATGTTTAAAATTTTACTTTTGCGGCGCATACTAATGGCAAACGGCATGCCCAGCAGACACATAATCAGGGTAACAAACGGCGTAGCCAGTTTGGATTGGAGCATCGTTTGGGCCGAGTACGAAGCCAAGCCGCTGTGTTTAAAGAAACGGATCCGTTTTGCCAGTTCCCGTATGCTAAGCAGTTTGCCGTCCGTGCGGTCTACGGACATTTCATCCGGATTCAGGCTGACTGGAGATTCCGCCGTTTCAAAGCTTTGTTCCGTGGTGTCCATAGGGTCTAAAAAGGTCCGCAGTACCCCGTTGGAAAACAGCCAGCTTTTGGTTTCGGGGTTCCACACCATTTGGTCGGCTACGATTTGGTGGGCAATATCCCATCCTGCATCATAAGTGTCCAGCGATACGCGGCTCATGGTGCCGCTTTTTAAATTGACTTCCTTGGCAAAAAGCATTTGGTTGGGGGAAATTTTTAAGATGACATCCTGCTCCGTGCCGGGGTGGAACGAAGCGGAAGGGTTAATGCGGGTGTTGTAAATTTGGGAGGATTTGGCATTCAGCGGCGGAATAATAAATTCCTGCAGCAGCATCGTCAGCAGCACGACCAGCAAAATACAGCTGATTACCGGTTTAAACAGTTGGCGCGGGGCAAATCCGCTGGCTACGCAGGCGGTCCATTCGCCGTTGGAAACCATTTCTGATATCACGGATATGGCGCCCAACAAACACGCCACGGGCATAATGGTAGCCAGCCAGTTGGGGAAAGTGGTTACGGAGTAGGAAAGCAAATCCCACATCGTGGTGGTACCGTTGCCGAGGTTTTTCATTTTCTCAAAGGTATCCCCCAACACAACCAGCGTGGTAAATACGCCCAGGGCAAAAAAGAACGGGCCCCAAAATTTACGGGCGATATAAAAATAAATCCGCATTAAATGTTCAGCCTCTTTTTCCACAGGTATTTGGCGGCAAAAATGCCGGCTATAATCGGCAGCCACGGGCCGGGATAGGCAATCCAGCCGTATTTTTTACCCAGCGACAGGCCCAATGTCATCAACAAATAAAACGTAAAAATGATAATCACGCTGCACAGCATTCCCCAGCCCTTGTTGGTACGCTTACCGAGGGAAAACCCTATCGGGCAGCTGACAAACAACAGCACAATCGGGGAGAGCGCCAAAACATTGCGCATACTGATTTCGGTACGGTATTCGTTAATAGTTTCCGGGTCCAGCGGCAGCTGGCGCATACGGCGAAGCAGCTTGGTGCTGGACATTTCCCCTACGCGCAGGCGGCGGTATTGTTCTTTTAAGAGGGAAATACTCATCACATATTCGTCAAAATTGGCGGCGATAAACGATGTGGGGTCTTTTTCATCCAGGCGCTGCATTTGCCCGTCTTCCAGCTGCAGGCCGATGGCGGTATCGCTTAAAATCACTTTGCCGCTGGCGGCGTTTACTTTGGTGCTAAGAGCACCTTCGTCGTTGCGTTTAATCAGGTGGATTTGGCGGGCGACGTCGGTGCTTTTGTCCAAGTTTTCCAAATACAAATCCCATTCGCCCAAGTTTAGAAAAGTTTGCGGTTCCAAATTGACTTTGGTAATTTTGCTGCGGGCTTCGGCGCGGCGGTCCAGCAGGCGTTTGTAGCTGCGCGGAGTGAACCAGTTGCTCATAATAACCAAAATGACGGATAAGGAAATGGCGCAAATTAAAAGAGGGCGGATGATTTCTTTAAACGAAAACCCCGCCGCGCGCAGGGCGATTAGTTCCCCGTGCTCGCTCATATTGGTCAGCGTGAGCAAAATGGCAATTTGAAAGGCCATCGGCGCGCTTAGGCAAAATACGTCCGGCAATACGTTTAACAGCGATGACGCCACCCACCCCCAGCTGGTTCCGTACGTCATAGCCATATCCAAAATACGGATAAACTGGTTCATAAAAATAACGAACGTAAGTATCCCCAGCACACCCAAAAAAAACGTGAGCAGGCTTTTGGCGATGTATTTCGTAAAAATGCCGATACGCATATATTTTATTCTAACAAAATATAACCCCGCCTGGCTGCAGAATTGCATTTTGGGCCTGGGCCCAAAAACCGATTGGGCCTTTTGACCCTAGCCGTGTAAGAAGCGGAAAAGTATAATAACAATATGAAATGGTTCCTGAGCTTACTGTGTATTGCTGTTAGTTTATCTTCTGTTTTCGGACAAAAACTCCCTTCCAAAAAAATGGCGGAAGAGCTTCTTCGCCCGCAACAGATTGTTCAAAAGGCGTTGCCGGCCCGCTTGGCTGTGCCACCGGCTATCCGGGGTGCGGCTCGTACGGCCGGATATGCCGTTCAATCGGTTAAAAAAGAGGGGAATGCAACTTCTTCTGAAGGGCGCCCTGTGTTGTCGCCCGAAGCTTCCGCCTATTTGGAACGTTTGGCCGCCCGCCGCGCGGCGGATGCCAAAAGCGCGCCCGCTTTAACGCCGCTGCAGGAAGTAGAAAAAAATATCCGCCAATCGTTGGTGGAAATTGTAGGACGGGCTACCGGCGAGCTGATGGGGAGTGGTTTTGTGGTACGCAGCGGATCGGGGACCTTGTATGCAGTGGCTTCGTATCATGTGGTGGGGCACGCCGGCAATGCGCTGGCGGTGCGGATGTATGATGCAGAAGGGAACCCTGTTTTTTATCCTTGTGTGCTGGTGTCCGCTTCCGGTTCGTATGGCATTAATGCGCCGGATGCGGCCATTATTGCCTTGCCGGCCCGTGCGGCCCGCCATGCCAAGCCTCTTAAAGTGGCTTACGGCCTGCCCGCATCAAACGCTACACTGGTGACGTGGGGCATCCCCTATGCGGTGGGCCGGGCGATACGTGTGGGAGACTTACGGGTACAACACGCGGAAAGTTTTAAAATTGTGATGCATTCCCAACAAGAGGCAAACCACTTGCGCGGCCTATGCGGAAGCCCCGTATTAAATGAAGAAGGAAAAGTGGCGGGCATTTTCAGTGGGCACAAGGAGGGGGAGGACCTATTTTTTGCCGTAAATGCCCGCAAAGCGTTGGATTGGCTAATCAGCAATTATGAAAGCAGAAGGCAAGCAACGCTGACTTTTAAATTGCACGGACGGACCATTTTTACCCTGCAAGCGGGCGAAACAATCGGCAAGGTGCGCCATTTGGATGAACTGGGCCGCCCTTTAGCAGAGGTGTATGTTCCCCGGTATGACGGAGCCTTTGATTTGGAACATTTGGAAGGGTTGTTCCCGGATATAAAACCTGCCGACCGGTTGGATTTTGAAATTGTCAAACACCGGTTTGTTGACAGAGTAATCTCGGTGGAAATTTTGTAATATTGCACAAAAAACGTGCTAAAAGCTCCCTGCAAACAGGGAGCTTTTTTGTGGGGGAAGGCGGCTGTACATTTCAGACGGTCAAGAAAGGATAAATATTATAGAATGAAATAATGAGGTATTCTTGCCCCCTATGAAAATACTGCGGCTGACTGTCGCCTTGTCCTTGTTTGTGCAATTCGTTGCCGCTCCTGTGGCCGGCGCCGAATCGTTGCCGTACAGCCTGGTGGACAAGGATCAGTATTCTATTTTTGCGGAAGACCAAGCCGCCAAAGAGGAAGAAGCCCTTACGTTGCAAGACCCTCCGGACGACGCGCAGCTGCTTAAGTTTACCGACGAATTTTGGCGTCAGGCCGTTACCGCCGTGGACGGCGCCTATAAACTGGACAACGAACCGGAGCCCATTCCCGACTTAACTTTATTAAACCCTACGCTTTCACTGCCGCTTTACGGCACCAGTATCGCGTTGACGGGCCGCTATGTGCTGGGATTTAAAATGGCTGCCCAAAAGTACAAAGAAGATTCCAACAACGATATTGAAGACCGCAACACCAGCACCTTTGAAATGCAGCAGGAAATGCAGCTTAAAATGCAGGGTAAAATTTTGGAGCGCGTGTTTGTGGATATTGACTACGACGACCAGCGCGAAGAAGAAAAAACCCTCTCCGTAGCCTACCGCGGCAAACCCGGCGAATTGGTGCAAACAGCGGAATTTGGGGATATTAACTTGTCTCTGCCAGAGACGGAATTTATCGCTTACCAAAAACAGTTGTTCGGTGCCAAAATGCACTTGCAGCACAAAAACGCCAACTTGTATTTGATTGGTTCGCAGACTAAAGGTTCCAGCAAACAGAAACAGTTTATCGGCAGCAGCGTATCGGAAATTATTTCGCTGGCGGACACCTCCTATATCCGCCGTACCTATTACGATTTGACTTTCGGCGGCAATGTCCGCCCGTATATAGACGACCAGGGCACTCTCCGCTATCCCGTAGACCGCACGGCTTACGATGAATGGCGCAGTGTGATGGGCAGTATTTCCCCGGGCACGGAAGAAATTTACTACTACAGCAACGATTCTTCTACCTCTTCCGATTATGTTCCCGTGGATAAAACCGCCACCGACGCCTTAGGCGGAGGTGATTATCCCGCCAAATGGCAACTCCTTACTCGCGGGGTGGACTATACCGTGGATTACGCCAGCGGCATTGTTACGTTTAAACGTACGATAACGGCGGAGAGCGTGATTGCCGTGGATTACCGCGATACCCGCGGCAACCAATTAAGCTCTGTAATGGGTACACCCAATACTATTAAACTAATTAAAACTTCCAACGACCAATCTGTTGTGTCAGGGGCGGGTATTTCCACCGAAACCGCCAATAAACTGGAACTGAAAACCTATTACAACATTGGCGCCCAAAAAATCACGCAGGATAACGGCAAAGGCAACTTTATTTTGCAGCTGCAGGACGCCAACGGCCAGGCTGTTACAAACCCTTATTATAGTTATCCGACGTATATCAACGTGGATTTTAACACCGGTATTTTTGATTTAAGCTACCGCATAAACGATGCCGGCCTTTACGCTACCACGCCGACTTCTTCCAAGAACTTGGCGTTTAAAATCCAATATGAGTCCACCGTCAAGACTTATTTTATTGAATCGAATATCGTCATTGAGTCCGAGACCGTCAAACTAAACGGGCGCACGCTTACCCGCAACAACGATTATTATATTGACTATACTTCCGGCTTTATCACTTTTTACAAAGGGGACGAAATTACCGAAAATTCCGTCATAGACATTACTTACGATACCACCTCCGGTTCCAGTTCCAACAATGCCGTTATGGGCGGACGGCTGGACTATAAGCTTTTTGACAAAATCGTGATGGGCGCTACGATGCTTCAAGAAGGGGGCGAAAAACCCAGCACCGTGCCGCAGGTGGGGGACTACGGTAAAGATTTGTTGGTCTATGGGGCGGATATCAACGGGAAAGACATTAAATTGGCGGAACCGCTGTCGGTGGATTTCAGCGCAGAAGTTGCCAAAAGCAAAAAAGACCAAAACCTGTTCGGCTATGCGATGGTGGACAGTATGAACGAAACCACGGAGCAAGTGGGAGGCTCTATGATTTTTAGGGACTGGATTTTTGCTTCCAACCCCAGCGGCAAACCGGCTTTCTTAAATTCTATCCATTGGGACACGCAGGATTTGCCCGCCTTGGAAATTAACCCGCACGCCATCGCCAATTATAACGATAAACAGCAAGTTCTTATCTTAAATTACGACTTCACCCTCCCCGCCACCACCATAGACCAATCCACCGGTCAGCCCTTTTTAAACGAGGAAGGACGGGACGAAGTGTCTATCGTTTATCCGCTTAGTACCAGCGGTATGGATTTATCCAGCAAGACGTCGTTTGAACTTACCATGCTGGGGGAAGCAAACGGCCCGCAGGTTAACTTTACCTTTGGTAACATTTCGGAATATTCGGATAATTCTACCGGTATGAACACCCAATGCGGCACCAATGTTCCCAAAACGGAAGATATTTATTGCCGCAATACCTTGGCCCCGAACGAAGACATCGGCTGGCTGTTTACCAACCCGGACGGAACTGAGGAGCGGTACAATCCGTTTGTAAATAACGTTTACAACCCTGAATCCCAGCCCAACGGACGCATTGATACGCAGGACTTGAACGGGAACGGCGTGTACGATGCGGAAAGCGTCCCGCTGCAGGGCAATTTCGGCTTCGCCGGGGCCGCCATTGAGGGGATGAACAACAATACCGCTTCCAATACTGCGTGGACTACTTATACGATGCCGCTTTTGCTCTCCGACGCTGAAAAAGACCAATGGACGGCGGTGCGCCACTTGCGTATTACCGTCAAACTGACGGATGAAATGAAACGGGCAGGTAAACTCAAAGGGCAAATTAAAATTGCCAATGTGTCTTTGTCCGGCACGGCGTGGAACCCGCAGGACGACACGGACCCGGATGTGTTTTCCGTCGCGGGTATTAACAATGTGGACAGCACTACCTACGAACCAATTTTTGCCGATACCACCGGCGATGGACTGACCGTATTTAACTATTTGTATGGTTCCATTGCCAATTATAAACAGTCCACCGGTTCCACCAACGCACTGGACCAGGCGCTGAATGTAAAGTTTGACACCTCTTCCCTGCCGTCCGTGCCGGATAATACGGCGGATACCAATCCCGCCGGAGAACGCTACGCCAACCGCAACTTCAGCACGATGGATTTTACCCAGCACCGCGAATTCCGTTTCTTGCTGCACGGCGCTATGGAACAGGGCGGCGCGCGCCCGCTGGACCAGGCCGGTACGGAGTTCTTTTTAAAAGTAGGTACGGATACCAACTACGATAAAGTAATCGTACCGACGGACTTCCGCGGTTGGCGTTTGATTTCGCTTAAAATGGTGGACTCCAACGGAGACGGCGTAGCCGACACCTTTCAAAACGCTTCCGATCCTTCTTATAACGTTCGGGTGGTAAACCACCGTGCGGTAGGCGGGATTTTAAATTTCAGCGAAATCAGTTTAATTTTAGCCGGCGTGCAGAAAGAGAGCGTGTACGAATACACGTTTACGCAAGAGGACTCCAGCCAAACGTGGTATGCCCGCGGCCTTTTGCAGCCCGGCTTGGCTTTGTACAGCGATACGAATTGTACTATTTCCGCCGGGCGGGTGGAAACGGCTTCCGCACTGCCAGACGGCAGTTATCAGGTGGTGCTGGAGGACGGAAAAACGTATACCGCCGTGTTGGGGCCGGTTACCGCAAGTACGGGCAGCACGGGGGAAGTGTGGCTGAATGTCATTCACTTGGCGGAGGCCATCACGTTGGAGGGCACGGCCTACAAAGGGGATGTGGTGGTTAAATTGGATGGCTGGGGCAGTGCCGGAGCAAAGTATAAATATCAAGACAGCAATTTTGAAACTCCGCTTGCCGTAGCCAAAAACCAGGAAGTGACGGAAGAAGAATATTTCCTGAAAGTGGACAAAATTAAGGAATTTCCGATGGAAGCAAACTTGACGCGTTCTTCCACCGTAACGCCTTTGGTTACGGATACCACCGATTATAACACCATCAGCCTGTTGGATAAGGGCCAGGTGGACCGGCAGACGGCGGTTATCCGCGGGGATTTTAAAAAAGACAATTTGCCCCAAATCGGGTTGGAATATACCACTGATACCGTGGAATATGACGCCATGCAGCGCAAAGACGATTCCCGTACCTACGGCGCCACCTTGACGCACTCCGCCGGCGCGTTTAAAAACATTTCCGCCGGATATCACATTACCGATTCGTCCATTGACTACGACCGCGAAAAACATCTAGAGTCTTCCAACTATTACAATACGGACGAAAACACCCAAAAAATGAATATGAAGGTAACCTACCAGCCGACAAACAATTTTAACTTTACGCCCAGTTATAATTTAACGAAAAGCAAAGAGGACCGCACCACCTATCAGCAAACGGATACGCAAAACATCAGCTACCCCAAAGCCATGACGCAGAGCACCGGTTTTAACAGTACCTGGAAAATCGCCAAATGGCTGGCTCCGTCGGTCAGCTACAATATTAGCACGGTGGAAAGCAATAACCTGACGGCCAAAACGCTTTCCGCTTCCGGGCAGCAGGTTAATGTCGGCGTGGGCGAAGTGAAAACGGTCAACCGTAACGCGGACGGAGGTATTTCTCTTACGCTGAACGGAAACGAAATTTTACCCAAAAGCAAATTATTTAATACTTTTGTAATTTCTTCCAGCTACCGCATTCAGGATGCGGATTCTTGGTATGATGTGGACAGCGATTTTGATTCCCGCAAAGAATTGTGGATTCGCAGTTCGCTCAAAGACGTGGGAGAATACGGCTACCGCAAAAGTTTAATTTTGCGCGATACTTTTACGTCTACCCAGCGGTGGAGTCCGTTCTCGCAATACAATTTGGGCGGAGCCGCCGCGCCGCTTAAAACGGTTTCTATCATTAATAACTTTACCAAAACCTTGCAGACCAACGATGAAACCGGCACTTCGTACGATTCCACCAGCCTGACCTTGCCGGATATGACGTTTTCCATTTCCGATTTGGAAAAATTCTTTTACGGCGGCAAATGGTTCAGCTCCTCCAACTTAAAACTGCGCTACAGTATGGTGGAACAAACCACCACCAACAGCGATGAACAATACACCACCCAATACGGCGGAGATTTGCGCTTTATGCTGTTTAATTATTTTGACACGGTGCTTAACTATACGCGCAAAGTGTCCGACAAAACGGACCTGCGCGCCGGCACCAGCTTGGAGCGCGTGGAAGACAACGATGTTTCCGCGCAGACTTCTTTTTACATCGGTTCTATGCGCGTAACGCCCAAACTGCTCTATACGTCACACGATAAATGGCTGGTGGCGGGGCAAATCAGCGAAAGCAGTACCGAAATGACGCCCAGCCTGAACCTGCGGTGGGACTTCAATATGCCGCGCGGTTTTAAACTGCCGTTTATTAACAAAATGTACAACGCCACCAACCGCGTGATTTGGAATACTACTTTTTCATTTACGGATAAAAAATCCCCGGTGGAAGTAACGGAGAACTACCAAAAATACGATTTCAGCACTTCACTGGATTACGAACTTTCGCAGAACCTGCGTTTTACGCTGGGCGGCGGGCTGACGGTATTGCAGCACGCATACGTCAAGACGGAAGACTATGTGGCCTATAACGTGGCCGCCAACGTGACGGTACAATTCTGATCCTATGCAAAACACCTGCCGCCAGTTGCTTAAACTTTTCTTGCATTTTTGGTTTCCGCGCACTTGTTTCGCCTGCGGGCGGGATTTGGCGTGGCGAACGGAAGATCCTCTTTGCCCGGGTTGCGCCGGCTCCTTAACACCGCCCGGCCCGCTTATTTGCCAGCGGTGCGGGGCCGCGCTTAAAAGCGGCGGGGCGCATTGTTATGCCTGCCGCGGCGGCAAAGCCCGCCAATACAAGTGCCGGATGATTCGGGCTTCGTTTGTGTTTAACCCTTCTTCGCGCGCGTTGGTACACGCGCTAAAATACGCCAATGCCGACTATTTGGCCCGGTATATGGGGCGGCTGATGGGAAGAGAATTTGCCCAATACCCGGAGCTGTCGGAAGCGGAAGTGTTGGTTCCGGTACCGCTGTTTCCCAAACGGTGCCGCCGGCGCGGGTATAACCAAAGCGAACTGCTGGCGCGTGCCCTGGCGGAGACAATCGGCCTGCCGGTTAACACCGCCGCGCTGGCGCGCGTGCGCGATACCGTCAGCCAAACCACCTTGGGGCGTGCAGGGAGGCTGGCCAATATGTCCGGCGCGTTTTTATGCACGCGCCCGGCTGAACTAAAGGGGAAAGTGGTTTTGCTGGTGGACGATGTAGCCACTACCGGCGCTACGCTGGAAGGCTGTGCACAGGCCCTGCGTGCGGCGGGAGCCAAAAAAGTGTACGCGTACACTTTCGCACGGGAATAGGACTTTCGGCCCCAGCCTGATCCGTTAAAAAAGCCGGCCCCTTAGGACCGGCTGAAGCATACTTTGGAAAAGCTTATCTGTTGCATTTTTCCTGCATAATATCCACAATCATCGGGTCCACTTGGCTCATCCCAACGCTGGAAATGGAGCCCAAGTTTTGGATGGTTTCCTCGGCAGTTTTGCCGACAAAGCCTTCCACTTCGGTAATGCCGTAATCATGTATAGCCATATAAGCCGCGCGGATGGCGGCGTCGGTGGAGCTGACCACTTTTAACGCGCATCCGCTTTTGGCGCCGTCGCAGAGCATGCCGCCAATGTCGCTAATGATGTTGTTAATCGCCAGCGTGACGGCGGGCACGCATTTGCCGCGCTGTTGGTAAACAATGGCGGCGGACGCTCCCACTCCGGCGGCAATGGCGCAGCCGCAAATGGGCGCCAACTCTCCGGTGAATACTTTTACGTAGCCGTTTAACAGGTGGGAAAGGGCAATGCTTTTTAAGATGGTGGTTTCATCCGCTTCCATTTCTTTGCCTACTTTCCAAGGGACCAAAATCGTTACTACTCCCTGGTTGCCCGACTCGCCGCTGGCCATAACGGGCACGGCTTGTCCGTCCATACGGGCGTCCGCCGCGCAGGCGGTTAAGATTTTGGTGGAAGACAGTAAATCCATTTGCAGCAGTTTCTTGCGAACCAATTCCTTGATGTAAAAGCCGACTTTTTGCAAAGCTTGGCCCATTTCGGCGGCTTTCAAATTCATTTCTACGCCTTTTTTGATGTAGGCCAAGTCCTCGCTATCGGCGTTGTCGGCGGCGTCCAGCAAATCCTGCAGGGTGGCTTTTTTAAGCGCTTGTTTGAAATCTTGCGCGCCTTGGGTGTGATGGGAAAGCGGCAGCCGGTTGATTTTTACGGCGTCCCCTCCGGATAAATAGACGACTTCCGTATGGCTGCCGGCAATAATACACTTGGCTTTTTTGCCGCTTGCCCCCGTCAGTTCGGCTTCAATATAAAACCCGTGCACTCCCGGCGCAACTTCCAGGTGCACCTGGCGGCGGGCCAGCATTTCTTTGGCGGAGGCAACAATTTTTTTGTCGGCTTTGGACAGAATTTCCATATTTAATTCCGGCGCGGCCAGCAAAACCCCGATGGCGGCCGCCAGCAGGTTGCCTTTTTCGCCGTCCGTGTTGGGAATACGTACCCCCATGCCGTTTTTGTAAGTCCCTGCATCCAGCCGCAGGCGCGCCATAGCGATAGGTTCGCCCAACTCTTTAGACGCATACGCCGCACACAGTGCGACGGATACCGGCTCCGTACAACCCAGTGCCGGATAAACTTGGTATTTTAATACTTCTTTCAATAAGTTCATTCTATTTTCCCGTTAGCTTTTAAACTATAATGGGAGCCTTTCCCCACGATAATATGGTCATGTACGGAGATGCCAAACAAAGCGGCCGCGCGGATAACGTCCTGTGTCAGGTCAATGTCTTCCTGCGAGGGGGTTGCATCGCCGGACGGGTGGTTGTGCACCAAAATAATGGCTGCGGCTTTGGCCGCAAGCGCGCATTCCACAATTTTGCGCGGCGAAACCGCCACCCGGTCAATCAGCCCCGAGGCCACCACCTGCGTCCCCATAACGGTATTGCGTACTGAAAGGTAAATAACTTCCAGGCATTCTTCTTTCTTTCCCGCCAAAGAGGCTTTGCAATATTCCAGCACTTGCTTGGGGGTGCGGATGGTGATGCGGTCTTTTACTTCGTCCAGCGAATATTTTTTGAATACTGCGCGGATTAATTTTAAAAACTGTGCCGTATTTTCCCCAACGCCGGGAACGGAAACGAGTTGGGCGGAGTCTGCGTCCAGCACGGCGGCCAGCGAGCCGAATTTTTTTAAAAGGGCCCAGGCAATGGGTTTGGTGTCTTTGCGCGCGATGGCGTACGTCAGCAAAAGTTCCAGGGTTTCGTGGTCTAAAAAAGAGTCCAGCCCGGCCGAAGCGAATTTTTCCCGGATGCGTTGACGGTGCCCGATGTAAGACGGCCTGTTATTGTTTGGCATAGTGTTTCCTGTTTTTTATTATACCGTTTTTAATGCTACAATAGGTATAATCAAAACGCCGTACGGAAGGGGGCACTTTATGAAGAATATAGTAGTGATTGGCGGAGGGCCCGGCGGATATCCGGCCGCTTTAAAAGCCGCCGCGCTGGGAGCCAAAGTAACATTGGTGGAAAAAAATAAATTAGGAGGCGTATGCCTAAATTGCGGGTGTATCCCTTCCAAATCGCTCCTGGACGCCGCGCACCGTTTTCATACGGCACGGCATTTGCCCTCGTTGTGTACAGACGGTGCGCAAGAAGCGGCGGAAGCGCTGTTTGCCGCCCGTTCGTGGGACAAAATAAAAGCCCGCCAGCAGGCTGCCACCCGCAAGCTTACGCAGGGGATTGCTTTTTTGCTTAAAAAATCCGGGGTGGAGGTAATCCAGGGGGAGGCCTCTTTTGTAGAGGAACACACCATACACGTAAAATGTGCCGACGGTACCGAAAAAGACCTGCCGTGCGACGGGGTGATTTTAGCAACCGGATCGGAAGCGTTTTTCCCGCCGTCGTTTGACCAATTAAAAGATAAAATTTACGACAATTCCACCGTGTTTGATATGCCCGCGCTTCCCAAGTCTATGGTTATAATCGGCGGGGGCGTCATCGGTTGTGAAATGGCAGATTTGTTAAACGCATTGGGAGTGGAAGTGAGCGTGGTGGAAATGCAGCCGCGCATTTTGCCGCTGGAAGATGAAAACGCCGCGCGCGTGCTGTTCCAGGCGCTTTCCAAGCGCGGCGTCGCTTTCCACACGGGCGCCAGCGCCACGGCCTGCACCGCGGACGCAAATGGCTTTGCCCTTACCCTTTCCGACGGGAAAACCCTGCAGGTCCAAGCCGTGTTGGCCGCCATTGGGCGCACGGTGGATTTGGGCGCGCTGCATTTGGAAAATATCGGAGTGGAATGGACCCGAAAAGGCGTAAAAGTGAATCCGGAAACGCTCCAATTAAAAAATGATATTTATGCGGTGGGGGACGTAAACGGCCTGTTCCAACTGGCGCACGCCGCCAGCCGCCAGGGCGAAGTGGCCGCCAGCAATTTGTGCGGCGTGCCGGCGGTGTACTATAACGAAAGCGTGCCGCGCGCTATCTATACCTCGCCCGAAATTGCCGCAGTGGGCCTTTCGCGTGCGCAGGCCGAAGCCAAAGGAATTACCGTTAAAAGCCACAAGGCCTTTTTGCTGGCCAACGGCCGCGCTGTCGCCCAGGAGCAAACCGAAGGCTATTATGAGCTTTTTGGTGACGCGCAAACCGGGCTTTTGTTGGGGGCCGTATTGGCGGGGGCTTATGCCACCGAGCTTATTCACGCGGTCAGTGTGGCGTTAGCCGCCCAGATGACGGTGGAGCAGTTCCGGGAAGTTATCTTTGCCCACCCTACTTTTGCCGAGTCTTTGGGGGAGGCCGCCGCTAAATGAAGGCGTTTTGTGTGGTACTCGTCCGCCCGCGCGACCCCAATAATATCGGGGCGTGTGCGCGGGCGATGGGCAACTTCGGCTTGTCTGATTTGCGGGTGGTGGACCCATATCCACCCGTCTGGCGCGAAGCCGTCAGCGCGGTGGGCGTATCGGATATTTTAACAAAGGCCCTCTGCTGTTCTACCCTGGATGAAGCGCTGCGGGACGCACAGTTTTCCCTGGCGTCCACCGCTCTTAAAAACCGGGAAATTAAACAGGAAATTATCCCGCTTCCGCACTTAAACGAGCGTTTGGCGCAAGAGCCGTCCGAACAGATTGCCCTGGTGTTTGGCAACGAAAAAAGTGGCCTTTCCAACGAAGATATAGAACGCTGCGATGCCGTGCTGAATATCCCCACGGTTTCCAAACAGCCGTCCGTCAACTTGGCCCAAGCCGTGATTTTAACGTGCTACGAGCTTTCCCGCCGCCCAGATTTTGCCGCGCTGCGCACCCCTGGTTCCGGCCCGCAGCTGCCTACGGACGCACAAAAAGAAATTTTTATTGCCGCCGCGGACGTTTTGTTTGAAAAATCCGGTTTTAAAACCGATTTTTCTTCCGCTCAGCGCAAAGCCATCCTGCGCCATATGCTTACCCGGCAGGGGCTGTCTCGCGAACAGCTGTTTTTCCTTAAAAAATGGGCTGAAAAATTAACCGCCAAACTGCCCTAAATCCGGCGGCTAAAGTGCTCATATTTTGTTAAAATATATAAAAAGGGGGAAAAATGGCTTACAACATTTTGGTCATAAACCCGGGGTCCACCTCGGATGACATCGGTTACTACCGCGGTGATAAGCCCGTGTTTGAAGTAACCGTGCGCTATTCCCTGACAGATTTGGAGCCTTACGAAGGCAAAAATGTAACCGAACAGCTGCCGCTGCGGCGCAAGCTGATTTTGGATTATTTATTGGACCATAAAGTCCCGCTGAAAGAAATTGACGCCGTCATCGGGCGCGGCGGTTTTATCCACGCCTTGGAAGGCGGCGTGTACGCGGTAAACGACCAAATGGTAAGCGATTTGGAAACCGGACGCTACGGCGGCATACACCCCAGCAATCTGGGCGGTATTTTGGCAAAAGAGATTGCCCAGTACGCCGACTGCCCCAGCTTTATTGCCAACCCGGTGGTAATTGACGAACTTCAGCCGGTGGCGCGCTATTCGGGTATGCCCGAGAATCCGCGTGTTTCCATTTTTCACGCATTAAGCCAAAAACGTGTGGCCCGGATGATTGCTGAAAAATTGGGCAAAACGTATGAAACCGTGAACTGCATTGTCTGCCACGGCGGCGGCGGGGTTACCGTCGGCGCCCACCGGAAGGGCAAAGTGGTGGATGTGAACAACGGCTACGAAGGAGACGGCCCGATGACCCCCCAACGAAGCGGCGGCACGCCCAACGCGGGGCTGGTGCAGATGTGCTTTTCGGGCAAGTACACCTTGCGCGATATGCGCCTGAAAATGCGCGGCAAAGGAGGGCTGGTGGCGTATACCGGCACGTCGGACGTAAAAGATTTGGAAGAATTTATCCGCACCGGGGAAAAGCGCCCCGGCTCGCTCATCTTCTGCAGCCGCGAAGAAGCCAAACTGGCCGAAGACGCGATGATTTACCAAATTGCCAAATACATTGGCTCTATGGCGGTGGTGTTGGAGGGCAAGGTGGACTTTATCGCCTTAACGGGCGGACTGATGCACAGCAAAACCATTCCGCAGGAACTCAGCCGGTATGTAGGGTGGATTGCTCCGGTGTATGTGTTCCCCGGAAGCGAAGAAAAGGATGCCCTGCGCGAAGCCGCCGTGCGCGCCTTGAATAACCCTAAGATTATTAAGCAGTACAGTTGATTTTGCAGTATCACTTAAGGAGAAAGAAAAGTATGAAATTCACAAGCTTTGCTGATTTGATTAACCAGGTAAAAGGAAAATCAAACAGAGTCGTGGTGCCGGGCGCCAATAACAAAGAAGCCCTGACCGCCATCAAAATGGCCGATGAAAACGGCCTTATTTCCCACGGGATTTTGATTGGGCCCCTGTCCGCCGTAAAAGAAACCGTCGCCCAAGTAGGCCTGAACGAAAGCAAGTTTGAATTTATTGACTGCGAAGACGTCCCCACCATGTGCAAACTGGCGGTGGATCAGATCTTGGCCGGAAAAGGCGATTTTCTCATCAAAGGCTTGGTGGACACCAAATACTATATGAAAGCCATTTTGAATAAGGAAGCCCACCTGGTGCCGGAAGGGGCACTGTTATCGCACTTTGTACTGTTCAGCACGCCGAAATACAAAAAACCCTTTGCCGTGACGGACTCCGCCGTAGTGATTGCACCGACCTTGGAACAGAAAGTAAAAATCATCCAAAACGCGGTGGACACCATGCACAAGCTGGGCTTGGAACACCCGAAAGTGGCCTGCGTGTGCCCGGTGGAAAAAGTGAACGAAAAGATCCCCTCTACCGTGGACGCGGCTGCCCTGGAGCAGATGAATGCGGAAGGGAAAATCACCGGCTGCAGCGTGGAGGGCCCGTACGATTTGTACATTTCCCTCTCGCCTGAAAAAGCCGCCGAAAAAGGCATTAAAGGCAAAACCGTCGCCGGCGACGCCGATATCTTGATGTTGCCCGACTTGGACGCCGCTAACCCGCTCTATAAAGCGCTGACGTTCTTTGGCGACCAGATGGAAGCCGCCGCCGTTTTGGTGGGGCCGAAAATCCCGGTCATTTTGCCGTCCCGCGCCGATGACCCCAAAGTAAAACTCAACGCCATCGCGTTGTGCTCTTATTTAAAGGACGCTAAGTAATTCTTATCTGTAAAGGGGCGGCTTTGCGGCCGCCCCTGTTTATGTCTATGAAAAAAACGATTTTAGCTTTGCTTCAACGCCATTACCGGCGTTACCACGATGTGCTTTTTTATGTGCTTACGCTGTGCGTAATTGCTTTGTCCACTTTTGTTGCTATTCACATTTCCCGCGTTAAAGATGCACAGGAGCGCGAAAACTTGCACGAACGCGAAATCCCCGTAGTGGAATACACCGTTAAGGAAAAACCCATTTATGTCGCCCTGCAGGAAGCCGGTTTAGATAACCAGCTGGTGGCGCAGATTGTCAGCAAATTATCCTCCGTTGCCGATACGCGCAAACTCCAAAAAAATGACGCGTATTCCGTATCGGTGGATTCGGATGGGCAGTTTATTATGCTTTTGCTTACCCAAGGCTTCAAACGGTATTATGTTGCCAATGTGGAAGGCGCGTTGGTGTCCGGGGTAAGTGACGTGGAAATAAAAACCCGTATTAAAACCGCCGCCGGGAAAATCAAGGATTCTCTGTTTAATTCTATGATTGGGCAGGGCTTGCAGACGCCGCTTATCTTGGATTTTACAGATGCGTTTTCCTGGACGATTGACTTTAACACCGATACCCGCAACGGCGACGAATACGCCGCCCTGTGGGAAGAAAATTACACCGTTACCGGCGAAATTACCAGCCAGGAATTGCTGGCGGCCTCCTATAAAGGGGCCGAAACCGGCGTAACGACCAATGCCTTTTATTTTGAAGGGGATTTTTACGATGAAACCGGCAAGATGAGTAAAAAGATGTTCTTAAAATCGCCCATCAGCTTCCGCAATTACCGTATTTCTTCCCGCTTTTCTTACGGGCGCATGCACCCTATTTTGAAAATCCGCCGCCCGCATTTGGGCATTGACTACGCCGCCCCGTCCGGCACCCCCGTGCAGGCCGTGGCGGATGGTACCGTCCGGTTTGCCGGAAAAAAGGGCGGGTTCGGCAATTATATAGAAATCCGCCACGCTAACAGCTATACCACGATGTACGGCCACTTGAAAGGCTTTGCAAAAGGTATTAAAAAAGGTGCCAAAGTAAAGCAAGGGCAGACGGTCGGTTATGTGGGCAGCACGGGGCTTTCCACCGGGCCGCACTTGGATTTCCGCGTAAAAGAAAAAAATAAATTCGTGGATTTCTTAAAAATGAAAAACCGCAATTCCGCCGTACGGGACGTGCCTAAAGAACAACGCAAAGAATTTGAAGAGCTAAAAGTGTTATACTTAAAGGAATTGGACGCGGCTAAAAAAGCGGCTTTTGAAACGCCCGCCGCGCCGGAGGAAAAATGAAGCATAAAAAAATAGCGCTTACCGGCGGCCCGAACAGCGGTAAAACCACGGCCCTTTCCCTTTTAAAAGAAACCTTTGGTCCTAAAGTGGAAGTCGTGCGCGAGGCCGCGACGATGATTTTCAGCGGCGGGTTTCCGCGGCAGGACAACAGCCGCCCGCATATTGAAGCCGCCCAGCAAATTATTTTTTACGCCACGCGCGAAATGGAAGCCTTGGCGGAAGAATCGTCCGACGCGCCACTTATCGTGTGCGACCGCGGGACCGTAGACGCTGCCGTTTACTGGCCTGGCGGGGTGGAAGATTTTTTTGCCAAAATGGATACTTCGCTGGAAGCGGAGCTGGCCCGTTATGATGCGGTGCTTCACCTCTCTCCGCCGGATAATCCGGCGTTTTACCAGTCCACCCACGTGCGGACCGAAAGCCTGGAGGAAGCCTTTGCCATTGACCGCAAAATTTTAAAAATTTGGGAAAAACACCCCAACCGTTTAGTGGTAGGCGGCAAAGAACATTTTTTTGAGAAAGCGGAAATTATTAAAAATTTTGTAGAAAAAATTATCAAAGGATAGCCTATGAAAAAAATCGTTTTAACCGGCGGCCCCAGCGGCGGCAAAACTACGGCGCTTTCTATTTTGAAAGAGACCTTCGGCAATAAAATTGCCCTCGTGCAGGAAGCCGCTACGCTTATTTACAGCGGCGGTTTCCCGCGTAAAGACAACAGCCCCGTGCACATTGAGCACGCCCAAAATATTATTTTTTATACCGTACATCAGTTGGAACAGCTGGCGGAAGCAACCTCTAATGCCAAAGTAATGGTGTGCGACCGCGGGTCCATTGACGGCGCGGTATACTGGCCGTACGGCGCGGAGAATTTTTTCTCCTCTATGCACAGCTCGCTGGAAGCGGAGTTGGCGCGTTACGACGCGGTCATTCACCTTTCTCCGCCGCCGGAAAAAGATTTTTACCAGGCCACCAATGTCCGTACGGAAAATTTGCAGCAGGCCTTTGAAATTGACGATAAAATTTTAAAAATTTGGGAAAAACACCCCAATCGTCTGGTGGTTCCGCGGGAAAAACATTATTTTGAAAAAGCGGAAATCATCAAAAACTTTGTAGAAAAACTTATTTCCGAATAATTAAGGAGCAGTACTAATATGTGGAATCCGTTTAAAAAGAAAGATGACGCGGCCCAAGCTGGGCAAGCCGCAGCGGCTAAATCCGATAAAAAAGAATCTATTGAAGAACGCATTGAGCGGGAGTTGGACTCCTTGCCGGATATGATTAAAGGCAAGCTGAAGGACCCGTCTATTAAAAAGCGTTTTATTGACATTGCCAAACGTATGGAAAAAGACGGGGTGGACTTTAAGAGCATTCGCCAAATGAAAAAGTGGATGAAAGCCCACGAAGCCGAACTAAAAGCCGAAGCCAACGGCGGTACGGCAGCCAAAGTGGAGACGGTGGTGCACGAAGGCCCCAAAATCGGGCGTAACGACCCGTGCCCGTGCGGCAGCGGAAAGAAATATAAAAAGTGCTGCGGCGCCGGTAAATAGCGGGGTTGCCAGGCAGAATTTAAACGGGCGGACCGAAAAAGGTCCGCCCGTTTTTTTGCCGTGCATGGGCGCGGCGTTGGAGAAGCGGGTGGCCCAGTTGGTTGCGCTAGTGGAGGGAGAGCGGGTAACCCAGGCGCTGGGCTTTTGCGTAAGGGTGCTATCCTGCAGGAACAGTGTGGCCCCAGGAGTCGTGTTAGCGGGCGTAGAGTCGGGAGCACCGCCTCGGGGTGAGAGCCCTTTTTCTGGCGCCAGAAAAAGGGCGAAAAAGAGCGCCGGCCCAGGGCCCCATAAAAATCACTTCCAAACGGGACATTTTATAACTCGCGCGTACCGCGCTCAGACAATAAAATTTCTGATCCGTTTGGAAGGCTTTTTATAGACATAAAATTTCTGATCCGTTTGGAAGGCTTTTTATAGACGGGGCGAAAGGGCCGGTTAAACAGCAACGGCATAAGCGGAAGCGTCTTCCTTTTTGGGTCGTGCGACAGTGCGGAAACAGTGTGGCCCCTGGAGTCGTGTTAGCGGGGGCAAGGTAAGGGAGGGGCGGCTCGCCCCTTGATTTGTTTTTTTTTTTTGATAAATTTTGGCTATGAGCAAAATTTATCAAAAAAACCACCCGGCGGGGAAAAACGCCGGATTTACGCTAATAGAGCTGTTAGTAGTCGTTTTAATCATTGGGATATTGGCGGCGGTGGCTTTGCCGCAATATGAAATGGCGGTGATGAAATCCCGCTTGGCTACCATGCGCACGGTGGCGGAAAACCTGAAAAAGGCCGAAGAAATCTACTATATGGCTAATGGCTATTACGAAGCCAATACGGATAAATTGGATATTGATTTTAAAGGAGTCTGTACGGGCACAGACGTATTGTGGTGCAAAGATGAATTTATAGTGGATGTATTTGATGGAGCCGGGATTGTGACGGACCCGAATAATTTGTTTATAGGGATTTATTTTTGCCCGGGGGTGGATTCTGCTGCTTGTAAACCGAACGCTGCTTTTATGTATAAGATATGGTTGACGAATTCTGCAAAGCCAGATGAAAGAGAATGCCTTGGATATAGTAGCAAAGGACAAAAAATGTGTAAAATTCTAAATGTACAGCAGTAGCCGGAAACATCAATTTGGCAGCTAAAAACCCCGGGCGGTTAAAAGCCCGGGGGTTTGTTTGGCGGGAAATATTATTTTTCCAGGCGGGAGAGGCGGCTCTGCGCGCTGGAGGCAATTTTGTCCGTCGGGTGGCTGATAATCAGCTTCCGATACATTTCGGCGGCTTGCGCGTCACGGTTTTGCTGTTCGTAGGCGCGGCCCAAGTCGTACATCAGCTGCGGGGCCTGGGGGCCCTTGGGATGCATCAAGAGGGCTTTTTCCATAGATTGGATGTATTTGTTCTGGTCGCGCATTTTTTTGCGGGCCAAATCCGCCGCTTTGAGTAATGCCTCAGTGGATTGGGCGCTGTTGGCGGAAAAGGCTTGGGACGTTTGGTGAAGCGTGTTGTAGGCGGCGTCAAAATTTTTGGTTTTGGTGTAAACGTCCGCTTTTCCCAAATAAGCTTCGTAAGCGGCGGGGGTGGTGCCCAAGAGTTCAATGGCTTTATCGTAATTGATAAGCGCGCTGTCGTACTGTTTGTTGTTCTCGTCCAAAATAGCCATATGTTTGTACACAATGCCCGTTTCGGACGAGCCCGGGAACTCGCGCAATACCTGCGTGTAGGTGCCCATGGCGTTGGCGGTATCTTTTAAATTGTCGGCATAGATATCGCCAATCAGGCGCAGGCTGGCGGCGCGGTACGGCGTTTTAGGGTAGAGTTCGCTTGCTTTCTTGTATTGGGAAATGGCAGCTAAATAGTTGCCGTTTACGCGGTGCAAATCCCCGTACCACAGTTCCACCAAGTCGCTGGCTTCGTAATTGGGATACGTAACAAAAAACTTTTCAAACGCTTCTGCGGCCGGTTCATACAGGCTGCGCCCGGAGAGCTTGGAAAGCGCAAATAACGCTTGGGCTTGGCGCTGGGCGGGCGTTTTTAAATCCGCCGGAACCGCTGCGGCAAACAGGGCGGTGGCCTGGTCGCGCTGTTTGGCGTTGACCGCCATTACCGCGCTGGCCATCAGCGGGTTTAGGAGCGATAAGTCCGCCTCCGGATACATATTGCGCAGCTGAAACAGCGTTACAAGCGCGCGGTCGTAATCCTCGGCGCGTACATACAAGCGCGCTTGCAGCAAGAGGGCGTCTTTGACGGCGGGCTGATGGGCGTTTTGTTGGGCCCAGGTGCCCAGGCCGTCTGCCAGCGTTTTGGCAAAGGCGCGTTCTTCCTTGCCGGGGTCGGCGGGAAGGGTGAGCGCTTGTTTTTTATAAAATTCAAGCGCGGCGGCAGCGTCTGCAGCGCAGACACACGGAGCGGCAAAAGCGATTGCCGCTAGAGCAACTAATAGGTTACGCATAAAGGGTCTGTAAGGTTATCTGTAATTGGTGAATTGGAGTTCTACCCCGAAATCCTGCCCTTTTAACAAGGTGATGGTGTTCTGCAGTTCGTCTTTGGATTTGGACGACACGCGCAGCTGGTCCCCCTGTATAGAGGCAGAAACTTTCAGTTTGGCGTCCTTGATGGCTTTGGAAATTTCCTTGGCTTTGTCGGACGGAATGCCCTGCTGGATTTTAACCGTCTGTTTGGCGTTTCCGCCCAGAGCGGCTTCAATCTTTTGCGGGAGCATATTTTTAAGCGGTACGCCGCGCTTGGCAATACGGGTGAATATAATATCGCGCAGCGCATTTACTTTGTATTCGTCGCTGGACGAAAGTTTCAGTTCGTTGTCTTTTTGATTCAGCTCAATGTTGGAATTCGTTCCTTTGAAATCGTAGCGGTTGGTAATTTCTTTGTTGGCGGCGGAAACAGCCTCCGAAATAATGTTCAAATCTACCTTGGATACCACGTCAAAGCTATAATCTGCCATATAAACCTCCACCACCGGCCTAGCCGATGAGTTCCTATATTATAGCTTTTTTTGTACAATGATTTTAACGGTAGGGAAAAGCGCACCGCGCGGATTTCCTGCCATTTTACGAGGAGCTCTTGTTCGCAGCGCCGGGTGAACCGGCGGGATAACGCATATGAAAATTAAAATTCGTTTAACCGTGATGAACTTCCTCCAGTTTGCCGTCTGGGGGGCTTACCTGACGTCCATGGGTACTTTTTTGGCGGGCGCCGGACTGGCGGAAAAAATTGGATGGTTTTATGCGGCGCAAGGTTTTGTGTCGCTGTTTATGCCGGCAATCATCGGCATTGTGGCGGACCGCTGGGTTCCCGCGCAAAAATTGCTGGGCATCTGCCATTTGTTGGCGGCGGTCGGCATGGCGGGGGCGGCTTATTTTGGCTCCTTGCCGCAGGTAAGCTTTGCCGCTGTATTTGGGATGTATCTGTTCAGCGTGGCTTTCTATATGCCCACGATTGCTCTTTCCAACTCTGTAGCGTATACTATTTTGCGCCAAGGCGGCTTTGATACGGTAGCCGCTTTCCCTCCCATCCGCGTATTCGGCACGGTGGGTTTTATCTGTGCGATGTTGACTTCCAACTTTACGGGCTTCCAAAACACCTATATGCAGTGGTATTTTTCGGGGGCGCTTGGTGTGTTGCTGGGACTGTACTGCTTTACCTTGCCCCACTGCCCTACGTGCGCGACCCAAGCCAAGTCGCTTTCCGAAGCGTTGGGCCTTAAAGCATTTGCTTTGTTTAAAGAAAAGAAAATGGCTGTTTTCTTTATCTTCTCTATGTTATTAGGAATGTCCTTGCAGATTACCAACGCGTACGCCAATCCGTTTATCAACGGGTTTAACTCGTTGGCGGGGTTTGCGGGCTCTTGGGGGGCCAATAACGCCAATGCGCTTATTTCGCTTTCGCAAATGTCCGAAACACTGTGTATTTTGCTGATTCCGTTCTTTTTGAACCGCTTCGGCATTAAGAAAGTAATGCTGATTAGTATGTTTGCCTGGGTGCTGCGCTTTGGGTTCTTTGGGATTGGCAACCCGTCTACGGCTACCGGCATTGTGCTGCTGGTGCTTTCTATGATTGTATACGGCGTGGCGTTTGACTTCTTTAACGTGTCCGGCTCGCTGTATGTGGATAAAGAAACCGACCCGGCTATCCGCTCCAGCGCACAGGGCGTGTTTATGCTGATGACCAACGGCTTTGGCGCGATGATTGGCACATTGGGGGCCCAATGGGTAATTAACAAACTGGTCAATGTGCACATTAACGCTTATACCGCGGCAAACGGTTTCCTGCCGGCGGGTGAAGTGTATCCGGCGGACGTATCCCGCGCCATTATGACGGGGTGGAGTGAGTCGTGGTTTGTATTTGCGGGGTTTTCGCTTGTGGTGGCGGTGTTGTTTGCGTTCATTTTTAAATACAAACACGTGCCTGTTGAAAGCAAATAAACCTTACTCTTTGGACAGACGGCGTTCCTTTTATTGGGACGCCGTTTTTTGTTGGGCAACAGGTACGCCGGCGGGAAAGCCGCCCGCGTGCGAAAAATGTTTGTGTCTGCCAAAGAAAAAATTCCAGGGAAAATTTGAAAATAAAAAACCGCCCTTTTTAAGGGCGGTTTAGAAAACGTGATTGACTTATTTAGCCGCTTTGTTCGCCGCTTTAGCCAAGCGGGATTTCTTGCGGGCGGCCGTTTTCCAGTGCATAACGCTTTTTTTGGCGGCCTTGTCAATGCAAGATTCGGCTTTTTTCAAGTCTTCTTTCAGCGTGGCGGCTTTCGTTTTGATGGAAGCGGCTACGGCTTTGGTGGCCAAGCGGACCTTTTTGGTCAGGCCCTTATTAGCGGAAGTTCTCTTTTCAGCTTGGCGCTGCGCTTTGATGGCGCTCGTGTGTCTACCAGTTTTTAATTTTGCCATTTAATAATTCCTCTATAGAAAAATCGGTTATTTATATTTTATCCTTTTATTTTTCCCGGGTCAACCCTTTTTTAAGGCTTCCGCGCAACTGCGCCGGAAATGTTACAATAAACCTATGGATCCCCGTTTAGATATTTTACCAAATAAACCCGGTGTTTACATTATGCGTGCCAAAGACGGCACGATTCTCTACGTGGGCAAGGCCAAAAACCTTTCCGACCGGGTAAAACAGTATTTCCAGGAATCCAACCTCTATTCCCGCGGCTGGAAATTACCCAGTCTGCTGCCCCTGATCGCCAAGATAGACTATGTAACCACCGCCAGTGAGCGCGACGCTTTGGTGCTGGAAGAAAAACTCATCAAGGAGTATCAGCCCTTTTTTAACTCGCTGGGGAAAGATGGCAAAAGCTATCCGTATTTAAAACTAACGATGGGGGAGGATTACCCGCGCCTGCAGCTCACCCGCCGTGTGGTGCGCGGGAAAGACTTATACTTTGGACCATACCCCAAATCCAGTATCGTGAAAGGGCTGATGCGTTTTTTGTGGAAAAGCAAATACGCCCCGCTGCGCCCGTGCAAGTGGAGCTTTTCGCGCGAAAAACCACTGGACCCGCGCAAAATTAACACTTGTATCTATTATCACACGGGGCAATGCCCGGCACCGTGCGCCGGGAAAATTTCGTATGAAGCATACCGCGAAATTGCCGAACGGCTGGCGGATTTTTTGGACGGAAATTTTGGCAATATCACCGAGCGTATTACCGCGTTGATGCGCCGCCACGCCGAAAAATTGGAATACGAACAAGCCGCCGTGTACCGCAATTTTCTGCACGCGCTGGACCATATGCGCGAGCGGGTGATCGTCGGGCGGTTTAAGGACGATAAAATCACCACCGCTATGCAAAATACCGATAAATTAAAACGCTTGGCCCAGGTAATCGGTATGCGCCGTCTGCCCGCACATATAGAAGCGTTTGATAACTCCCACCTGTTTGGGCGCGAGGCCGTGGGCTGTATGGTATGCTATATAAACGGGGAGAAAAACCACGAGCATTACCGCCGGTTTAAAATCCGTTCCAAACTGCCCGAAAAAGGCGGCAGTGATTTTGCGATGATGGAAGAAAGCGTGTACCGCCGTCTGCGCCAAATTAAGCGCGACCCGGCGCAAACGCCCGATTTGATTTTGCTGGACGGTGGAAAAAGCCAAATTTCCGCCGCGATGAATGCCTTTGACCGTGCGGGCTTGTATATCCCTTTTATTTCATTGGCGGAAACGCACGAAGGCATTTATTTGCCCGGCGCGGCGGAAAGCATTAAGCTTCCTATTGGAGACCCTGCGCTTAATTTGTTAATGGAAATCCGCGATGAAGTGCATCGCTTTGCCATTACCTACCACCGCAAGCTGCGCGCCAAGGCCGAGCTGACCGGGCACCAAAGCCAGGAAGGGTTGCTTGACGGCAAAGATCCCGCCGGACGGGATTTGTAAAGTCCCTGCCTTCCCGCGCAGAAGTATATCCAGCTTTTCCACCATAGAAAACCGCCTTTAAACAAGAGTTTAGAGGCGGTTTTAGTCTGGCGGCTTAACGGTTTATTTAAAATTAGCCGTTCCCAGTTTTTGCTGGAGATAAGTTTTAAGCCCGGACGGGTCCCCCGTGTGGGAAAGGGCTTCCTGATAGCTGATTTTCTTTTGGATATACAAATCACCCAACGCTTGGTTCATCGTGATCATACCCATACCCACGCTGGTTTGCATGGTGGAGATAATCTGTTCGGCTTTTCCGTCGCGGATTAAGCTGCGCACGGCGGAGTTGGCAAGCAGCACTTCGCACGCCATGGCGCGCCCGCCGGTAAGGGTGGGAATAAGCTGTTGGGATAAAATGGCTTCTAACACGAAGGACAGCTGCGTGCGAATCTGCGGCTGCTGGTTCGCTGGGAACACGTCAATAATACGGTTGATAGACTGGACGGCGTCGTTGGTGTGCAGAGTGGCAAATACCAAGTGCCCCGTTTCCGCCAGGGTCAGGCAGGCTTCCATCGTTTCTTTATCGCGCAACTCGCCTACCAGAATGATGTCCGGGTCCTGACGCAGGAAGTGCTTCAAAGCGTCCGCAAAAGAAAGGGTATCTGCACCTACTTCGCGCTGGTTGACGATGCTGCGTTTGTGCGGATGTACGAATTCGATAGGGTCTTCCACCGTCATAATATGGTTGCTTTCGTTCATATTCAGGTAGTTAATCATACTGGCTAAAGACGTAGATTTACCCGAACCGGTACACCCCGTAACCAAAACCAGCCCTTTGTTGAGCTTCATAATATTATAAACAATCGGCGGAAGGTTCAGCTCTTCAAACGATTTAAATTCATTTGGAATGGAACGCAAAGCGGCGGCCACGCAGCCTTTTTGTTTATATACGTTTACACGAAGACGCCCCAGCGATTTAAGACCGAACGAAAAGTCCAATTCCAGTTTTTCTTCAAATTGCTGGCGTTGTTCGTCCGTCATAATAGAATAAATCAACGTCTGGGCGCTTTCTTTGGTAAGCGGTTCAAATTGCGTGGCGTATAAACGGCCCTGGATACGCAGCACCGGCGGTACGCCCACCGTCAAGTGAATATCGGAAGCGTTTTTCGCTTTCATCAGTTTGAACAAATCGTCCATTAATATCATAAGCAACCCTCTTTGATTATTGAATTTTTCCAACCAGGTCCAGCGTTATATTATTTAAAGCGCCCGTTAGTTTTCCCTGCGTTATATCCGCCTGGAAAATATATACTATCGGTTCCATACGGGTCTTGGTTAGCCTGTATTTTACAATATATGTGCTTTTATGCAAAGGCTCTGCTGCCCATTCAGCCGTATAGCCCTGTTCCTTTTGTGTTTGGTACAAACGGGCAAAATAGGCTCCCACCGTGCCGCGTCCGCCGGAAAGCGGGTGATTTTTTACAAGTTCTATGGCTTTGTCGGCTTGGGACGGCTCGGCCTCTGCCGGCGGCGGAGGGACGGGGATGTCTGGCATCTGTTGCACAGCCGGCTCTTTTTGCCCATCCGTTGCGGAAAGGGCGGGTTGTTCCTGCAAGTTCTTTGCCGGGACCGGTTCGGAGGGGTGCCGCAAAATTGCTTTATTAATGTATATTGCCGCGCCTACCGCTATTAATGCAATTAATACAGACAGAGCTGCCATAGCTTTCTTATACGAACGATCGCTCTTTAAACGTTCGTTTTGGGTTTGCCGCAAAAAATTTTTTATCTCCGGGGTTTGTTTTAACCGGGTGCGTATTTGATTGAGTTCCGGTTCTACGGTAACATTTTTTATCGGTTCTTTTATTTCCGGCGGAACTGATACATTCAATTTTCCATCTTCTAAAATTTGGCGGACGGTTTCTCCTTTTTCCTCTTCCTTCGTGACCAGTTCTTCCGGTTCCGGCGTTTTTTGCGGGAGCGGTTCAGCCGCTTGTTTTGGCTCCGGTTGGCTGACGGACTCATTCTCGTTTAAGCTTTTTTCCAAAGGAGCTGCCGGTTCTTGCGGAGCGGGAGATTCTTCTGCCGGTTTGGCGGACAGAATTTCTTCCTGTACAGAAGGGGCTGGCTTTGCCGGAGGTACGGCTGCAACGGTTGGCTGCATTAAAAAAGGCTCAGCTTCTGTCAACGGTGGAAGGTTCGCTGCTGGTTCATCTAAAATGGGCAATTGGGACGGAACCGTTTCTTTTTCTTCCGGAGGCAACACTGGCGCAGCGGCCTGCTCTGCGGCAGAGGCCGCAGGGACTTCTGCCGAAGGAGAAACCCCATGCAAGGTAAGCACTAAATCTTGCCCGCCGGGGTTGGAAATCGGTATGGATGAAGGCTGCGCTGGAAGTGGCCCAGGAGAGGACAATGCTGCCGCGGGCTCGGCTGGCTTGCCGGATTTAGCCGTATGTTGCTTTTTTTCGTCGGATTTGACGGACTCTTTGGGAGCAGCCTCGGCATTTTTGGAGAGCTCCGCCTGCTCCCCAGCGGTATCCGGTTCTTTGGAAACGGTTTGTTTCGCCCCGGCCTGCGTAGCGTGCGCGGCGGCTTGCGGCTTTGAGGAGGAATCCGTTTGGGCGGGCTGACTGGGCTGTTCTAAGGTGTCTTCCGCAAGGGGCTCTTTTTCACTGTCATCTGAGGTAAATTCATCAAAGGGGTCGTTTCCCAGCGGTTGGATTTCTTTGTCTGCAGGCGGAGTGGTCCTGCCGAGCTGTGTTTTTAAAGCGCGGGACAAATCCATATCCGAATTTTCATTCGGATCGGGAATGCCCAAGATGTTACCTAAATCTTCGCCCTGGATATTGTTAAAATAGTCTTCAATGGGGCCGGGTTTGGCTGGCTTTTTAGGGATTTCCAAGGCCGGATCTTCCGTTGAGCTTTCATCGGGAGGAACGCCTAACGGGTTGCGTTGTTTTAATAGAGTGTCCATTTCCTCGTCAAAGGAATCGGTGCTGGGTTCCGGCGGATTGGCGGAAGGGGCCGGCTTTCCTAAAAGCGTGTAAAACTCGCTAAATGTTCCCGCCAAACGCCAACTGTCTTGGTCTTCGCTGAATTTTTCGGGGCATACCAGGCTGGTAGCGGCAAAGCCGGGCCGGGCGGCAAGTTCGCCCGGCTCAAACGGTCCGATTACGTCATTCCCGTCAAAAAACCAGTATTTCATGGCGCTCCTTGCCCCGTTTGGGCGGAGTTATTTGCAATACTTCAGCGCGTTTTTTAAGCGCGCGGTAACGGTTTCTTTCCCCATATATTCCAACATTTTAAACAAGGTCGGTCCGTGCGTCCGGCCCGATACGGCTACGCGTACCGGGTGGAAGATCTGTCCGGCTTTCATCCCGTTTTCTTTGGCGTAGGCGCGGGCGGCGGCTTCCAGGTTGGCTTCGGTAAAATCGGCCAGGTTTCCGTACACGTTAATCATTCCTTCCAGCACTTGTTTGGCTTCGGGCTTGGAGAAAACTTTGTCTATCGCTTCCTGCTCAAACGCCGGTTCTTCAAAGAAGAAGCGGATTAAGTCCGGAATTTCGGTAAGCAGTTTGTATTTTTCCTGCTCCAGCCCGATAATGCCTTCCAGGCGGGCGCGGTCTACGCCCTGGAGGTTAATGCCGGCTTTTTCAATAAACGGCAAGGCCAAATCCGTCAGGCGGGAAATCGGCGTTGCGCGGATGTATTCCCCGTTCATCCAGTTCAGTTTTTCCGGGTCCATTACGGCCGGGCTGGGCTGACAGCCGGAGATATCAAATTTTTCTTCCAATTCGCCGGGGGCAAACAGCTGCTGGGAATCGGGCGTGGCCCACCCCAATAACGCCAGGTAGTTTTTCAGCGCTTCGGGCAAATACCCCATATTGCGGAATTCCACCACGTTCGTGGCGCCGTGGCGTTTGGAAAGTTTTTTGCCGTCCGGTCCGTGAATCATAGACAGGTGGGCAAAAATGGGTTCCTTCCAGCCCAGCGCGCGGTAGATTTGGATTTGCGCCGGCGTGTTGGAAATGTGGTCGTCCCCGCGGATGACGTGCGTCATACGCATCAAGTGGTCGTCCACCACCACGGCGAAGTTATACGTGGGGTAGCCGCTTGTTTTTTGGATGACCAAATCGTACAAATCTTTACTGGCAAATTTTACGTGCCCGCGGATCATATCGTCCCATTCTACGTCGCCTTCCTGCGGCATGCGGAAACGGATGACGTATTTGCGGCCCTGGGCTTCCAATTCTTTTTGTTGTTCTTCCGTCAGGTGGCTGCATTTGCCGCTGTATTTGGGAGGGCGGTGTTCCGCCAGGCATTTTTGGCGGTTTTCTTCCAGTTCTTCTTCGGTGCAATAGCATTTATAGGCTTTGCCTTCGGCTAAGAGCTGGTCAATATATTTTTTGTAAATACCCTGGTCGGCGCGGATGGCTTGGTAGTAAGGGGCGTCGGGCCCTTTATCGGTGCCGTCGGGCATGGGGCCTTCGTCCCAGGTTAAGTTCATCCACTGCATTCCTTCAAAAATGGCGTCGGTAGAGGCTTGGGTGGAGCGTTCTTCGTCTGTATCTTCAATGCGCAGTAAAAACGTGCCTTTATTTTTTTTGGCAAAAAGGTAGTTGAAAAGTGCCGTGCGAACCCCTCCGATGTGCAAAAATCCAGTCGGAGACGGGGCAAATCTAACTCTTACGGTCATAAAGTATCAGGTCCTCTGTTGTTATATAGTATACGTATATAAATATATTATACTTATTATGGTAAATTTTTTAAAATATATAAAAGTAAGTTTTCGTAACTTTGGGGGATGTCCGTGAGTGCCTTTTTTATTGTAGCATCCGTGGTGTTGTGGCTGATGCAGGTGACGGTGGGGGCGTGGCTGTTTTGGTCGTTTCCGCAGATGGGGTGGAAAATCCCGGTAGCGGTTTTGCCCGTATTGCTGACGGTGTTTTTTCGGTTTTCTATGGAGTACACCCGCGCCCATTGGGGCGCGTGGGAAAGTGTATTGTATTATATGGCCTATGCTTGGGCTGGCCTGATATTTTTGGCTTTTTGCATTTGTGCGGTATGTGCGTTGGTGCAATGGGTATTGTTTTTCTTTCACGTAAATATCCGCAGCTGGCTGGGGTGGGTAAGCGTGGGGCTTATGCTGCTGGCGGCGGCTTTGGCGGTGTACGGCGGGATTTCTACGCCGCGCGTAAAGCGTATTCCTGTGGCCATATCCGGCGCTCCCAAAATGAAAATTGCGCTCTTGTCCGATGCGCATTTAGGACTGGGAGTTTCGTTAAATCGGTTTGACAAAGCCTTACAGCGTTTGGAAGCGGAAGAGCCGGATGTTTTATTTGTGCTGGGGGATATCTTTGAGTATGGCCCCAACCGTTCCGCGTATGCCAAACGTTTGGCGCAAGTCCAAACGCCTTTGGGTACTTATGGAGTGTTTGGCAACCACGAATATTATGTGGGGTACGAAAATTCCAAGAACTTTTTTATAGACTCCGGTATCACGTTGTTGGAAAACGAAACCGTCCAAATGCCTAACGGCGTGGCGGTGGCCGGCGTGAAAGACGTGCGCACGGCGCGGGTATCCGCGCAAGACGTACAGACCCTGTTGCAACAAACCGACTCCGCCCGCTTGCTTATTTATTTAAGCCATACGCCTTTGTATGCCGAAGAAGCCGCCGCGGCGGGAGTGGATTTAATGTTCAGCGGGCACACCCACAACGGGCAGATTTTTCCGTTTAATTATTTGGTCTATCTGCAGTTCCCGCGGGTATATGGATTATTTGCGGTGGACGGTATGAAATTTTATATTACTTCCGGTTTGTTTTATTGGGGAATCCCGCTGCGGTTTTTGGCTCCGGCGGAAATTCCAATCATAGAGGTAAACGCATGAAACGCTGGCTGTGGCCCGTGCTGCTTTTTTGCGCGTTCCCGGTATGGGGAACGGTGCAGTTTGAAGATTTATCCTACGAAGAAAAATTGGGCCAAACGCTGGTAGTGTTTGTGGATGTGGACAGCGCCGAACTGGTGCGCCCTGCCATAGAAGCCGGCAAAATCGGCGGGGTGCTTATCCAATGGGGCACATACTCGCTGGATGAAACCAAAAAACTGGTAAAAACATTGCAAAGCTGGGCCGCCAAAAGCCCGCACAAAATACCGTTGCTCATATCCATAGACTATGAAGGCGGTACCGTATACACGCCCATTACCTTGGGCTTTGATTATCTGCCCACCAATATGATGCTTTCCGCCGCGCAGGATGAAGAAGGGGCCGCTTCCATTGCTTATTTAGCCGGTTTGGAATTGCGCCGTGCCGGCGTGCATATTAACTTCTCCCCGGTGCTGGATGTTAACAGCAATCCCAACAACCCCATTATTGGCGTGCGCTCCTTTGGGTCCGACCCGGCGAACGTAACCAAAATGGGGCTTTCGTTAATGAACGGCTTTAAAGCGGCGGGGATTATCAGCGTGGTAAAGCATTTTCCGGGCCACGGGGATACCTCCACAGACTCCCATTATGGCGTGCCGATAGTCAAAGATAGTTATGAACAGCTGCAAAAGGTCCATCTTGCTCCCTTTGCCGAAGCCGTGCGGCAGGGAGTCCCCGGGGTGATGACGGGGCATGTGCTTTACCCCGCTTTAGATAGTAAGAACATTGCTACATTTTCTAAACCCATCTTGCAGGATTTGCTGCGCCAACAAATGGGGTTTGATGGATTTATTGTAACCGACAGTTTGGATATGAAAAGCGCCACCACTTTTTGTACCATTGCCGGCTGTGCCGTGCGGGCGCTGGAAAGCGGGACCGATATGGTTTTATTAGGGCGCTATATCAAACCTTTGGCGGTTTTTAACCAAATTTTGCGGGAAACCCGGCAAAAGAAATTACAAGCCCGCGTAGAAGAATCCGCCCGTCGGATTTTTGATTTAAAAAAGCAGATGGGATTGCTGGATGGTACGCGCGAAGTGCCCGCTCCGATTGAAAAAGCCTATCAAACGGAAATGGAAAAAATAAGCAATGAGTTTGTTACCTTGGTTCGTGACCGCAAAAAATTGTTGCCTTTTGTCCCTTCTAAAAACAAAAAACCTACCGTGTGCGCCGTGTTTTTTGCGCCGTCGCGCTTTGCGGACCAGTTGGTCAGTTTTTCCAAGCCTTTTTTGGAAAAGGGGTGGAACATCCGCACCTATAATGCCGCTTTAACGCCGCGTAAAAAAGACAGCCAGCGCGCCGCCGCCTGCGCCCGGGGGGCGGACTTACTAGTGGTAACCAGCCTGCAATGGGCAGATAAAACCAACATCAACCAAAAAAACGCCATTAATGGGCTGATCAACGAAAACAAAAATACGGTTTTTATTTCTACCATGAGCCCGTATGACATAAAAAATTACCCGGAGGCGGACACCGTACTGGCCACCTACGGGTTAAATAAATACGCTTTACAAACCGCGGCAAACATTATTTTGGGTAATTTGCCGCCGCAGGGCGTGCTGCCGGTTAAGCTGCAATCGGAAAATTAGTTTCCTTGCGGTTGGCGGCGTGCGTTCCAAAATTCATACACCGCCGGCAGTACGGAAATAACGATAATCGCTACAACCACATAATGGAAATGGTCTTGCACTACGGGTAAATCCGCAAAAAAGTATCCGCCCAGCGTAAACGCCAGTACCCAAACCGCAGCTCCAATTAAGTTATAAGAGGCAAAGTGGAAGTACGTCATTTTGCCGATTCCCGCCACAAAAGGCGCAAATGTGCGGATGATTGGAATAAAACGAGCCAAAATAATCGTTTTTCCGCCGTATTTTTCGTAGAAAGCGTGGGCTTTGTTTAAGTGGTTTTTATTTAAAAATATACTGTCTTCCTTTGTAAATACTTTGGGTCCCAGCCATTTGCCGATTTCATAATTGCAAAAGTCGCCCAATACGGCGGCGGCAAACACAACGGGAATAAGCCAATACAAATTGATGGCACTCCCTTCCGCAGCCGCCAGCGCCCCGCAGGCGAATAATAGCGAGTCCCCCGGCAGGAACGGCGTAACCACCAGGCCCGTTTCGCAGAAAACCACTACAAAAATTACTACATATAGCCAGACGCCCATCCAGGCCGCCCAGGAGTTCAAATGCACGTCCAAGTGCAGAAAAATATCTAATATTTGTGCTAAAAATTCCATATATAAATTGTAGCAAATCATAGAAAAGCATTTCTTTTTGGGAAATATTGACGGGAAGGCTTATTTATGATATTATATACTTACCGGTAAGTATATTTTAATATAGGACTTCTTATGAAACTATCCAAACATGTAATGCTTGCAGCCGGTGTATTGGTTGCTTGGTTGTGCGGTTCAACGACAGTGTACGGACAAACGTATCAGGCCCAGGATTGGGTGCTGAGTATGGGCGGAATAATTTCGCCTGTGGAGCTGGGAAGCGATTGGGGCGAAGTAAACGTGGAAAATATTACTGCGGGAATTACGCACGACGCTAAACTGGGCGAGCCTGGGGTGGGAATAGACCTGCAAGCCCTCTATTTTGTGAACCCGCGGTTAGCGGTGGGGGCGGAATTTTCCCAGGAATGGTTTTTAGAAGAACTTTCAAGCGGTTGGTGGGTGGATGGAAAAACCAGCCAGCAACGTTATTTGCTGGCAGCCCGCGTATACTTAAATCCGCAAAGCAGAGCTAAAGTGTATGCTGCGCTGGGCGGCGGATTGGCTCATACCAAAATAAGTATAGATTTTTCCCCGGAGGCGGATTTTTCTTATACAGGTTTTGGCTATTATGTCGGCCTAGGGCTGGATTACGCCCTAAACCACCGCTGGAGTTTGGGTGCCGAAATGCGGTACAACGGGAATAAATTCCACGACAAACAAACATTGGCAAATGGGGATTTGGCGCAAGTCTATCGGCAGGCTAACTATCTGGCCGGCATGTTGCGTGTCAATTACCGAATGTAACAGGAATGGGGGATAAGTCGGGGGGAAAACAGGGAGCCTGCCGCAAGGGGCTCCCTGTTCGTTTGTATCTAATTTAACACAGCGCTATCTAAGGAGGAACCTGGTGGGCTGGACGGCTGGGGTACGTAAGAGAGCAATATTGTAAATACACTAATCGTGTTAACGGACATAGAGAAGGGAGCCCAGCCTTGGTCCGGCAAGGGGTTGTTACGCGAGCGTGTGCCACATCGGGAACAGTCTGGCCTAAACTAGTCGTATAGAGAAGGAGGCCAGCCTCTGGCCCTTGATTTGTTTTTTTTTTTTGATAAATTTTGCGTATGAGCAAAATTTATCAAAAATCCTTCACAACAGGAAAAAACGCCGGATTTACGTTAATAGAGTTATTAGTAGTGGTTTTAATCATTGGTATTCTGGCGGCGGTGGCGTTGCCCAAGTACGAGCAAGCGGTAGCCAAAGCGCGGTATATGAGTTTGATGCCTTTGTTGCGCGCTATCAACGACGCAGAAAATGTGTACTATATGGCTAATGGCACTTACACGGCGGATTTTAGCGAATTGGATATAGAAATGCCTGCCGGTGCCAAGACAACGGCTGCCAACAAAGTGGAATATGAGCATTTTCATTGTTTTTTAAGAGAGAAGGGCAATTCTTTTTCTGCGTATTGTGACAGTAAATATGAAAATATGCCGCAGTTAGAAAAATATTACACACGAAATTATTTCATTTGTTGGGCGAGATTAAATAACGAAAAAAGCGCCCAGCTTTGCCGCAGCATCTCAGGGGTTAATACGCCTACGGAATCCAATAACGATTCCGGCGAAAAGAACGGCTATCCCTTTTCGTAAGCTTACTTGGGTGTATCACAAAAACCCCCGGCTATGCCGGGGGATATTTATTCAAGCGCTTTTGCCAGGTTGGTTATTTATTAAACAGGGTAAGCAAAATACCTTTCAGCAGAATTTTGGGGTCCGCGCCCGAGGAGGATTTTAACGCACTGTCCGCGTCAATAATGCGGTTTAAAGCGTTTAAAAAATTCTTTTGCGGGGGGAACATCCGCGCTTGGCTGACCAGCCGGCTTTCCCAGTACATCAGCCCTGCCGCACGCAAAATTTCCGCCGGCGCGAGGCCCGCTTCGCTCAGGCGTTTAATGCGCGCCATTTTTAAAATGGGAAACGTCATTTTGCTTAGAATTGCTACGGGTTCTTCTCCGTCATCCAGCAGTTTGTCCACCAATTTGACGGCGCGGGTTTTGCTGCACGCGGTAATGGCGTTGGAAAGCTCAAATGGGTTTTCTTCCTTGCTAAAACCGATGCAGGCCAGTACGTCTTCCTGCGTAATGGCTTTAGTTGCCCGGTCGGCGGTATAGAGGGAGATCTTTTCAATCTCGTTTTCCAGCGCGTTTAGTTCGCTGCCGACGCTTTCGCACAATAAATCCACGGAATTAAAATCCGGCTGGAGTCCTTTTTCCTGTAATTTTTGACGCACCCAGGAAGTAAGTTCGTCTTTTTTAAGTTCATCAAAGTTGGCTACGCGCCCCGCGTCCGAGCAGACTTCTGCCAGCACTTTTTCCGTTTTCATTTTTTTGGAATCGTTATGCGTCAAAATAAGCGTGGTGGTGGGCAGCGGGTTATCCAAATAGCGGATTAACGCTTCCTTGGGTTCTTTGCGCAGCTTTTCAATGCCGGTCAGTACCACCAGGCGGTTTTCCGAAAATACGGGGGCGGTGTTTGCCAGGGCCAGCACTTCGCCCATATCGGCTTTGTCGGCTTCGCTTTGGTAGGAGTTGAAATCGTCCGGGTGGAGAATGGCGCGGATTTTTTGAATGACCAAATTTTTGCGGTAGACGTCTTCCCCCGTCAGCAAATAGACGGGGGAAACAGTATTTTTGGCAAGTTCTGCGTTTAATTTTTCGGCGGTAAGTTTAGGCATTTTATTGCGTAATGGTTGTGTATTCGGGGTTATTCATTACTTTCTTTTTGTTTTCGCTCATCACGGAGCCGAAGCCTTCCACCGTGCGCTTGACGATGTCTTTAGATAATTTTTGGAACACCACATCACGCGCCTGCACTTCGGTCATCCCGCCGGGCAGGGTGGAGGCCGCATAAATCTGCGTACCCAAGAAAGCGGGTTCGCGCCACACGGGGGCGTTGGTGGTTTTGTCCATAAATACCACATCCAGCCAAATGTCCATCCGGTACACGGTGGGGATGAGCTGGCTGTCGTACTGAATGGGCACGTTTAAATAGCGGGAAATCGTGGTAACGACCACGCCCTCGGCGCCGTTGTTTTCCGACACGATTTGATAGGACCCGTTGCGCAGGAATTCGTCGTAGAGTTCGTTATAAAACTTATCTTCCAGCGCAAACACTTCGGTTTTGTTCAAAATAGGCCGTACGGCAATTTTTTTAATATGCTGCGGCATAATTTGGGCTTGCGGTTTATACACCGCTCCTTCGCTGGCGCAAGCCGCCAACGCGGCGGCGGCGCACAAGACGGACAAGAATTTTTTCATACTCGCTCCCTGGGCCGGGGTATTCCCGGCGGTTATTTTTTAGGGGCGGCCACAAAGCTGACCATGCGGCCGGGGACGTCAAGCACTTTTGTGATGTACAGCCCTTCCAAGCTGCGCTGTACTTTGGCGCTGGCTTTGGCGGCGGCTTCCAATTCTTCCCGTGCGGCGTTGGCGGGGACGGCAATGCGGTCGCGCACTTTGCCGTTTACCTGTACGCCGATTTCCACGGTATCGTCCTGCATCATATCCGGGTTGACGACGGGCCATGCGGATTTGACCACAAATCCTTCGTAGCCTTTCTGCTGCCAAATTTCCTCGGTCAAATGCGGGGCGAAGGGGTGCAGTAGTTTTAAGAACGTTTGGAACGTATCCTGGCTGACCTGCGGCAATTTGCTGATGTCGTTAAAGAGCACCATCAACGCGGAAATCGCCGTATTGAAGCGGAAATTTTCAATATCTTCGCTTACTTTGGCGATGGTTTTGTTCTTTAAAATTTCGCTCTTGCGCGGGTCGGACTGGTCGGAGAGTTTCACGTTTTCGCTCCAGCCGGCCACACGCTTTAAGAAGCGGGAAATGCCTTCAATGCCTTTCATATCCCAGGGCTTGCTGGCTTCAAACGGGCCCATAAACATTTCATACATCCGGAAGGCGTCCGCACCGTATTGGTTGAGGATGTCGTCCGGGTTGATGACGTTTTTCTTGGATTTGGACATTTTTTCCACCATCGGGGAGAGTTCTTCCCCGGTGGTTTTTAAGTAGGCTTTACCGTCTTTGAAATCAATTTCGTCGTAGCCGTGGTAGGCGCCCATTTTATCGCGGTAGGAGAAAGCCAAAATCATCCCCTGGTGGCGCAATTTTTGGAACGGTTCCGGGTGGGTAACGACGCCTAAATCAAATAATACCCGGTGCCAAAAACGCGCGTACAACAGGTGCAGCACGGCGTGTTCGGCCCCTCCGATATAGCAGTCCACGGGGCCGTAGGCTTTTTCAATGGCCGGGTCCACCAGGGCGTTGTCGTTATGCGGGTCCATATAGCGCAGGTAGTACCAGCACGAGCCCGCCCATTGGGGCATGGTGTTGGTTTCGCGTTTGGCGGGGCCGCCGCAGTGCGGACAGGTGGTATTCACCCAGTCCGTTACGGTAGCCAGCGGGGATTCCCCGGTGCCCGAGGGTTCAAATTTTTCCACTTCCGGCAGGGTTAAGGGCAGCTGGTCCTCTGGCAGGGGCACGACGCCGCATTTAGGGCAGTGTACGACGGGAATCGGCTCGCCCCAATAGCGTTGGCGGGCGAACACCCAGTCGCGCAGTTTATAGGTGGTTTTGGCGTTGCCCAGGCTGCGTTCGGAAAGCCATTTAATCATAGCGGCTTTGGATTCTTTGACGCGCAGTCCGTTTAAAAAGCCGGAGTTGACGAGTTCGCCGTCGCCGGTGAAAGCTTCTTTTTCCACGCCCTGTTCGCTTTTAATCACTTCAATAATATCCAGCCCGAATTTTTTGGCGAAGGCGTAGTCGCGTTCGTCGTGGGCGGGCACGGCCATAATGGCGCCGGTGCCGTAACCCATCAGCACGTAGTCGGACGTCCAAACCGGGATTTTTTTGCCGTTTACCGGGTTGATGGCGTACGCGCCGGTGAATACGCCGGTTTTGTCTTTGTTTAAATCACCGCGTTCCAAGTCGCTTTTTTTGGCGGCTTAGGCCTGATATTTGGCCACGGCTTCTTTTTGTTCCGGCGTAACGATTTTTTTCAAAATCGGGTGCTCCGGCGATACGACCATATACGTCGCGCCGAAAAGCGTGTCCGGGCGGGTGGTGAAGACGGTCAAAATATCGTCGTGCCCGTCAATTTTAAATTTTACTTCCGCCCCGTTGGATTTGCCAATCCAGTTGCGCTGCATAGCCAGCGTGCTTTCCGGCCAGTCCAGCGTGTCCAAGCCGGCTAAAAGCTGTTCGGCATAGTCGGTAATGCGCAAAATCCACTGGCGCAGCGCTTTGCGTTCAATTTCGTGCCCGCAGCGTTCGCACTTGCCGTTAAACACTTCTTCGTTGGCCAGGCCCGTTTTGCACGAGGGGCACCAGTTTATCGGCACGGTGGATTCGTACGCCAAGCCCTTTTTAAACAGCTGCAGGAAAATCCACTGCGTCCATTTGTAGTATTCCGGGTCCGTGGTGTTAATTTCGCGGCTCCAGTCGTACGCGAGGCCGATGGATTTGATTTGGCGTTTAAAATTGGCAATGTTTTTATGAGTGGTAATCCGCGGGTGAACCCCCGTGGCGATGGCATAGTTTTCCGCAGGTAGGCCGAAGGCGTCCCACCCCATGGGGTGCAGCACGTCGTAGCCGTTCATTAATTTATAGCGTACCAAAATGTCCGAGGCGGTGTAACCTTCCGGGTGCCCGACGTGCAACCCCGCTCCGGACGGATAGGGGAACATATCCAGGCAATAAAACTTTTTGCCTTTCGGCATTTTGGGGCTGACAAAAAGGTTTGCTTTTTCCCAGCGTTCTTGTTGTTTTTTGTCAATTTGCGGAAAATTATCAATACTCATACTCCCTTATTCTAACAATTTTCAAGCGAAAAAATAAGCCCCTGTATTGGGGGCGTATGTCGGTCCGGAAACGGGGTGCCGCAGGGGGCGTTTGGTAAACGCACCTGTCGGGAGCGGATAGAAAAGGGGATACCGCCAAGAGGCCTTGACTCGTTTTTTTTTTTGATAAATTTTACCTATGAACAAAATTTATCAAAAAACCCTCCCGACGGGGAAAAACGCCGGATTTACGTTAATAGAGCTGCTAGTAGTGGTTTTAATTATCGGTATTTTGGCGGCGATAGCGTTGCCCAAATATGAATTTGCCGTTCAAAAAGCGCGCGTGACGGAAGCCATGGTGGTCTTGAAAAAAATGGGGGACAACATAGATATGTGTATGCTGGCCAATGGAAATGATTTTAGCCTGTGTACAAGCCCTGACATTTTAGCTGAAGGCGTGGAGAACTCCATTGCCAATTCCAAAAATTTTACATATTCTACAGACCAAAACGTCCCACTGGCTATGAATAAACAACAAGATTATATGTTGGGATATGTGCCTGCCTCCCTTGCGGAAAAAAGCTTTCCGCTGCCTGGTGGTGGATTGAGCGTTTTTCCTCTTCCTACTGGGCGTTATTGTATGGAAATAACGGAACAAGGCAAATCCTTTTGTAAAAGCCTTAGCCAGGGGGCCCCACCTATGGGACATGAGGGCGAGAAGGCGTATCCTTTTTAATTACTTGCCCGGCTCATTTAAAACACCCCGCAGACGGCGGGGTGTTTTATTGTGATTGGTCGGAAAAGCCTGCCGGTTGGCGGCTTTTACGGGCAAATCAGCCGCGGGGGTGGAACTTTTTGTGTTTGTTTTTCAGGTCGCTTACATCCAAATGGGTGTAGATTTGGGTGGTCGTCAGATTGGCGTGGCCGAGCATTTCCTGCAGGCTTCTCAAATCGGCCCCGCCCTGCAGCATATGGCTGGCAAACGTATGGCGGAACAAGTGCGGGTGGAGCGGCTGAGAGATGTTAGCCTTGCGTCCCAGGTCGGCTAAATCTTTCCAAACGGATATGCGGCTTATTTTTTTGCCGTTTTTGTTTAAAAACACTTCGGAACCGACGGTTTTATCGGCAAAGTGCGCTTCGCGCACCGCCAGGTATTGGTTGAGGCGTTCGCAGGCGCGGGGATGGATGGGCACAAAACGCTGTTTGCCCCCCTTGCCAAAAGCCAACACCCAGCCTTCTTTGGTGTTGACGTTTTCCAAGCGCAAATTAATCAGTTCGCTTACGCGCAGGCCGGCGGCGTATAAAAGTTCAATAATCGTAACCGTACGAATTTCCGCCAAGGTTTCGGCGGGGTAGGATAGCAGGCGTTCCATTTCTTCGCGCGTGAGCTGGGTGGGGATTTTTTGCGCCAGCTTGGGCGATTTTAAAAAACGGGCGGGGTCGTCTTTTATTTTTTCTTCAATCAGCAAAAATTTGTAAAAGCATTTCACGGCTTCCATCTTGCGGAACACGCTGGCGGGGGCCAGCTTTTCCACCACGCGCAGCTGGTAGTTGTATTGGTCCAAAAATTCGGGTTCAACGGCAAGGGGGTCCTTTTCGTTTGCCAAACAATATTCCAAATAGCTTTCCACGTCCGAACCGTAGGACGCCACCGTATTTTTGGAAAGTTGGCGTTCAAAAGACAAATGGTTTTTAAAGTCTTCCAGTAACAAAGAATCCATATCAAGGCTCCGCTACGGGGTGTACGGTCATCAGGCAAATATCGTTGCCAAAAACGTATGGTTCCCGGTCTTCTTCCACCCCATATGTCAGAGAAGCTTCTATCAGGTGGACTTGTGTGCAAAGCGGGATTAGCACCGGCGTTTTGGGGCTTTGGGCGGCTTGCCGGGCGGTGTGTTTGTCCAGTTTCTTTATTTGCAGGCCCGAGCCCGAGGGAATATAATAGGCCATCATCCGCTGGAAAGCGGCGTCCGTATAGCCGGTTTTGGCGGTGTCAATGAGCAGGGTTTTGGCTCCCATTTCGTTTACAGCAAAGGCAAAAGCGTCTTTCAGGCCGGTAAATTCGCGGATATACCTAAAGTCCATTTGCATATAGTGGTATCCCCACGCTGTCATCAGCGCCGGCAGCAGCACAATAAACAGGGCGTGACGTTCGTACAAATGGTAAATAAACCCCGCCAGCAACAGCAGAATGGACGGCATCAGAACGGCAAAATACCGCTCCATCCATAAATTGTATTTAAGCGATACGACCGCCACTACTCCCACCAGCAAGAAGATTTGCCCGGCCGGCAGGATAATGTCGGCGTGTTTCAACAGGCGCGCCCGGTAGGTGTGCACCAAGGACACCGCGGCTAAAACCGTACCGATTAACAACCCCGCCAGCACCGGGGGCCTGCCCAGCAGGTATTGCAAAATTTCCCAAGTGGCGCGTGCCCAGGGGGTGGCATACCACCACATTCCGGTAGGGGCCGCCATAATGCTGTAAGTAACCGCCAGCCACGGCAGCCACAGCAAAAAGGCAGCCGCGGTTCCCCAAAAGACGGTTTTGCGGGCGGTTTTGTAATAACAGGCGTATAGAAATAAGATAAGCGCCGTGATAAAAAATAACCCGGCGGAAAAGAAGTGCAAATAGGCTCCTGCCAAGCCGGAAATAAAAAATACGGCCCATAAATTTTTAGCCGGGTATTCGTGCTTAGCCAAGCAGTCCAGTATCCGCAGTGCGGACAGCGTAAACAGGCAAACGCTTAAAATGGCCCACGCATAGGAACGAATATAGATGGAAAACACCGCTAACACCCCGCAGCCGGCGGTCAGCGCGGTGAAAATAAATTTTTTGAGCCTAGGCCAGCCGGCTGGGGCGTAAAAATAGCTGATAATGACGGTCAACCCCCCTGCTAATGCGCTAAAAAAACGCATCTTGCCAACGGACAGCCCCACCAGGCTGTTCCAAAAATACAGCAAGACGTTATACAAGGGCGGATTGATGTCTTTAAGCAACATTTCGTTCCAAACAAAGGAAAGAGAGTCCTGCGGGTTGGAAGTAGCCATAGAATACAGCTCGTCGTATAAAAAACCCATATGCAGGTAGCAAAAACGCTGCCACAGCATATATCCGGCAATGACAGCCGATACCGTTACGGATAGAATAAGCAAAAAGCGGTTTATTTTTTGTTTCATAATTGCTTATATTATAGAAATTTTGGCGTAACGCGCCGCAAAGGGATAAAAAGTTTTAACGGGAAATGTGGCGTTTAACGGCGTTTGGGGCGTGGTCTGCGCCGGGACATTACGTAAGAGCGCGGCATGGCGGGAGCAGTGTGGTCCGACTAATCGTGCTAACGGACATAGAGCAGGGAGCCCCGGTTCTGGGCCCTTTTTCTGGCGCCAGAAAAAGTACCAAAAAGTGCCCGGCCCAGGGCCCCATAAAAATCACTTCCAAGCGGGAAATTTTATAACTCGTGCGAGGCGCACTCAAACAATAAAATTTCTTTTCCGCTTGGAAGGCTTTTTATAGACGGGGCAAAAGGGCCGGATAAACGGCAACGGCAACAGCACAACCACGGCCAAGCGGAAAAACTTCCTTTTTGAAACAGTGCAACATTGCAGGAGCAGTGTGGCCTAAGCTAATAGTGTTATGGCGCATAGAGTGGGGAGGGACGGATAGCCCCTTGATTTGTTTTTTTTTTTGATAAATTTTGGCTATGAGCAAAATTTATCAAAAAACATTCCCGGCAATGAAAAACGCCGGGTTCACGCTAATAGAGTTATTAGTGGTCGTTTTAATCATTGGTATTTTGGCGGCAGTAGCGTTGCCGAAATATCAATGGGCTGTATGGAAAAGCCATTTTTCTGGCTCATTGCAGAAAATAACCGCTCTTGCAAAAGCGGAAGAAGTCTTTTTTATGGCAAACGGTGAATATACTTCTTGTGAAAATTTGGATATTGAGTATGATTGTGATTTCTTGCAAGGAGAAAAAGGTGATAAATTTATTACCGCCATTGAAACCAAAAGTATTGTTTCGGTGGGGCCTAGCCCTTATATCGGGGCTTCTATTTTTTGGTGCAAAGATTTAGATTTGACGGTAATGGGGAACCGTATGATGTGTATGATCCGGCCGGATTTCAAATATACTGTTTATTTTGACAATGCAGATTCCCCTAATAAAGGAAAAACGGTTTGTGTAGGGGATGAATATTGCAAACACATTCAATAGAAATTTATTAAAAAACCCCGCTGTTTGAAGCGGGGTTTTGTACAATTAGCTAACGTTATTTTTTAGCGGTTTTCTTGTCGGCTTTGGCGTCTTCCGCGGGTTTGGTTTCGGCGGTTTCTGCCTTTTTGCCGCTGTAATGGTGGCCGAGATATTTGACGTAGAGCTTGTCTTCAATTTCGGCGGCCAAGTCCGGGTTATCCTTTAGGTACTGGCGGGCGTTTTCGGCGCCTTGGCCCAGTTTTTCGTCTCCGTAGATATACCAGCTGCCGCTTTTGTCAATCAGCTTGGCTTCCACGCCTTTGTCAATAATGCACGCCTCGCGCGAAATGCCTTGGCCCAAAATCATCGTAAATTCGGCCTGGCGGTACGGCGGGGCCACTTTGTTTTTTGTCACTTTGGCGCGTACGCGGGTGCCGATGATTTCGTCGCCTTTTTTCAGGTTTTCAATGCGGCGCACGTCAATACGCACCGAAGCGTAGAATTTCAAGGCCAGCCCGCCGGGGGTGGTTTCCGGATTGCCGAACATCACGCCGATTTTCTGGCGCAGCTGGTTGATGAAGATAATGCTGGTTTTGGTTTTGTTTAAAATGCTGGTCAGTTTGCGCAGGGCCTGGCTCATCAGGCGGGCCTGCACGCCCACGCTGGCGTCGCCCATTTCGCCTTCAATTTCCGAGCGGGGCACCAACGCGGCAACCGAGTCCACAATAATCAAATCAATCGCGCCGGAGCGGACCAATTTTTCGGCAATTTCCAGGGCTTGTTCGCCGCAGTCGGGCTGAGAAACGAACAATTCGTCCACATTTACGCCCAAGTGGGCCGCATACACCGGGTCCAGTGCGTGTTCGGCGTCAATAAAGGCCACCGTGCCGCCCATTTTTTGCGCTTGCGCGGCTACATGCAGGGAAAGTGTCGTTTTGCCGCCGGCTTCCGGGCCGTAAATTTCAATCACGCGCCCGCGGGGCAGCCCGCCTACGCCTAAGGCCAAATCCAAAGATAAGGCGCCCGTGGGGATGACTTCTACGTTTTTCACACCGCCGTCGCCCAGTTTGCAAATGGCTTCTTTTCCGAAAGCTTTTTCAATCTGGCCCAAGGCCAAATCCAGCGCTTTTTGTTTATTTGCGTCCATGAAGTACTCCTCTTACTTAGGTTAAATGGCTACAGCCGTTTTCGTTTTAGCTGCCGCGCCGGCAAACGTCAGTTTCCCGGCGGATTTGTTAAAGTCTACCACAATTTCGGTGTGCGCGGGATAGCGGCTGACAAGGATATTTTCCGCCAGCGGGTCTTCCAGTTCGCGCTGCAGCGTGCGCAACAGCGGACGCGCCCCGTATTTGACGTCAAAGCCTTTTTCCACCAAAAAGTCCTTAGCGGCTTTGGTTAGTTTAAGGGAAAGTTCTTTGTCCTTTAGCTTTTCGTCTACTTCGGTTAAAGCCAGGTCCAGAATTTGCCCGATGTTTTCTTTGGTCAGCGAATGGAATACCACAATTTCGTCAATGCGGTTGATAAATTCCGGGTTGAACGTTTTTTTGACTTCTTCCATCACGTTCTTGCGCATATCCTGGTATTCCTGTTCTTCGGTCTGGTGGGCGGCGAAACCCAATGTGTTGCCTTTGTTGGTAATTTCGCGCGCGCCGACGTTAGACGTCATAATAATCACACAGTTTTTAAAACTTACTTTGTGGCCTAAATTGTCCGACAGAGACCCTTCATCCAGCACTTGGAGCAGGATGTTGTAAATGTCCGGGTGGGCTTTTTCCAGCTCGTCCAACACTACCACGCTGTACGGGCGGCGGCGGACGGCTTCGGTCAGCTGGCCGCCTTCTTCATATCCTACATAGCCGGGCGGCGCCCCAATCAGGCGCGAAACGGCGAACTTTTCCATATATTCCGACATATCCAGCCGGATCATGGCGTCCTCGTCGCCAAACAGGAAGGTGGCCAAGCTTTTAGCCAGTTCCGTCTTGCCTACGCCCGTGGGACCCAGGAACAAGAACCCGCCAATCGGCCGGTGTGGGTTGCCTAGCCCGGTGCGGTTTCTGCGGATAGCCAGCGAAACGGCTTTTACGGCGTCGTCCTGCCCGATAATGCGTTCGTGCAGGTGCTCTTCCATATGCAAAATTTTGTCGGTTTCGCTTTGCGTCAAGCGCGTAACGGGGATGCCCGTCCATTTGGAAGCCACCAGCGCGATGTCCTCCTCGGTTACTTCGGGCACTTCTTTATCGTGCTTTTCGTGCCACTGCTGCTTTAAGTGTTCCACGTACGCTTTTAAGCGTTCTTCGGTGTCTTTGGCGGCGGCGGCTTTTTCAAATTCTTTTTTGGAAAGGGCTTCGTCCTTTTCCTGCACGGCCTGGTTGTATTCCAGTTGTTTTTGTTTGATTTCCGGCGGCAGGACGGCGTTTTTCAGGCGCGCGCGGGCGCCGGCTTCGTCAAAGAGGTCAATGGCTTTGTCGGGCATGGCGCGGTCGGTAATATAGCGGTCCGCAATGGCGGCGGCGGCGCGGACGGCGCCGTCGGTATATTTTACCTTGTGGTGCTGTTCGTATTTGGCGCGGATGCCTTTTAAAATGGTAACGGTTTCGTCCACGTCCGGCGGGTCCGCCACGACGGGCTGAAAGCGGCGTTCCAGGGCGGTGTCGGCCTCAATGTATTTGCGGTACTCGTCAAAGGTGGTGGCCCCGATGCACTGCACTTCGCCGCGGGCCAGGGCGGGCTTTAACATATTGGAAGCGTCAATAGACCCTTCCGCCGCACCGGCGCCGATAATGGTGTGCAGCTCGTCAATAAAGATAATGGCGTCCTTGGAGGCAGCCAGCTCGTCAATGATGTTTTTTAAACGCTGTTCAAATTCTCCGCGGTATTTGGTGCCTGCTATGACGGACGCCAAATCCAGCGCCAGCAGGCGTTTGTTTGCCAGCACGTCGGAAATTTCGCCCCGGGCGATTTTTTGCGCCAGTCCTTCCACGATAGCTGTTTTGCCCGCGCCCGGTTCCCCAATGAGCACCGGGTTGTTTTTGGTGCGGCGTGCCAAAATTTGCACCAGGCGTTCCATTTCTTCTTCACGCCCGATGACGGGATCCAATTGGTTTTGGGCCGCCAGTTTGGTTAGATCGCGCGTGTATTCGTCCAGCGTGGGGGTTTTGGTTTTCTTGGCGTTTGGGGTTTCGCGTTCCCGTTTGGGGACGGAATTTAAATTGATTTCCTGCGGCAAATCGGTCAAATCTTCGGTCAAATCGCCGGGTTCGGCGTCGCCGATAAAATTAAGCGTGGCGTCGCGTACGGCGTCCAGGTTCAGGCCCAGATTTTCCAAAATGCGGCTGGCCATCCCTTCTTCTTCGCGGATCAGCCCCAGCAAAATATGTTCGGTGCCGATATGGTCCGTGCCCAGCATTTGGGATTCTTCCACGGAAAATTCCAGCACTTTTTTAGCCCGCGGTGTGAACGGAATTTCACCTAGCAGCATAATGGTATCGCCGATACCCACCATCTTTTCAATTTCCAGGCGTACTTTGCGGAAGGTTACTCCCAGCCCGGTAAGGATTTTGTTGGATACGGTTCCTTCCAGGGCACTTAGGCCCAGCAAAATGTGTTCGGTTCCTACATAGTCGTGGTTGAGGCGTTTGGCCTCTTCCTGCGCGATGAGAATGATTTTTTGCGCGTTTTCGGTAAATCTTTTTGCCATCTTTCATATACCCCTTTCAAACGATTACTTCCATTATATAAAAATAAAAAGCGGGCCGGAAAACCCCTTTTGAAGCGGGAGAATGTGCCCGCGGACAAGGGAAAACGGGCTTCGGGTTCCTCCAAAAGATATTTGGTATAATACCTTATATATGGAAGAAGCAATCAAAAGAGCCAAAAAAATTAAAGCCATTTTGACCGACGTAGACGGTATTTTGACGGACGGGAAGGTTAATTTTTTTGTCCGGGACGACGGCAAAATAGACGAATTTAAATCTTTCCACACGCAGGACGGCATTGCTGTGCTGCTCTGCCACAGTGCGCAAATTATTTGCGGCATTATTACCGGCCGCCGCCATCCCACTACCGTCACGCGGGCCAAAAACCTGGGATTTAAATATATGTACCAGGGGTTTTTGACCAAAATCGGCCCGCTGAATGATATCTTGGAAAAAGAACACCTAACGGCGGACGAAGTGGCCTATATCGGCGATGATATTACCGATATTCCGTTGCTCAAAGAAGTGGGGTTCGCCGCTACTGTGCCCAATGCGCTGGACTGTGTTAAAAAACACGCCCATTATATTACCAAACGGGTGGGCGGGGACGGCGCGTACCGCGAGATTATTGATTTTATCTTAAACGCCCAAGGCAAACTGGCCCCTTTGTTGGAACAAGTGGAAGCTTCGGCCTGGATGGCGGGCAAACGGCCGGAAATGGAAGTGGTTACCTCCCAGGAAGGCATAGCCTAACCGGTGCTTATGAAAGGAAAATTTATCGTATTGGAAGGGCCGGACCGCTGCGGCAAATCCACCCAAGCAAAAATGCTGTATAACCAGCTGGTAGCCCGCGGGCAGGATGTGATCCTCACGCGTGAGCCGGGCGGTACCCCTACGGCGGAACGGATTCGCCAAATTGTGTTGGAGCCGGGGCTGGATGTGCGCCCGTTGGCGGAGTTGTTGCTTTACGAAGCTTCCCGCGCCCAACACACGCAGGAAAAAATCCTTCCCGCGCTGGAAGCGGGCAAAACCGTCATTTGCGAGCGCTATACTATGTCCACTTGCGCTTACCAAGGGTACGGGCGCGGCATTGCCCTTGAAACTATAGACACGTTAAACCAAATTGCCACCAACGGCACCCACCCGGATTTGACGCTTGTATTTTTAATGTCCGACAAGTATTTTACCCAGCGCGGCGAATACTTGTTTTCCGACCGGCTGGAACAGGAAGATTTGGCCTTTCGCCAAAAAATGCGCAAAGGTTATTTGGAAATGATTGAACGTACGCCCAATGCGTATTTAATTGACGCTGACAAAAACATCAGTGATATCCAAGCCCGCGTATTGGAACTATTGAGAGAACATAAAATTATAGATTAAATGCCGTTTGCCGACATCCTGGGGCAGGAAAAAGCCTCCGCGTATTTAAAAAAATTAGCCGCGCACCAACGCGTGCCGGGGGCTCTTTTGTTCTACGGTCCGGACGGCGTGGGGAAGGCCAAAACGGCGGTAGCGTTTGCCCAGGCGTTAAACTGCCAGGATCCGCTTGCCCGCCAAACGGGCGAGGCGTGCGGCGTATGCGCGTCGTGCCAAGCGATTTTAAAGGGAACCCATCCGGATGTGACGTTTGTGGATTTTACCTACCAGGCCCGGCTGGAAGTGAAGAAAGACTTTTCCAGCAAAGGATACGAAGAAGAACTGGAAAAAGAAATCGCCAAACAACAGCATATTAACGTGGATACTATCCGCGACGTGACGGCGAAGTCCCAGCAAAAAGCCGTAGGCGGCGGCTGGAAAGTGCTGATTATTGACCAGGCGCAGACCATGCAGGCTTCCGCCGCCAATGCATTGCTTAAATTTATTGAAGAACCGCCGCAAAAAACGGTTTGGATTTTGATTACCAATAAACGCGCCGCTATGCTGCGCACTATTTTATCGCGCTGCCAGCCGCTGGCGTTTGCGCCGCTTTCGCGGGAAAACATCAAACTTATTTTGCAGCAAACGGGGGCCGATGTGCCGGACGCGGACTTGTGTGCCCAATACAGCGGGGGTTCGGTATCCGGGGCGTTGTCTGCGGCGGAAGCGTTGGAACTGCTGCAATCCGGCGGATTTGGTACCCCGCAGGGGCCGGCGGGCGTGGCGGCGGGGCTTTCCCGCACGTTGGTAACCGCCCGGCAGGAAGTGCAGGCGGTGTTGAATGTGCTGATTCGGGCCTTGCACCAGGCGTGGACGGCGGAAGCGGACCCGCGCTCCCAGCGTGCGTTGCAGGAAGCGCTGAAACGATTTGAAAATTACAAACGCAGTATCGGGCGCAACGTATCGCCCGCGCTGGTGCTGGAAACCGCTCTAATGAGCTTAGACGGCCTTCCCGTGCAGATTTTTTAATACGGAGAACTTATGACCAAGAAATTCTATATCACCACCCCTATTTATTACGTGAACTCGGTTCCGCACATCGGACACGCCTACACGACCATCGCCCAAGATGTGCTGGCCCGCTACAAAAGACAAAAAGGTTTTGACGTCCGCTTTTTAACCGGCACCGACGAACACGGCGCCAATATTGAAAAATCCGCCACGGCCGCCGGGGTAACCCCCAAGCAGTGGACCGATGACGTTTCTTCCAAATACAAAGCTTTGTGGAAAACGCTGAACATCTCCTACGACGATTTTATCCGCACGACCGACCAAAAACACGAACAGGTAGTGCAGGCCATTTTTGAAAAGCTCTTAAAAAGCGGGGATATTTATTTGGGTTCTTATTCCGGCAAATACTGCCTGTCCTGCGAGCAGTACTATAACGACAGCGAAATTTTGGAAGGCAACCTCTGCCCCGTGCACAAACGCCCGCTGACCGAAGTGCACGAAGAAACCTATTTCTTTAAACTTTCCCGCTACGAAAAACCCCTGCTTAAATATTACGAAGAACATCCGGAATTCCTAAGCCCCAAAACCCGCGCCAACGAAATTATCAATTTCGTCAAAGGCGGTCTGCAGGATTTGTCCGTCACGCGTACGAAAGTGGCCTGGGGTATCCCGGTGCCCAGCAACCCGCACCATACTATTTATGTATGGTTTGACGCGCTTATCAACTATATTTCCGCCGCCGGATACGGCACCGTTTTGTGCGAAGACAAAACCCTGCACGAAGCGCAGCTAAAGCAAATCGGCGCGGAAAAATTTGAAGACTTGTGGCCGGCTGATTTGCATATGGTGGGGAAAGAAATTTTCCGCTTTCACACCGTTATTTGGCCTGCCGTGCTGATGGCGCTGGGGCTGCCGCTTCCTAAAAAAGTGTTTGCCCATGGCTGGTGGACGGTGGAAGGGGAAAAGATGTCCAAGTCTTTGGGCAACATCATTGACCCGGCTAAAGTATCCGCCGAATACGGCGTGGACCCGCTGCGCGCGTTTTTGTTCCGCGAAGTGCCGTTTGGGCAAGACGGCGATTTTTCTATGGAAAGCTTTAAAAACCGCTATAATTCCGACCTGGCCAACAACATTGGCAACCTGCTTTCCCGCACGCTTAATATGGCGGCTAAAAACATCGGCGAACTGCCCGAGAAAATTGAAGGGGATTATCCGCTGCTTGCTAAATCGGCGCAGGTGGAAGAAGCCATTGATAAAGCTTACGACGAATTGGCCTTTGATAAAGTGTTGGAAAACATCTACGGTTTTGCCAGCGATTTAAACAAATTGGTGGATACCAAAAAACCGTGGGAACTGGCCAAAACCGACCCGCAAGCCGCCAAAGCGGTACTTTTGGAATTGGTGGCGTGCCTGCGCAAAGTGGCTGTGTGGCTGGAACCGTTTATGCCGACTGTCGCCAAAGAAATGCAAAAACGTCTGTTGCCCGGCAAGATTGAAAAATATCCGCCGCTTTTCCCGCGGTTGGACGCCGCTAAAAAATAAACTGCGGCTGATTTAAAAAGCGGACGGATTTGATATCCGTCCGCTTTTTTATAGAGAACCTTGTAAAACGAGAAGAAAAAGATTACACTAAAAAGATGAAGAAACTGGGCGTATGGATTATTTTGCTGTTGGCAGGGGTAACCGGGGCGCAGGCCGCTTCCTCCGGGCGGATTTTTACGGCGGTACACAGCGGGAACCGGGAGGAGGTGGAACGGTTGCTCTCCAAGGATAAAACCTTGGTATACCAACAAGACGAGCAAGGAATGACCCCTTTTTTGGCGGCGGTGGAAAGCCAGGATTTGGATATGGCGGTGCTGTTGGCGGATTATTTTTCCCGCCTGGATGCCAATGCCGCGCCCGGAAATGCTTTGCATATAGCGGTTTTGAATGAGGATGCCCCGATGCTGCGGGTGCTTTTCCAATTGTTTGACGAGGAAGACCCCGATTTGGTTTCTTTCCTGCTGAATGCCCCTCGCCGCTGGGGGGGGCCCGGCACCCCTTCTAACGACGGCAATACGCCGCTGCACTTGGCGGCATTAAAATGTCACCGGCCGATGTATCAATTTTTAGTAGCAAACGGGGCCAAGCCCACCGTGCGCAACCGTGTGGGCAAAACGCCTGCCCAACTCTTAAAAGCCTGCCCGCCGGAACCGACAAACCCGGCCCCGGTTCAAAAAGACACTGCGGCCCCTGCCGCTACACAGGCCATGCCTGCCCCCCAAGCAGTTCCGGCAAAACCGCTCCCGCCGGAAGAGCCGCTCGTATTTCCGTTGGAATAAAAATCCGCTTGCAAAAGCGGTTTTTCTTTTTGAACAGGCATTGGCACAGGTTTGTTACGTTAGCGCGCGGCATTGCGAAAACCGTGTGGCCCAACTAGTCGTGCTAATGGGCATAGAGAAGGGAACCCCGGCCCGCCCTTTGCAAAAACGTCCACAACAATTTGTTTCCGTATTGCATTAGCACCGTACCTAACGAAACTCTGTCCGAGGCAGCGCTCCGCGGCCTGGAAGGCCTTGACTCGTTTTTTTTTTTTGATACACTGGGCCTAGCGTTGATTTTCGGGCTGTTAATTATTAGACTGTAATTAGGTTCTAGAATTGACTTGCTGAGGAGTTTTTTATGGAAAAGGGTTTTACTTTAATAGAATTATTAGTTGTCGTTTTAATCATTGGTATTCTAGCGGCGGTGGCGCTGCCGCAGTATGAAAAGGCCGTTATCAAAAGCCGTATGGTGGAAGCCCTTACGTTGGGGAGCTCTTTGCAAAAAGCACAGGAAGCTTATTATATGGCAAACGGGGAATATGCTTACGATTTGGAAGCATTGGATATTTCCCTAAACTGTACAATGGGAGAGGAAAAACTCTGGTGGAACTGCCCTCATTTTGGTATTTCCTTACAAGGGAGTTCTTCTTCAAACGTCCATTTTTGGGTTCAGCCGAAAGGCGTATTTGGCAAAACTAGCGATGGTGAATACTGGTATTGGGATTTTTATTTACAAAGTCAACGACGTATTTGCGTAGCTTACAGCAAACTGGCCCAGACGGCCTGCCAAAGTTTAACGGGCGATTATGAGGGGCAAAAGGATTCTAACGGGGCCATGCGTTACTATTATAACCCATAAAATTTGAAATAAAGGAAGATGCTTTTAAGGCTGGCACTTAGCTTAAATCAATCAGGTGCCAGTCTTTTTGATACAGCTGCACCAGCTTTTGCCGCAGTAACGCATGTTCGGGCGCGGAAAGGGACGGGTCCTGCGATAAAAGCTCGTCGCGGTCCTCAATTGCCCAGTAGAGGATAGCCTTATCTTTAAAAATATCTCCGGCTTTGAATTCCAATTCGCCGCTTTGGCGCGTGCCCAAAATTTCGCCCGGGCCCCGCAGCTGCATATCGCGCTCGCCGATTTTAAAACCGTCGCGCGTGGCGCAAATAATGTCCACCCGTTCCTTGGCTACGCTTCCGGCGTGTTGGGGTACCAAAATACAATAGCTCTCGTGCTCGCCGCGGCCCACGCGCCCGCGCAGCTGGTGCAGGCTGGCTAGGCCAAAGCGTTCGGCGTTTTCTATCACCATTACGGTAGCATTTTTGACATCAATGCCTACTTCAATCACAGGCGTGGCTACCAAAATATCGGTTTTGTGCGCGGCAAAATCCGCCATCACGCTTTCTTTTTCGCTTTGGCTCATTTGCCCGTGCAAAATGGACAGACGGAACTGCGGGAACACTTTTTTTAATTTTTCAAATTCTTCCGTAACGGCTTTGGCGGAAATTTTTTCGCTTTCTTCAATCAGTGGAAAAACAATATACGCCTGCCGCCCTTTTTTTACCTCTTCGCGCACTCTGTCGCAGGCCAGCTTGGAAGTGGCGGTTTCGGTTTGAATGGGCTGGCGGCCCGGGGGCAGTTCGCTTAAGGTGGATACTTCCAAATCCCCGTAGAACGCCAGTGCCAGCGTGCGCGGAATGGGGGTGGCGGTCATCGTTAACAAATCCAGTTTAGCGGTTTTTTCCTTCAGGCGGCTGCGCTGTTTAACGCCAAAGCGGTGCTGTTCGTCAATTACCGCCAGGCGCAGGTTTTTAAATTGCACCCCGTCTTGTATGACGGCGTGCGTGCCCACCAAAATATCAATTTTCCCTTCCGCCAACTCTTTTAAAATTTTCTTTTTGGCGGCAGTTTTGGTGCTGGACGTGAGCACCGACACCGTAACGGGCAAACCTTTCAAAATGCGCTTAAAAGTTAAATAATGTTGCTCGGCTAAAATTTCCGTTGGCGCCATTAAGGCGGCCTGGTAGCCGTTTTCCACCGCCAAGAGCATTGCACACAGGGCTACTACGGTTTTGCCGGAACCTACATCCCCCTGCAGCAGGCGGTTCATGGGGCGGGGAGAGGTTAAATCGTTGAAAATTTCATTGATGACTTTTTTCTGGCTGTTGGTAAATTCAAACCCCAGCTGCTGGCGGAACGGCGTTAAGAGGTTCTTTTTAATCTGGTAGGTATAATCCTTGGCTAAAATTTTGGTTTGCGTGCGCTTGATGCCCCAGGCCGTGGCCAAAAGCAAAAATTCTTCGTACGCCAGGCGGGTGCGGGCGGTTTCCAGTTCGGCTAAAGAATTGGGAAAATGCACCGCTTTTAAGGCTTGCGGCGCGCTTAAAAGCCTGCGTTTTTTTAGCAGGGTTTCCGGCAAAATTTCCGGCTCCCGCGAAAGCGAGCCCGATTGCAGTGCTTCGTAAACAAATTGGCGGAACTGTTTGTTGGTCAGGCCTTCGGTCAGCGCGTAAATGGGGGTTAAGCGCCCGGCGTGCAATTTGGTCAGTGCGTCGGCGGCAGGATAATGCTCGTCCACGGTTACCTTATGCCCAAAAAAATTATTTTTGTCATCCCGTTTGCCGATGACCCACACTTCGTTATTCATTTTAAAATCTTTTTTGAGCGTGCCGAACGGATCAAACCGGAAACCGCGGTACATCCGTTTTTTAAACCAGGTGCATTCTATTTGTTCGCCGCGTTCGTTTTCTAAAAACGCTTTAAAAATCAGCACGCTGCGGGCCGGGATTTCCTGTGTGCGCAATACGCGCCCTTTGAATACGACCAGCGAATCGGCGTTGTACTCATTAGGCGGGGTGCCCAGGCGGCGGTCCTGGTAGGTGCGGGGGTAATAATGCAGCAAATCTTCCACGGTCTGCACTTCCAGGCGTTCAAACAATTTTGCCTTGGCCGGGCCGATGCCTTTTAGATATTGGATTTGGGTGGTGTCCGTCATAGCTATATACTTATTTTACAAATAATATATGCTACAATTAAAAAAAAGGAGGAGCCTATTTATGGATTTAGAAGCTATTTCCGAACAAGTGAGCACTCACCTGCTGCAAGTGGGGCAGAGCAGTTTAAAAATCCTGGCGGCGTTGGTAGCTGCCGTACTTATCCTGGTGGTGGGATTGTATATTTCCCGCTTGGTCGGTTCTTACGCCAAAAAGATTTTAAATAAAATCGCTTTTGACGAAAAAACTTCCAAGCTGGGCATTAACGAATTGTGCGTGCGCTTTGGGTTAGGTAAATCGCCCACGTACATTATTTCGTTTGTGCTGGCGTGGGCGGTTATTTTTTACGCTGTGGTGTTGGCGGCGGAAGTATTGCATTTGGATATCATCCGCAATTTGTTTACGCAGTTTTTGGAATTTATTCCTACGCTGTTTGTGTCGGTGCTTATTCTGTTTGCGGGGCTGCTGTTTGGCAAGCTGATGGGAAATATCATTGATAATTCCGCCAAAGCCAATAATTTAAAAGGCGGGTTCTTTATCTCCAAAGCGGTAAATATTTTTATCGTGTTTTTCTGTGCGCTGATTGCCGTGGAAAACTTGGGCTTTGCCAACCAGCTCGTTAATAATGTGGTGATTATTGTGTTGGCCTCGCTGGGGTTGGCCTTTGGCATAGGCGTGGGGCTAGGCAGTAAAGAGCTGGTAGCCGAGTTCCTGCGGGAGCTGTTTAAAAAAGAAGAAAAATAATTTTACCCCCCTCTAAAAGGGGGGTGTTTTTTTTATTGTTTTTCCCTATACTAACTTTAAGAGGAACCCCCTATGCGCAAGACCATACTCCTTATTGTATGCCTGTTGGCGGGCGCCGGCGCGTATGCCGCTGCGCCGTGGGGGGCTATGCGCGATTATGTGGACCCGTCTGCTGCTTCTGACCAATCGTCCGCTTTCCGGGCCGGGCACCATTATTTAATGCCGCAGCTTATTTCCGGCGCTCCGGTGCGGGTGCTGCTGGAGCTTTTGCCCACCGATGAAGACAAACGCCCACAGTATGAAGAATTAATAGCCCAAATATACGACCGTTGGTTTTCCGAAACGGCCCAAATTATCCGTTCTGAGGGGCGGGAGCAGGAATTTGCCGATGTGCTGGAAATCTTGGACCGAGGTATTTCTGTGGTATTTCCCAAGCAGGGGCAAGCCGTGGACATCCGCATTTATATTCTGCCGTTTAAAGAAGTACAAAGCACCTGCGGGTATATGGCCAGCGGGTGTTATAAAAACCCCTACAAAGCGCAGGAAAAGCCCGCGATTTATCTGCCCAAGAACCAATTTTTGCTGAAGTTCCTGTCGGTCGGGGAAATAAATCTCAGCCGGATAGGTATGCACGAAGTGGGCCATTCGCTGGGACTGAGCGATCAGTATAAAAAAGCCAAAGACAGGACCTCCCACAACCGCTATGCTTCCGCCGCGGCCGGCAAAAGCATTATGAACCGCAGCAGATCCATCACGTGTGATGATGCGGATGGTATCGTTAATTTAATAGACATTGCCCGGGGCACCGCCCGCGGCGGCAATGCTGGGTGGAAAAGCTTGTGCCCGAAATCCGAGGAGTATTATATCCGCGGGCAGTCCGGCCTGCGCGGCCCTTACAGTATTTCCCGTGTGGATCTGAACAGCTGGAAGCTGCAGGTGTATCGCAATGGAGAAGTAACGACGGAGCAACAGGTTTCGTTGGTGGAAAACCCGTTTGGCGGGGCATTTTATAATATGCCGGAAACCGTCCGGGAGCGGGACGGCCTGGGCCGGCCGGTGGCGGCAGCGGGCCCGCATGGGGAAGAGGTATATTATTCCTATTGGTATAATAGATATATCAAACTGGTGATGGTAAACGGAAAAGCCGTGCGCGGGGAAGTGGTAACTCCGGCGGTTCGTGCGGGCCCCCAACCCAGCCGGAAGGTATATACCCAAAAAGGGGACCGGCTGGTTTCGTTACTAACCGCATACGACAAGCAAGGCGGCCTGGCCTCGTATTCGGAACTTTCTTCCGGCGGGCAGGTGCTCTTGAGTTTGGATTTGTATTTTGACAAAAGAGGCCGTATCTTCCGGGAAGTGTATTCGGACGAGGAACGCCCAGAGCGCATCGCAAAACCCGAGGACCCGCAGGCGGCTTTGTCCCAACGAACCATGGCGGATATGGTTTCGCTTCAAGCGCAACAATCCAAGCAAAATAAACTTAAAAAGCAGCTGGTGGATTGGTTTAAGGGGCAAAAGTACAAATAGTAGCCGGCGTAAGATTTTTAGCGTGTAGATCTAAAGAAAGAGGTAAATCTGTACAGTACAATAATCTAATGATTGACACGCGCAAGGAGTTGTTATAAAAGGATATATACATATGAAAAAACTTCACTCTTGGATGGCAGCAGGCTGTCTGCTATGCAGCAGCATGGTATTATATGGGGCGGCTCCGTGGGGTGCGTTGGAGGATTTTGACCAACCCCTCAATCCGGAAGAAGCCCAGTCTTCCCAAAAAGGAGAGCGCTACTTGCTCCCGCAAATTTTGCGGGGAGAACCCGTGCGCATTTTTGCCGATGTAGCTAAAACCGAGCAGAAAAGCCCGCAGGAATATCAGGCACTGTTATCCCAACTATATAATGAATGGTTTTTGTCAGTAGCCGAAATTATTGAAAATGCCGGCCGGGAAGAAGAATTTTCCGATGTGCTGCCCCTGTTAAAAAAAGGAGTTAAAACGCAGTTCGTCGGAAAAGAAGACTCCCCGGATATCATCATTACCATTCTGCCCTATTATAAAGCTGCCAATAAGTGCAATGGTTCCGCAGGCTGTTATTTAATGAGAGCTTACTCGGAAGACCATATGCCGCACATTGTTTTGCCGGAAGAAAATTTGCTGGAAAACATATATGCACTGGGGAAAAAATCGTTTAAACGGGTGGGCCTGCACGAAATAGGGCACTCTTTGGGGCTGAGCGACCAGTATGCCCAGGCGCGTAACCAGTTATCGCATGGGCGTTACGCTTCTACCCATATTTACACGGGCTTAATGAACCGGGGGCTGCGTATCAGCTGCGACGAAGCGGACGGATTGGTTAACTTAATTGACATCGTTCGCGGAAGTTCCCGCGGCGGCGCGGAAGGCTGGAAAAGCTTGTGCCCGGCTTCTAAAGAGCGTTATATAATGGGTCAATCAACCCGGCGCGGCCCGTATTGGATCAGCACCCAAGACAATCAGACCTTCCACTTGGAAACCTATCAAAACGGGAAGACTGTTTCCAGCCAGAATTATTCCTTGGTCAGCCAAGGAGAATTCTCGCCATCTGTCCGCCTTCAAGAAAAAGTGCTCAAGCGGGATGCTTTTGAGCGCCCCGTGTTAACAGAAGGCCCTGGCGGAGAAAAAATTTATTATGCCTATTTGTATGAAGGGTATATCCGCCTGGCGGTTAAAGATGGAAAAGCTTTGTGGGCGGAAAAAAGAACCTCGTTCCAGTTTGGGAGCAGTAAAATAAAAGAGGTACGGTCCTTCTTTAAACGGAATGGAGTAGCAACGACGCTGCATTTGCTTCGCAAAGGGAACCATTTTTTGGTGCTCTATCAGGAAGAACCTCTCCTCGGGAAAAGGACATTTTCCGTTAATTTCCTGCTAGACAGCAAGGGGCATGTTCTCCGCTCCTCTTGGGATGAAAACGACCAGCGCTTGTTTGGCGAACAGCTGGCTTCCGGCAAGTTTAAACAAGCGCCGCAACCGGGGCAGGCCGTTTCCCCACAGGAGCACATCGCCCAGTTGGCCCAAGCCCGCCAACAAATGCAGCTCCAGGAAAAGATATTGCGCTGGAGCCGGCGGAACATATATCTTAAGTAAGTGGGTTTTCTTATATAAAGGCGGTCCTTCCCAATGGGAAGGACCGCCTTTTGCCTTTGCATAGGGAAAGGACAACACCATAACGCCCCGGCAATGAACCGGGGCGTTTGGGATTAGTTGTCTTGATAGTCTTTCAGCATTTTGGTACGGCTGGGGTGGCGCAGTTTGCGGATGGCTTTGGCTTCAATTTGGCGCACGCGTTCGCGCGTGACGTTAAACATTTTGCCCACTTCTTCCAGGGTGCGGGGGTAGCCGGAGTCAATCCCAAAACGCAAGCTGATGATTTTGGCTTCCCGTTCCGAAAGCGTAGCCAGTACATCGGCCACTTCCTGTTTGCGCAGGAAATCCACCGCCGCGCTGGTGGGGTTTGGCCCGTTCTTATCTTCAATAAAGTCTTCCAGGTTGGAATCCTCATCTTCGCCGATAGGCGTAGAAAGGGAAATCGGGTCCTGCATAATTTTGAGTACGCTTTTTACCTTTTCTACCGACAGGCGCAGCGTTTTGGAATAATCTTCCAGTGTGGGTTCGCGCCCGTGTTCCTGGCGGAACTTATTGGTTACTTTGGTTAATTTGGAAACCAACTCTTTCATATGCACCGGGATACGGATGGTGTTGGCCTGGTCCGCAATGGCGCGGTTGATGCTTTGGCGGATCCACCAAGTGGCGTAGGTGGAAAATTTAAATCCGCGTTTGTATTCAAATTTTTCCACCGCTTTCATCAGCCCCAGGCCGCCTTCTTGGATGAGGTCGGATAATTCCAGGTTGGAGTTGACGTGCTTTTTGGCGATAGAAACTACCAGGCGCAGGTTGGCTTTGATGAGTTTTAACTTGTCCTGCAAAATCATATCCTCAAAAAATACGATGCGGTCGTTGAATGCCAAAAATTCTTTTTCGGTCATTGGCAAGGTGTCTACCATCTGGGCATGGCGGCGCTGGACGTCCTCAATATTGGAGAGTGCGCGTTCCAATTCCGGCAAGGTGAATTTGGTAGCTTTCTTGAAATCTTTTTCGGTGATCTTGCCCGCTTTAAAACGGTTGACCAATTTTTTGACTTCCGCATACGGGCCGAAGTATTCGTCAAAGCGTTTCATATCGTTGAGGGTTTCGGTCAGGCGGTCCGCCAGGTTTTTAATTTTGTTTGTCAAACGTTTGATTTTGTTTTGGTTTAAATTTAGTTTGGTAATGCTGGCTACTACTTCTTTTTGCTTGGCTTCCAGTTTTTCAATGGCATTGTTGCGTTTTTTATCGCTTAAGTTGCCTTCGCGCAGTTCTTTCATCAGTTTGGTGATTTCCTGCTCCCGTTTACCAATGAATTGGGCGGCGTCTTTGAGCTTTTTGCGCATATTGTTCAGCTCGCGCGTGGTGCGTTTGCCGCGGGGCATAAGTTCTTTGGTGGTCATTTCTTCCTGGTCCACCAGTTCTTCCCAGTTGCAGATTTCGCGCATGGTAATGGGCGATTCCAGCACCAGCTTGCGCAGTTCTTTTTCGCGTTCGCGGATGTTGCGCGCCAGCGTGATTTCTTCATCGCGCGACAACAGCGGCACTTTACCCATCTCGGACAGATACATCCGGATAGAATTGGATATGTCGGGGCTGGAAGACCAATCTTCGCTCAAGGCTTCTTTGTCCTGGGCGGCAACGGATTTGAATTTCTTTTGGTCTACCACCTGGATACCCAAATCGTCCAGCGTGCCCATTACGCCGTCAATGTCTTCCGCGCTCATATCGGACGCGGCAATGGAGCGGTTTAATTCTTCCAACGACAGAAAACCGCTTTCTTTTCCTTCTTCCACTAAATCTTTCAGCGCTTTGTTTCCAGATGCCATATTTTCCTCAACTGCGATATTTTTTTAATTTATTCTGCAACTGCATATATTTCTGAATAATTTCCGGCGGTACATTGCCTGCGCCCAGCTGTTTCATCTGCCGTTTGACGGCTTCCAGCCGTTTATGCAGGCCGGCTCTTTCCAGCTTGGCGGCGCAGGCGGCAATGTCGCGTGCCGGGTCAAAATCTGCCGGCGTTTGCAGCATAGCCAGCTTTACCAGCTCTTTTTTTTGTTCGGGCACATAAGCCGCGGCGGCTTGCGCCAAATCCTGGCTTTGCGGATTTGCCGTATGCGCCCGTACCAGGGCTTCAAAAATTTTCCAGGCCCCGGGGGAGGAAAAATCCTCCTGCGTCAGTTCGGAACACAACACCATATGTTCCGGGCTTTTTAACAGCCACGAAAGCAAATCTTCTTCCGCCGCGCTTACCGCCGGCTGCACGGCAGGCTGCGGTTGGGGACGCGGCTGAAAGTTTTGGGCAAACGGCGCGGGTTTGCGCAGGCGTTCCAGCACCAGCTGTTCATCCACGCCCACGTGTTCGGCCACGTATTTGGCCCATTCCCGCCGGACGATTTCATCCGGCTGTTTGGCAATCGTTTCCGCCAGCTCCGTCACAATGCGCGTCTTGTCCTGCGCTTGGAGCGGCTGCGGGTATAAGTCCAGCTGCAAAGCCGTGTGGAAAGCAATCAAATCCTGCGCCTGGTTTAAAATGTTTTCAAAACTTTCTTTGCCGTATTTGGCAATGTACTCGTCCGGGTCCAGCCCTTCCGGCAGCGAGGCCACTTTTACAAACAATCCGCGTTCAATCAAAATAAGCGCGCCGCGCAAAGCGGCTTTAATACCGGCGGCGTCCGGGTCAAACAGTACGATGACGTTATCCGTATAGCGCTTAAGCAGCCGCGCATGTTCTTCGGTCAGGCTGGTGCCCAGCGGAGCTACCGTATAGTCCGCTCCCGCCTGGTGGCAGGCGATAACGTCCATATACCCTTCCAAAAGCACCGCGTGCCCGGCTTTGCGGATGGCCGGCCCCGCAAAATTCAGCCCATAGAGTACGTGGCTTTTGGTAAACAAAACCGTTTCCGGCGAATTTAAATATTTGGGGTCGCCTTCCCCCAAAATGCGCCCGCCGAAACCCACCGTGTCGCCCCGTTGGTTGATGATGGGGAACATCAGGCGGTTGCGGTAATAATCGCGCGGGCCGTAAGCGGTGATTACGCACAGGCCGGCTTCTTTTAAATCCTTATCCGTGTACTTGGCTGCCCGGGCGGCGCGCGCCAAGGCAGTGGCATCGTTTAAGGCCAGGCCCAGTTCAAATTTTTCGCACGTTTGCGGGGTCAGGTTGCGTTCCTGCGCGTACGCGCGCGCGCGTTCACCTTCCGCCCCCAGTAAATTTTTATGATAGAACGCTTTGGCAAACTCCAACAGCTTGCGCACATTGGCGCGGCGGATTTCTTCGCCGGTCATCGGGCGGGCGGGTTTGTATTCCAGCCCGGCCAGGCCGGCTAATTTTTCCAGCGCTTCGTTGAAGGAGAGGTTTTCCATCTTCATTAAAAAGGCGAAGATGTCGCCCCCTTCCTGGCAGCCGAAACAATAGAACAACCCCTTTTCGCTGCTGCACGTGAAAGAAGGGGTTTTCTCTTTATGAAAAGGACAGCAGGCCTTGTAGGTTTTACCCGCGCGTTTTAGGTCCGGTACATATTGCCGGATAAATTCTACAATGTCCAACCGTTCCTTGATTTGTTCTGTAAGATTATAGTTCACGCTTCTGCCGCCTGGTTTTAGATTAAAGGCAAAGAAGGCAATAGCCCGATACTTGCGTAAAGGACTATTGCCTGTGGTGCTGCTTTAATTAAAAACGTCTGCGTTTGGTGCGGCGGGCGCGGCGCTGAGCTTCCTGCGATTTGATTTTGCGTTTCACGCTCGGAGGCATGTAAGTTTCGCGTCTTTTGATTTCTTTCAAAATGCCGTTCTTCTCACATTCTCTTTTAAAGCGTTTGAGCGCTTCTTCCAGGTGCTCGGCGTCTCTGACTTTTACAAAAACCATTACTTTTTCACCACCTTCTATGGTCAATAGACAAAAATAAAAGGGTAATTTTTACCTTATATATATTATAGCTTATTTTAGGCGTTTTGGGTGTTTTTTAGCCCGCCGGCCACAAAAAGCGTCTGCCCGCCATTAAGTGGAAGTGCAAATGGTCCACGCTCTGACCGGCGCCTTTGCCGTTGTTGGTGACGAGGCGGAAGTCTTTTAACTTGAACTGCTGCGCCAGCTTTTTGGCCACCAGCAGCACTTTGCCCAATAAAAGGGCGTCCTGTTCGTCCGCTTCGGACAACCGCGCAATGTGCTTGCGCGGAATAATCAACAGATGCGTAGGCGCCTGCGGGTTTAAATCTTTGAAGGCGACCACATCGTCATCTTCGTAAATCAGTTGGCTTTTTACGGAGCCGTCGGCAATGCCGCAAAATATGCAATTCATATCGTTATTATACATATTTTTAGGAGTTTCCTTGAATTTTTGATAAGCCTTTGAAAACTAATTTATAAAGGATGTCTATGAGAAAGATATTTGTTTTGATGTTGGTTCTTATTAATGTGCGCAGGTTGTTCTGCTTTTCGCTCCAGTAAAGAAAGCCTTTCTGTAGTGGTCAGTCAGCCCGATGCTGTTATATATGTCAATGGTCAACTCGTGGAGCAAGGAACGGTTACGACTCGTGTCAAACGGAATAAGAATGTGCAAATAGTTGCCTCTAAGCCGGGATATTATCCGGGGTCTTACAATATTGACAGTAATTTGAATGCAACAGGCATTTTGGATATTATTGGTACTTTTTTCTTTTTAGTGCCGGTTATTGGAGTGTTCTTTCCGGGGGCAAAATCCTTGGACGAAAACAATGCATTCGTGAATTTGATTCCCCAACCAACGGTAAATCCAAGTGCAAATTAATGACCGCCAGCCTATGCGATCATTGTTTTTAAGAGAGTGTGCCAGAATACTTTTTAAGCCCCGGCGGTATGCACCGGGGCTTAAAAATTGGTATCATATATCTATATTGTATTTTGGAGACTCCCAAATATGGCAAAAAACGACCTGACAACCAGAAACCTGATGTTGGACAGTTTGAAGCAATATGCGAAGAACCGGATTTCTTTTAACCTGATCCGGGAGCATGATGCGAAAAACGAAATCCCGTTAGACATTTTAAAAGAGATGTACGACCACGACGTATTGGGCGTACATCTTTTGCTTATTCCTGAAGAATACGGCGGACTCGGCGGTCAGACCACCGAAATTTACCGCGTATGCGAACAGTTGGCCCGCATTGACCTGGGCATCGCCACCGGCGTGTTCGCCACCTTCCTGGGCAGCGACCCCATTAACGTAGGCGGCACCCCGGAACAGAAAGCCAAATGGTTCAAAAAAATTGCCCACGAAAATAAACTGGTAGCCTACGGCGCCACCGAAGCGGACGCCGGTTCCGACCTCGTTTCCCTGCGCACCCGCGCGGAACACGTAGTGAAAGACGGCAAAGTGGTGGGCTACAAAATTACCGGCAGCAAAATGTGGATTTCCAACGGCGGCGTAGCCGATATCTACACCGTGCTGGCCCTGGCCCCCGGCGGCCCGAGCTGGTTTATTGTAGAAAAAGGCACCCCCGGTTTTACCCAGGACGTACACGAAGATAAGCACGGTATCCGCTTGTCCAACACCGCCGGTTTGGCGTTTGACGACGTGTATGTGCCGGCTGAAAATTTAATCGGCCTTAAAGAAGGCCAAGGCTTCCTGCAGGCGCAGGCCGTGTTCGGCTATACGCGCTTGATGGTGGCGGCGTTCGGTTTGGGCGGCGGAGAAGAAGCGGTGGAAACCGCTTTGCAGTATGCCCAACAGCGCATTCAGGCGGGCGGCCCGCTGGCCGAAAAACAGGGCTTTATGTTAAAGCTCATCACCCCGCACTATGTGCGCTTTGAAGCGGCCCGCGCGTATATTGACTGGACGGCCAAACAGCTGGAAGTCAACAACCACGGCTTGGCTACCGAAGGCGCCATTGCCAAATTGTACGCCACCGAAACCGGCAATAAAGCTGCCGAAGATTCCATCCAAGCGATGGGCGGTTTTGGTTACACCAAAGAATTTGCGGTGGAAAAAATCAAACGCGACGTCAAAATTACCTGTATTTATGAAGGCACCAGCGAAGTGTTGGAAATGACTATCTTCCGCGGACGCTGGCAGGAACATTTAAAGAGCCGCGGCCAGTACTATTTGAACCAGGCCGCCGAATTTGACGCCATTCACGCGCAGAACCCCAATGTGGGTGCCGACAGCGTGGCCTTGGGCTTTAGAGCCTTGGCCCGCGTGCTGGACGACTGCCGCGCCAATAAGCTGACCCGTCACCAGTACGTTACCTTTATGCTGGGCGATCTTATCAGCGAAATGGAAGTGGCCGCCGTGTTTACCCGCCAGTGCGCCAACAAAGTCATCACCGAAGGCAGCCGCTTTGACCTGAACACGCTTAGCACGATGGCCCGCGTCAACGCCCGCCAGAGCGCTTTCAAAACTGCTACGGACGGTATGCGCCTCATCCTGGGCACCTGCCCCGATATTGACGCGGCGGCGCTGAGCCAAGGCGTGAACCTGGTCGGCATTGAAGAAAAAATGCGCGGACTTATTGACGATATGGACGTCGTTTCCGCCAAACTTAGAGAAGTTTTCAAAAAATAGGATAAACGTATGAATATCATTGTTTGCATTAAACAAGTTCCCGATTCCACCCAAGTGAAAGTGGACCCGAAAACGGGTACGCTTATCCGCGCGGGTGTACCCAGTATTTTGAACCCGTATGACCACTACGCTTTGGAAAAGGCCCTGGCTATCAAAGCCAAAACCGGCGCTAAAGTGACGGTGCTGTCCATGGGCCCGAACCAGGCTGTCGCCGTCTTGCGTTTGGCGCTGGCCTTGGGGGCGGACGAAGGCGTCCTCCTTTCCGACCGTGCGTTTGCCGGTTCCGATACGTGGGCCACTTCTTACGCGCTGGCTACGGCTATCCGCAAAATCGGCCAGTACGATTTAATCCTCTGCGGGCAAATGGCTATTGACGGCGATACCGCCCAAACCGGCCCGGGCATTGCTTTCCACTTGGGCATCCCCCAAATTACGTTCTGCGAAAGCATTGACGCCAGCGGCAGCCAAGTGGTGGTAAAGAAACTGATTGAAGGCGGCCACCAAATTCTGGAAGCCGATCTGCCCGTCTTGGTTACGATGACGATGCCCCACGACTATGCCCCCAAATATCCTTCCTTTATGGCTGCCCATAAAGCGCAGGAAAAAGCCACCTTTACCTGGACGGCGGCCGACATCGGCGCCGACCCGCATAAATTGGGGTTGGAAGGATCTCCCACCCGTGTGGACCGCATCTTCCCGCCGCCGGCCCGCCCCAAAGGCGAAATGTTCTCCGGCTCGGCTGTGGAACTGGCGGATAAATTTGTAGAAATTTTGAAAAAGGAGAGTGTAATCAAATGATTCAGGTAGCTTCTAATTGCGTAGGTTGCGGCAAATGCGTAGGCGCTTGTCCGTTTGGCGCGCTCTCTTTGGTCAACCGCAAAGCGGTGCCCAACGCCAGCTGCACGATGTGCGGCGCGTGCGTGTCCGTCTGCCCGGTAAAAGCTTTGTCCCTGCCGGCTTCCGGCGCGGTCAAGAAAGACCTGTCCGCCTATAAAGGCGTGTGGGTGTTTATTGAAATTTCCGATGACGGCAAAACCCAAAAAGTCCGCCCGGTGGGCTTTGAACTTTTGTCCAAAGGGCGCGAACTCGCCGACCAGTTGGGTGAAGAACTCTGCGCCGTGGTAATTGGGGACAATGTTTCCCAGTACTATGCCGAGCTTTCCCAGTACGGTACGGACAAAATCTATGCCGTAAACGGCCCCGAATACCACACCTATAACACGATTGCGTACGCCAACGCGATGGTAACGCTGATTAAAAAATATAATCCCAGCGTGGTGTTGTATCCGTCCACCTATATCGGGCGCGATTTATCCCCGCGTATTTCTTCGGAACTGTTCGTCGGCTTGACGGCGGACTGCACGGGGCTTTCTATTAAAGACGGCAATTTAATCCAAACCCGCCCCGCTTTTGGCGGCAACATTATGGCGGATATTAAATGCCCGGATTACCGCCCGCAAATGTCCACCGTGCGGCCCAATGTGTTCAAAAAAGTGGTCACTACGCCCGGCAAAATGGCGCAGATCGTAACCGAAGCGGTTGCTATCCCGACGCAGGCCGCCAAAGTGCGTGTGATTAATACGCACATTGACGAAGTATCCGCTATGGACAAGCTGGACGAAGCCGAAGTGGTTATCGCCGGCGGACGCGGCATGAAAGACCAAAACGGTTTTAACCTGCTGGAAGAATTAGCTTCCGACTTAGGCGGTGCCGTAGGCGCCAGCCGCGCGGCGATTGACTTGGGCTTAAAACCCAAAGACAAACAAATCGGCCAGAGCGGTGTGACCGTAGCTTCCAAGCTGTATGTGGCGTGCGGTATTTCCGGTGCGGTGCAGCATATCGTGGGTATGGAGCACAGCGACGTGATTATCGGTATTAACAAAGATGCTAACGCGCCGATTTTCAACGTCTGCAAATACGGCTTCGTAGGCGACGCCCACCAAATCCTGCCGCGCATTATTGAGCAAATCAAAAAAACCAAATAACGGTTTTTCCTTGCTAAAAGAGGACCTATACAGCGTATAGGTCCTCTTTTTTGTGTACTTGGGCCCAAAGACCCTTTTTTACGGGGCGGAGAAAATACAAAATATAAAAAGAAAGATTGCGGAAAGACAAAATGAAAGTATTTTTCTTTTTAGTTGTTTTGTGCTGGTGTATGCCGGCTGTTGCCCAGCGGCAAAAAATGCCGTCTTTGTTGGCAAGAGAGCTGTTCTCTTCGTCTGTTCAAACCAACCTGCAGAAGGCCGCTTCCCAGCCGGGGTACGCCGCCCAGGTGGCTGTTCAGCGTGCGGCTTATTTGCAAAAACACCAGCGGGAACAGTTTGCCGAACTGGATTTTATGCTTGGGAGCTACTTCTTGCCCGATATGGAACAGGCCTCCGCTAAAACCTTGGCGGAAAACCGACAACTGCAAGAAAAAATGATCCGCAAGTGGATTGAACTAGACTTCTACGCTTCCCAGCATGCCGGGCAACTGCAAAACGGCGTGTTATACCAGGTGCGCCCCAAAATCAACTATACCCAATTGATACCCCTGCAAACCCGGCTGGTGTTAGTGGGGGAAAGCCATAAGCAGCCTCTCATTCTGGAAGAAATTGCCCAGCTGCTCCAACAACTTAAAAAAGCGTATCCGTCCCGCCGCATTTACTACGCGTCCGAATTTATGGTGTCTGCGCTGGGGTCAGGGGAATCCTTCCATATCCTGCGCAGCGAACAAGAGGTGGCACGGTATGCGTTGGTGAAACCGTTATATTATCCATTGGCGAGAAGACTCTTCTTTGGCGGTATAAAAGTAGTGGGATTGGAAAATCCGGCCCCCTTTAGCAACCCGGCTGACAACCGGCTTCCGTTTTTAAAAAGCCAGCGTGCTTGGGAGATGCTTTCGCCCGCCGGCGTTCAAAAGCGAAATGCATATTGGGCGCAAATCATCCGGGCCATTTATGCAAGCGACCCCAAGGCGTTGGTGGTGGCACACGCCGGAAATGGGCATGTAAATTATAATATGCTAAATTCCTTGTCTGGTATGCTGAAAGATTTAAAACCGCTGGTACTCAATTTTAATATAGCAGAAAGGGAAGCTCCTGCTGTGGAGCGTTATTTCCCGTTGCCGGCGCCCGTACGCTGGCGCGGCGCTGAAATGCGCCACGGCAACCGCGCCCAGCCGGTATATTTTATCCGCCAAATGACAAGCAAACGCGCGGCGCTAGTGGCTGGATATGATGTGGGTGTAATTATTCGTTAAGCTTGAATATGAAAAAGAACTTGCTTTGGTTGTTTATGTTGTTATTGACAGGGATCCCGGCGTGGGCGCAGGGAGCCTCGTCCCTTGCCAAAGAAATGCTGCAAAGCGCTGTGCGGCAAGCAAGCGGCCCGGCAAAGGCTTCGCTTCGTCCGGTGGAACTGCAAAAAATAGCCCGTTTAAAACAGTTAAATGAAGATAACTTCGCCGATCTGGACCGAATGTTGGAAACCTATTTTTTGCCGGCTGTGGGAATTTCCCGGAAGCGGTTGGCGGAAAATAAAAAGTTGCAAAAAGAAATGGTCCGCCAGTGGCTGGAAATGGATTTTTATATTGCCCGGCAAGGGGTCCGGGCATTGGGTCAGCATGTATATCCGCTGACAATACAAGGGAGGGTAAATTATTTTCCGCTGCTCCCGGCGGACAGCCGGTTAATTGTATTGGGGGAATATCACGATACGGCGTGGATTATGGAGGAAGTGGAAAACGCCGTTACCCAAATCCAGCAGGCGTATCCCTCCCGGACGATTTATTATGCGTCTGAATTTATTTACGCCCATCCGCAAGAAGAATTTTATGTGCTAGGACAAACAGAGCTGAAGCGAGGCTTCGGCGCTGTTCCCAGCTATGAGGCGTTAGCTAAATACCTTGCCCAAAAAGGGGTGCGTGTGATAGGACTGGAAGACCCTGTCCTGCGAATAGAAAAAATTCCGAAGCTCCGCCCTGAAGATGTGTTGGCGCGCAAACAATGGCTGTGGAATGCCGTTTCCCCGGTGGGGATGTCCAAACGTAACCAATATTGGGTGCGGCGCATCCGTGCCATTTACCGCAACGACCCAAATGCACTTGTGGTGGTACACGCCGGGAACGCCCATGCTTGTTACAATCATTTCCGTTCTATCCCGTGGCTATTAAAAGACTTAAAGCCTTTTGTGATTTCTTTTTCTTCCAATACGGAAAGTAACCCGTTGCTGGAAAAAGCCGTCCCTCTGAGCGCGGCAGACATACGCCAAGCCAAGGAATTGTTTTGCCAAGATCCAATCCAACCGATATTGCACATCCGCCAAATGAAAGGCAAGCGTACGGCGCTGGTGGCTGGGTGCGATGTGCATATTGGCTTGTACAGACTGAATAAAGCCTCTGCGGGGCAACGGTAATATCTTTGTAATTTTAGAGATTTTAGATTAATGAAAATAAAGTTTATTGGCTGTTTGTGCGTGTGTGGCGTATTTTCTTCTGGATTGTATGGGCAGGGTTTTCCTTCCGTCATTGCCAAACAAATGTTGGAAAGAACTGCCAAAGAAAAGGCGGTGGCAAGGCCTGCTAAAATGTATTCAGCGCAGGCGGCCCGGTTGAGCCATTTGCACCGCTTGGCACAAGATAATTTTGAAGAATTAAATGTTATGTTGGAAGATTATTTTACCTTAAACCCCCAAAAAGCTTCGGCCTGGCAATTGCGGGAAAATAAAAAACTGCAGGAACAGTTGGTACGAAATTGGCTGGAGAGGGATTTTTATGCATCCCAACGGGTTTTGCCCTGTCGGAAAGGTGTTTCTTTTGCTGTTTCCCGGAGAATTGATTTTTTACAATATATTCCTTCTTCCGCCCGGCTGGTTGTATTTGGAGAAATACACGAACAGGATTGGATGGTGAACGCGCTGGAAACGGCCGTGTGGCAATTAAAAAAGGTGTATCCTCATAGAAACATTTATTATGCTTCCGAATTTATCAATGCTGTTCCGGGAGAGGAAATTTATCTGCTGCAGGGAGAAAAAGATGCTGAAAAATTGGTGACGAAGCGCCCTTATTACCGGGCGGTTACCAACCGGATGATTGAGGCCGGCGTGCGGGTGGTAGGGCTGGAAGATCCGGCGTTATCGCAGGAATTGCAGCAGACGGGTTATTCCCGTAATTTTGCTAATACGCCCTTGGCTTGGAGAACGGTTTCCGCTTTAGGGGTACGGGAACGCAACCAATATTGGGCGCAAATCATCGGGCGGATTTATGAACAAGACCCAGAGGCGTTGGTGGTGGTCCATGCCGGGTTGGGGCATACTAATTATAACCAACCCAATCCGCTTCCGCGGCTGTTAAAGAAATACAGCCCTTTTGTAGTGGAATTTACCGATTTGCGCTTGGGTAACTTTAATACATTACTAGAAAAATATGCTGTTTTCCCTTTGGATATTCTTCAAGAAGCGGTAACTTATCGGATACAACAGTCTCAGCAGCCGGTTTTTTTGCTTCGCCAGATGAAAGATAAACGTATGGCGTTGGTGGCGGGGTGTGATTTGAATATCCGGAGATGGTAATGGAATAAAATTAAAAATCCGCATATGGGCGGATTTTTTGTGAAAGGAATTATCTGTATACGGCGTAAGCAATTTTTCCGGGTGCTGGCTTTGGTGGAAAGCCTTTGCGTTTTTGGCGTTTGGCTTCCACCCTCTGGGCCCGTCGCAGCCGGCGCACTTCCAGTGCTACCAAGGAGGCTTCCTCTTCGTTTAATGAAATGATTTCTTCCCGGACGCATACCGCCTGCATTTCTTCTTGCCGGATTTCTTCCGTTATTTTGCGTACCCAGGCGCGGCGGATACGGGATGCTAAATTAAAAAGTTGTTTTGTCATACTTATACTATAAGTTTTAACGAGAGACGCCGCCAGGGCCAAAGGGCCCTGGGCCCCGGAGAAAAAAGGCCTAGGCTTTCCCAGGCCCTGCCTTAGGCCGGAATACACGAGATTTATCCGGCTGCCCTTGCCGAATTGATATAATTATAATAAGGTAAAGTATGTCTTTATTTTCCAAACTTTTTAAATTGTTCCTGGCGATTGTGCTGATGCCGCTGGTGCCCATGCTTTTGCTGTTGGCCTATTACCAGGTGCAGTTAAAAGATAACATTCTGGAAACGCACGCCAATTTGGCGCAGATTGTTTCGTCCTCTTTAAACCAGCATATTGAAGATTTGTCCTGGCGCTTGGCGTTTGCCCAACATATTACCGAACTGCTGCAAGCCGGGAAAAACCCGCAGTCCGTATTGCAGGAAGCGTTAAACGCCAACCCGGATTTTTTAATGCTGGCGGTGCTTGATAAAAACGGAAAAGAATTGTACCGGGCGGGGGATAAACAAATTTTGGCCCAGGTCCCGGCGCTGGATTTAAAAGACGACCCTTCCCTGCCGGAGCTGGCGCGGCAGCCGCGGCTGTCCGTCAGCAGTTTTGACGTCATGGCCGGGCGGCCTATCAGCGAGTTTATTTATCCGCTGCCCAACGGCGATTTTTTATACGGGATTATGAGCTTCTTTAGCTTTTTGTCCCGCCTGCAGGAACAGCGTATCGGGGTAACCGGGCGCATCTATATCGTGGACCAAGACGGTTCCGTGTATGCCAACGATTACCAATACAAACCGGCCTTTGACGCGGAAGCCCTGCAAAATGCTTTTACTTCCCAAGACCAATTAATTAAAAAATTGAAAACACCGCAGGAAACCTACGTCGGCGCGTTTGCCCCGTCGCCTATTTTGGGTGCTTACGTTGCCGTGCTGCAGCTAAAGAGCGAAGCCTACCGCAGTATTTACTATACGAATATTATTTTGGCGCTCTTTTTGCTCTCCATTGCCACACTTTCCTACTTTGGGGCTTTGACGTTTGCCGAACGCCTGGGCGAGCCGATAGGGGCTTTGGCCCATGCGGCAGATGAAGTAAGCCACGGTAATTTTGATGAAAAAATAGACGAAGAAATCGGCTGGGGGGAATTTAAGCAGTTAATTGCTTCCTTTAATAAAATGACGGCCGATTTAAAGGATTATCAAGTGCTCCAGCTGCAGGCGCAGGTAAGCGAAATGAAGGAACAGGTTTTCCGCGCCGTGGCGCACGATTTGCGCGCCCCCTTGCTGGGGTTGCAGGGATATTTGTATATTTTGCAGAGCGGCAAAGCCAGCCCGGCGGAACAAAAAGAATACTTAGAACAAATGAGCCAGGCCGCGCGAAATTTGTCTTCTTTGTTGGAAGAAGTGTTGGATGTCTCCCGCGTGCAGGCGGGAATGATGACCCCTAAAAAAGAAAGCGTGGATGTTCCGGCGCTTCTTAAAAATGTGGCCGACACCCTCCGTCCTGCCGCCCAGGAGAAGAACCTGGAATTGACGGTGCAGGCCGATGTGCCACGGTTGCCGGCGGACCCGAAGCTGCTGCAGCGGGTGGTGATGAATTTGGTTTCCAATGCCGTTAAATTTACGGATAAAGGTTTTGTCCGCGTGCGGGCATACGAAGATGAAAAAACATATTATATTACCGTGCAGGACACCGGCATCGGTATTTCCGATTCCGATATGAAAGGACTTTTTCAAAAATATCATCAGGTCCGGACGGACCGGCCCGGGTATGGGCTGGGGCTGTTTATCAGCCGCCAAATCGTGCAGGCGCACGGCGGCACGCTGGAAGCCGTTTCCGTTCCGGGCCAGGGGAGCACTTTTACGGTAACTCTCCCCAAGGAGAAGAAATGATTGTATTTTGGCGTTTGTTTTTGGCGTTTTTTCTGACGGATTTTGTGTTCTTCCATAAAACGATTAATGTGCTGGAAGAACAAAACCGCCCGCGGGCAATTGCCTTGCATGCCGGCGTGTTTTTGGGCTGGGCGTTTTTGCTGTGTTATGGCTACCTGACGATGAAATGGCCCTTTTTGGGTTTCTGGGATATACCGGGGTGGTTGTGTATTTTGCTTTTTTGTGCGTTTTTGGTGTTTTCGGACCGGTTTTTCCAGTTTGGCGGCAAATTCCGTTATGGGTATATTCTCACATTTTTTACCAAAACGATTGTAAATTTATTGTTCCTGTTTTTGTGTGTGCCGTTTAAAGTGCTTTATGAAACAGGTAATTTTTTTGCCGAACCGTGGATTATCTTCTTTGTCGGGTTGGTAACGGCAACGCGGGTGTTGGGGTGGTTTATTTTTGCCGTGGAGCAGGACCGCTACGGCCGCGCCTATGCCACCTTTGACGAACGCTGGCTGCTGACGATGATGTGCGCTATTTTCTTTTTGATTATGCTTTTGCCGGGCTGGCGGTGGATAGTGCTGTTTGCTGTTTGGTTTGCCGCGTGTGTGTATGCGCGTAAAATCCGCTTAATGGATACTTCCAATTTTGCGTTTTATGTAGGTTCGTTCGGCGCCGCACTGATTGGCTTTTTAGTGCGCTTGCGGTTTTATATCAATTGGTAACTTATGCAATTATCCGAAATTAAATTTGCTTGCTTAGATACCGAAACCACCGGTTTATCGCCGGAAGGCGGCGGTAAAATCTGCGAAGTTGCCCTTTCTGTTTCCCGCGGGGGGCGGGTGTTGGAAGAATTTTCCACCTTGCTAAACCCCGGTATGCCGATGCACCCGGATGTAGTTGCTATTCACGGCATTACCAACGAAATGGTAGCTTCGGCCCCGTCGTTTGCGGACGTGCTGCCCAAACTTCTTTCCTTATTGGATGATTGTGTGATTGTGGCGCACAACGCCGATTTTGACGTCAGCTTCTTGAAAAGTGAATTTGCCCAGTGCGGTATGCATTTCCCGCCGTATCCGGTAGTGGATACGCTGAAACTGGCGCGCAAAAGCGGAAAATTTGCCAAGAATAATTTGGGGTGCATCGCAGCGGATTTGGGCATCAGCTCCCAAGGCTGGCACCGGGCGATGGCGGATACCAAAATGGCCGAGCAGATTTTCTATTATTTTCTTACAATATTAAGTAAGCAAGGGGTAACTACGCTGGAACAGCTGCAACAGTTTCAGTATACTCGTTGGAAAGATTTGATTTGCAGTAAATAAGGAGAAATACGTATGAATAAAGTGGTTTTAATTATTAGAGACGGCTGGGGGGATGCCAAAGCCGGCCCGCATAATGCGGTAACCAATGCCAAAACACCGAATATGACGAAGTATTTGGCCGAATATCCGCACACCCAAATTGAAGCATCCGGGGAGCAGGTGGGCTTGCCCGCTGGATATATGGGCTCTTCCGAAGTGGGTCACCTCAATATGGGGGCGGGCAGAATCGTCATCCAGGAACTCAAACGCTTAAAAGACACGATTGAAGACGGCTCGTTGTTTAAATCCGCCGCTTTTTCGGCCTGCATTGACAACTGCTTAAACAACCATAAACCGCTGCACGTGATGGGGTTGGTGCAGGACGAAGGCGTCCACGCCCACCAGGACCACCTGTTTGCCATTTTAAAATACGCCGCTGAAAAAGGAATCAAAGACGTGTATGTGCACTTTTTTGCCGACGGACGCGACACCCCGCCGCAAAGCTCGGTGGGTTTTATCCGCACGCTGGAAGAAAAAATCAAAGAATGCGGTGTGGGCCAAATCGCCACTATCCAGGGCCGCTACTACGCGATGGACCGCGGCGAAGATTGGAATTTGACCGATAAAGCGTATAACTTAATCGTCCGTGCGGAAGGCTTGCACGGCGCCACCGCCGAAGAAGTCGTGCTGACCGATTACAAAACGATGAAAACCCCCGACGGCGGGCCGATGGTGGATGAATATATTCCGCCGACGGTGCTGGGCGATTACAAAGGAATGGAAGCGGGTTCCAGCGTGATTTTCTTTAACTTCCGCCAGGACCGCGCCATTCAGCTTACCCGCGCGTTTATTGACGATGATTACCCGGGCAAGAACCGCGGCACCCGCGTGCCGTGCGTCTACTGTGGGTTGACCAAATATTACGATGCGTTCCCTTATAACGCCTTGCCTTCTATGACTGACGGTGGCGGTATGAACAATCTGTTGGGCGAAGTCATCTCCAAAGCCGGTTTAAAGCAGCTGCGCTTGGCGGAAACCCAAAAGTTCAAACACGTTACTTCGTTCTTTAACGGCAAACTGATTAAACCCTACCCCGGAGAAGACCGCATTGAAATCAAGGGCCGCTTTGACCCCGCCACCTTTGCGGAGCACCCGGAAATGGAAGCGTATATCGTAAAGGATGAAGCGCTTAAGCAGATTGCTTCCAATAAATATGACTTTATCGTCATCAACTTTGCCAACTGCGATATGGTGGGCCACACTGGCAATTTTAACTCCGTGGTGAAAGCGGTGGAAACGGTGGACGAATGCACCGGCGCCGTAACCGAAGCCGCTTTGGCGGCGGGGTATACGGTGTTTATTACCGCGGACCACGGCAATGCCGAAGAAATGTGGGACGACAAAATCAATATGCCCAAAACCGCGCATACGACCAATTTGGTGGACTTTGTGTATGTCAGCAAGGACCACAAAAACGCCAAAATGGCCGCCACGGGCAACCTGGGTGATATTGCTGTGACGGTATTGGACGTAATGGGGCTTGAAAAGCCGGCCGATATGACGGCAAAGAGCCTGATTGTGCAGAAATAACCTTCTGCCCATTTCTGTTGCGGGGGCGGCCTGTAAGGGCGGCCCCCGCTTTTGCCTGAGGCGGCGCGAAAAAGTAAAATAAAAGTATGGAAAGTTTCATCAAAGTAAAAGTGCACGCCGGCGAAAAGAAAAACCGCCTGGAGCAAAAAGGCCCGGACAGTTACGAAATATGGGTAAAAGCGCCGGCGGAACAAGGCCGCGCCAACGAAGCCGTACGCACGTTGCTGGCCCAATCCTTGGGCGTGGCGGAAAATAAACTTTCCTTAATTAAGGGCGCTACGAGCCCGGCTAAGATTTTTTTAAAGCGCGGGTAATCGGTAAGTTTGGGGCGTTATCTCTTTTGTTTGCGGGGGCCGGCCTTTGCGGAAATACGCCGCCGCGCTGTCTATCGGGAGTCCCTTTCGGGGGCGGCCCGGTTGAATAAAAATAGATAGGGAAACCCGGTTCCTGCCAGCGGCGTGTTGCGTTCTTTCCGGGTGCTGCCCGGGCCCGTTCTTTTTCCCTGCAGTAATCCAAGGGCGCTCATTCCTTTTCTGGCGCCGCCTTTCTTTGCCTGGGGCTGCCCGCCCGTCCGCGCTAGCCGAGTGTCTTTCCCGCACAATAAAATCCCCGTTTTATTGCTAATTTTGTTATAATATCCACAGGGTCAGGATTGCCCCGGCTATAGGTGAGCAAAGCCGAATATGTCCGCAAACTCTCCGGGTAGGAATGCCCGCGGGGGCTTTTTGACCCTGCAAAACGCAAGAAAAAAGAATAATTGGTATATGAGAACTTACGAAAGCGTAATTATTGTTAAACCCCAACTCTCCGACGGAGAAGTGGGCGAATTCGTGACCAAGGCCAAAGACCTGATCGCGAAAAACGGTGGAGAAGTCGTCAGCGAAGAAAAACTGGGCAGAAGAAAATTCACCCACGAAGTGAACCACGTTCGCGACGGTTTTTACCTCTACCTTAAGTTCAAAGCCGAACCCAAATTCGTAAAAGTGTTTGAAGACGCTTTGAAACTTAACGAAAAAGTGCTTCGCTCCATGACGATGTCTGCCGTGGAAGTGAAAGTAAAACCGGCTCCTGCCGTTGCAAAATAAGGTCGCTATGACAGCACAAATCAGATTACCGGAACAAAACCTTGTACTTCTGGTCGGACGGTTAACACGTGACCCTAACGTGTCTTTTACGCAGAAAGGTCAGGCAGTGTGCCGTTGTGACATTGCGGTAAACCGCAGATATTTAGATGCTACCACAAACGAGTGGAAGGACGACACTGTGTTTGTTCCCGTAGTGGTTTGGGGTGCTGCCGCCGAACGGTGTAAAGACCGGGTGAAAAAAGGGACCCCCATCCAAGTGGAGGGCCGCCTCACCAGCAGCGAATACACCGACAAAAATACCGGACAGACCCGCAGAACCATGCAGGTAACCGCCCGGAGAATCCAAATACTGGAATCCGGCGCCGCGGCTTCTTATACTCCAGAAGCAGCCCCGGCCGCCAAGGACGACGTTCCCACCACCGACGTGATGGAAGACGACGTGCCTTTTTAACAGGAACCAAAGAGAGATAACAAATGGCTGAAGAAATTAAAAACACGCAAGCCCCCGCCGCGGCTCCCGCCGCTGCTAACACGGCCGCCCGCCCCGAAAGACCGGCGCGTCCGTTTATGGGCAAAAAGCGCTTTGAAAGCAGAAGAAAAGTCTGCAAAGTCTGCGCTGAAAAAATTGAAAACGTTGACTATAAGAACTTTCAGTTCGTAAAGTCTTTCACGATGGAAAGCGGCAAAATCCTTTCCAGAAGAATCACCGGCACCTGCGCCAAACACCAGCGCCAAATCACCAAAGCGATCAAACGCGACCGCAACTTGGCGATTTTGCCGTACTCGTTGCCCAAGAAATAAGCCGGAGGACCTGGAAATGAAAGTTATTTTGAAACAGAATGTGAAAAACTTGGGTATGGTGGGCAGCATTGTAGATGTAAAGCCCGGCTACGCCCGCAACTTTTTGATCCCGCACCGCTTGGCGGAACTCGCCACCGAAGGCGCGATCAAGAACTGGCAGCTCGGCGCCGAAAGACGCGCCAAACGCATTGAAGCGGAACTGGCTGAAGCCCGCGCCATGGCCGAAAAATTGGCCGGTGTGGTGCTTCCGTTCACCAAAACCGTCAACAGCGACGGCGTAGTGTTCGGTTCCGTCAACAAGGCCGATATTTACAAAGCCTTGAATGCCTTGGGCCACAATATTTCCAAGGATGCGATTGAGCTCAATATGCCGATTAAAACTTTGGGTGAAACCGAAGTGGGCATTTATTTGAAACCGACCGTGACCGCCACGATCAAAGTGCAAATTAACCCCTTGACGACGGTGGAAGAAAAAATCGCCGACGCCAAGCCGGAAGAAAAAGCCGAAGCGGTTGCCGAAGCCAAATAAATCCCGACAAATTGCGTTTTGTAAAACCCCCGCGAAAGCGGGGGTTTTTTGCATAGGGAACTTGGCGGCGCTCCACGGCCTGGAAGGGCCTCCCCCCGGTGAGGGCCTAGAGCGAGAACCTTGCCACCTTAGTTGTTCCCTTATTGCGTCAGTACCGTACATAGCGAAACTTTGTCCGAGGCAGAGCCCCCGGGCTTGGAAAGCCGCTATGCAAGGGCGCGGCCGTGCGGAAAACCGTGTTGCTTAAGGAATCGTGCTAACCGGCAAAGAGGAAAGGAAGGCCGGGCTCTGGCTCCGGCTCGGTGCACCGAAGAGCCACAAAAATCGCTATATTATATAGCCCTTTTTCTGACGCCAGAAAAAGGGCGAAAAAGAGCGCCGCCCCAGGGAGCCACAAAAATCACTTTCAAACGGGAAATTTTATAACTCGCTCAAACAATAAAATTTCTAATCCGTTTGAAAGGCTTTTTGTAGACGGCTCTAAAGGGGCGGATAAACGGCAACAGCCACGGACACGACCACAACCACGGCAAAAGCAACAACAAAAGCGGAAACGACTTTCCTTTTAAAACAGCGCAACAGTATGGAAACAGTGTGGCTCCACTGATCGTGTTAACGGGTATAGAGAGCCTGCCCCCGGCAAGGGGGTTGATTTGTTTTTTTTTTTTGATAAATTTTGGCTATGAGCAAAATTTATCAAAAAAACCACCCGGTGGGGAAAAACGCCGGATTTACGCTGATAGAACTGTTAGTGGTCGTTTTAATTATCGGCATCTTGGCGGCGCTAGCCTTGCCGCAGTACCAATTAGCTGTAGCAAAAAGCCGGGCTGCGACTTTTCAACCGCTTATCCGCTCCGTGGCGGATGCCAATAATCGCTACTATATGGCCAACGGACAATATACGACAGATTTTACACAGTTGGATATTGGTTTGCCCGCCGACGGAACTTTATCGGAAGACGATTCGCTGATGACATATGAAAACCGGAAAATTAAATTGTGCGGCGAAGTCTGCAGCTTTTCAGTAAAAGGGACGCCCGATTTGAACACTCCCTTTTATATTGAGTATTATACATCCGGCAAAATTTCTTGTTGGGCCAAGGAGGATTCCCCTTTCGCCAATAAAGTATGCAAAGCCATTTCCGGAACGGCCTCTCTGGGTGCTACCGCTGGGAATAACCAATATGTGATGGGGCAATATTAATCCTCTTGGCTGCAAGCGGCATCTTTGCCTATTTTCCCTGTTAAATTGCTACAATAAAATAGATACGTTTCCGCCCCCCGCGGAAACGCGGAGTTGTGCCGATTTTTTATTTTAAGAGGTTTTATGGCTAGTAATTTGTTGGAAGAACGTATCCCTCCGCAGGCGATTGACGCGGAAATGGCGGTTTTGGGTTCTATGCTGCTCTCGGCGGATGCCGTGACGGAAGCGCTGGAAATCTTAAAGCCGGAGCACTTTTATAAAGAGTCCCACCAAAAGATTTTTGCCGCGATGAAAGCCCTGGCGGACCGCAACCAGGCGGTGGATATCATTACGCTTACGGAAGAGCTGAAAAAAGACCATCTGCTTACCCAGCTGGGCGGAGAATTGTATTTGACGCAGTTGGTGGATAAAGTTTCCACCGCGGCGCACGTAAAGCACTATGCGGAAATCGTGTACAAAAAATTCGTCGTGCGCGATTTAATCCGCACCGCTACGGGCCTGGTGCAGCGGTGCTATAAAGAGGAAGACGACGACCCGCAGATTTTAATTGACGAAGCCGCCGACCAAATTTATAAACTCAGCCAAAAACAAAAGCTTTCCGGGTTTGTCTCCTCCAAAGATTTAGCCCCGGAAGTGATTGAAATCCTGGAAAAAGCCATCCGCAACAAAAGCGCCATTCAGGGCGTTCCAACGGGATTGGATGAATTTGACCGCAAAACCGGCGGGCTGCGCAAATCCGATTTAATTATTTTGGGCGCGCGCCCCAGCCAGGGCAAAACCGCTTTGGCGCTTAACATTGCCCACCACGCCTGCGTGGAATGCGGTATCCCGGTGGCGTTTTTCTCGCTGGAAATGGGGCGGCATATTATTTTTGAACGTATGCTCGGCGCGGCGGCAATGGTGGAAATTTACAAACTGCGCACCGGGTATTACGAACGCAACAAATGGTCGGACTTAATGCGCGAAATGGGCCGCCTGGCTTCCGCGCCGATGTATATTGACGATACGTCCGGCATCTCCATTACCGAACTGCGTATGCGTTCGCGCCGGTTGGCCTCGGAATTAAAAAAGCAAGGCAAAGAATTGGGGCTTATCGTTATTGACTATCTGCAGCTCATCCGCGGCGGAGAACGCCGCACGGAAAGCCGCCAGCAGGAAGTGGCGGAAATTTCCCGTATGCTCAAAGACCTGGCCCGCACGCTCAACGTGCCGGTGTTGGCGCTTTCGCAGTTAAGCCGTAAAAACGAAGACAAGTCCCGCACCGACAACAAACCCCAATTGTCCGACTTGCGCGAATCCGGCTCTATTGAGCAGGACGCCGACGTGGTGGCTTTAATCCACCGCGAAGCGTATTACAAGCGCGATGATGAATCGCTTAAGAACAAAGCCACGCTGATTATCGCCAAACAGCGCAACGGCCCCGTGGGAGATATTGATTTGGCCTTCTTTGGCGAATACGCCCTGTTTACCAATCCCGCACCGGAACATATGGAAGCCGCCGAACCTGCGGGCGGGAATACGATGCTTAATTTGCCGGAGTAATGTATGCAAATGCCTATTTTACGTCCTACTGTTGCCGAAGTGGATTTGAAGAAACTGGCCCGCAATATGCGCAAAGTGCACGAACAGGCGGGCGCGGACGTGAAGGTGCTGACCGTTTTAAAGGCCAATGCGTACGGCCACGGGGCGGAGAAGCTGGGGCAGTTTTTACAGCAGCACCAGCTAAGCGATTTCTTTGGCACTGCGTCGGTGGAAGAAGGCATCGCCTTGCGCCGGGCGGGCGTTACGCTGCCTATTTTGGTGTTGGGCAGCATCTATCCGTTTGAAGCGTTTGAATACGCTATTAATAACCAGTTGGCGATTACCATTGCCAGTTTGGACGCCGCCAAGGCCGTCGGCGACATTGCCGCCAAACTGGGTAAAAAAGCGCTTTGCCACGTCAAGCAGGATACGGGAATGGGCCGCATCGGCACCCGCCGCGGCGGCGTATTTAACGTGATTGAATTTTTAGCCCATCATCCAAATGTGATATTGGACGGCCTGTACACGCATTTGTCCAGCGTGGAAACGGACCCGGAATATACCGAAGAACAAATCGGCTACTACCGCGATACGCTGACCAATGTCCAGCTGCACGGCATTCACATCAACCATTGCCATGTGGCGGCTTCTTCGGCTATTGTGGCCCGTCCGGACGCTCATTACGATATGGTGCGCACCGGGCACAGCGCTTTTGGCTTGGAGAAGGGATTTGAGCCCATTTTATCGTTAAAAACCCGGGTGGTGTACGTCAAAGATGTACCTGCCGGCAGCAGTATCAGCTATAACCGCAGTTTTATTGCCCCCCAGGCAATGAAAGTGGCTACTTTGCCGCTGGGGTATGGGGACGGATACCTGCGTGCGCTGTCTAATAAAGCCGATATTCTTATCCGCGGCAAACGCTGCCGCGTGTTAGGCAACGTAACGATGGATATGCTGATGGTGGACATCAGCCAAGCCGGCCCGGTAACGGTAGGGGACGAAGCTGTGGTGGTGGGCCGCCAAGGGGACGAGGAAATCACGTTTGCCGAATTGGCCCAAAAAGCCGGTACGATTGATTATGAGTTGTGCACGCTCCTGATGCCGCGCGTGCCGAGGATATACAAAGAATAATGTTTACCGCCGTCGGAAAATATATGATGCATATGTTCAACCAAGTGGGCGGAGCCGCCGATATGGTGCGGTCCTGCTTCTTTTGGCTGACGCATTCGCGTTTTGAATTCCGTCAGGCGGTGGACCAAAGCGTAACCATCGGTGTAGAGTCCTTGGGCGTTACCGCGCTGACCAGTTTGTTTACCGGTATGGTGCTTGCCTTACAGGCCGGCAATACGATTGGCAACATTTTTGGCGAGCCGATTTTTGTGGGGACGATTGTAACGTTTTCGCTCATCCGCGAGCTGGGCCCGGTGCTGACCAGCGTGGTCGTGTCCGGCCGGGCGGGTGCGGCGGTGACGGCACAGATCGGGACGATGGCCGTTACCGAACAGATTGACGCGTTGTATACGCTGGGCACGAACCCTATCCGGTATCTGGTTATTCCGCGGATGTTTGGCTTTGTGCTGACGATGCCTATTTTGACGCTTTTTTCCAACTTGTTCGGCGTACTGGGCGGTTACCTGGTGGCAGTGTATGCGCTGGGCGTGCCCGGGGAAGTGTATATCACGGATATTACTTCGTTTATGGGCGTGTGCGATTTTATGCACGGGTTTATTAAATCGTTCGTATTTGCTTTTATGGTGGGAACGGTTTGCTGTTACAAAGGCATCAGCACCCGCGGCGGGGCCGAAGGGGTGGGTAAATCCACCACCGGCGCCGTGGTGACGACTATTGTGCTGATTTTGGTGCTGGATTATTTCTTAACCGCCATTTTGACGGCGTTTGGAATTTAATATGATTGAAATCATCGGCTTAAAAAAGAGCTTTGGAACCAAAGAAGTCCTAAAAGGGGTGGACCTGAAGATTGAAGAAGGCCAAACCACCTGCATTTTGGGCGGTTCGGGCTCGGGCAAAAGCACGCTGATTAAATGCCTAATCGGGCTGGAAGAAGCAACCGCCGGGCAGATTTTAGTGGGCGGAAAAGACATTACCCAAATCCACAGCGAAATTAAACTTGCCGCGCTGCGGCGCCGGTTCGGGTATTTGTTCCAGGAAGGGGCTTTGTTTGACTCTATGACGGTGGGGGAAAACGTGACGTTTGGCCTAAAGTACTTAACCGACACCCCCGAAAAAGATTATCCCGCCGTGATTAAAGAAAAACTGGCGCTGGTGGGTTTACAGGAAGAGGTGGCAAAGCTTAACCCCAGCGAACTTTCGGGCGGGATGAAAAAACGCGTGTCCTTGGCGCGCGTGCTGGCGGTGGAGCCGCAGGTAATTTTATATGACGAGCCCACCACCGGGCTGGACCCGATTATGTCCGATATCATCAGCGATTTGATTATAGATTTAAAAGCCAAATTGGGGGTTACTTCCGTAGTAATCACGCACGATATGCATTCGGCTTTTAAAATTGCGGACAAGATTGCTTTTTTGTATGAAGGACATATTTTGATGTACGGCACGCCGGAGGAATTCCGCCGGACGGACAACCCGTATGTAAAACAATTTGTGCAGGGCAGCAGCCACGGACCGATACAAATGAAATTGATGAAGGACTAAGCAAGGCTCCGGCAGGCGCATAGATTAAGTTTATTTGTCAAAGGAAAGAATATGAAACCAGAAACCAAATTGGGCATTTTTACCGTATTGGGGCTTATTGTTTTCGGATTTTCGCTCTACTTCTTAGGGGGGCTGTCCGTTACGCGTTCGTACGAGGTGAATGTGACGTTTTCGGATGTGTCTGGGCTGCCGGTTAAGGCGCCTGTTAAACTGTCCGGCGTGGAAGTGGGGCGGGTGAAACAAATTAAAATAGAAAAGGGCCAAGTGGTGGTGGTGGCGGAAGTGAACGAAGACATCCAAATCTACCGCAATGCGCGCTTTAGCGTGGTAATGACGGGGATTATCGGGTCCAAGTACTTAAAAGTAGAACAAGGCACCCCCGAGGCCGGCGTGCTGAAAGCCGGCGATTATATACAGGGCGCGGACGAAGTGCCGATGGACGTTATGATTGCCCAAACGATGAACAGCATTAAAGAATTTGTAGACAGCGTCAACGCACAGGGACAGTTTGGCGAACAGCTCAACCGGACGATGGACGAAGTGCATCAGCTGTCGGCCAACTTAAACCAGCTGGTGGCGCAAATGAGGCCGTATCTTGCGCGTTCTGCGCAAAATTTGGACGAAGTCTTGGCTAAAGCGGACTCGCTGATGACCAAACTGGAAGAGGGAGAAGGGGTTATCGGCAGCTTGATTAACGACCCGCAGATGAAAGAGGACGTGCAGTCCAGTATGAAAGATTTGAAGGAAACTATGGGCGAAGTGAAAACCTTTGTGGGCAAGATGAGCCGCTTCCGCGTGTATTGGGATTACGACTTCTTCTATATGCCGGAACCCGCCCTTGCCACCAGCGACCTGGCGCTTGAAATTTATCCCGCCAGCGGATACACCTTCTACCGTGCCGGTATCGCCAACATCGGCAACGAGGACGACGCCCTGGATTCCAAAGATTATTTGGAAAAGAACAAATTTGACGTCCGCTTCGGTCTGTATAACAAGTGGGCTACCATATCGGCGGGGTTAATCCGCGGTGCGGGCGGCGTGGCGCTGGAACTCAAACCGTTCTACGATAAAGAATTTTTGGAACGTTTTACTTTTACGGGTGAATTTTCCGATTGGGGACGCGACCGCGTGATTAACGGACGGCTGTTTAACAAGCCGAACTTAACCTACGGGGTGGACTTCCGCTTTAACCGGTATTTCTCCGTGGGCGCCTGGGTGCGCGACGCGTTGGAAACCAACGATTTTGCCGTCAAGGCCAATGTGTCGTTTAACGACGAAGACATCTCCTCGTTCTTCGGCCTGGCCGCCATGGCGGGCTCCTGAGGGTAGTATGAAGTTTAAAACGGTTTTCGTCTGCCAGAAATGCGGATACGAGTCCCCCAAGTGGGCCGGCAAATGCCCGGACTGCGGGGAGTGGAATTCGCTGGTGGAAGAAGTAAAACAGCAGGAAAGCAAAAAAGCGTCCGCGCGTACGCGCAGCTTTACGGATTTTTCTTCCGAAATCGTCAAACTTTCCGAAAGCAAATCCGTGCAGGAACCGCGCATTCAAACCCATATCAGCGAGTTTGACCGCTTGCTGGGCGGAGGACTTGTGAAAGGCCAGCTGACGCTGTTGGCGGGGGCGCCGGGTATCGGCAAATCCACCCTGATGCTGCAGGTGGCGGCGGAACTTTCCAAAACGCTGAAAGTCCTCTATATATCCGGCGAAGAAAGCATCGGGCAAATTTCGGGCCGCGCCCAGCGTTTAAACGTAAAAGGGGATAATATTTTTTTGCATTGCGAAACGGATATCCAAAAAATTGTGCAATCCGTGCAGCAGGTAAACCCCGATGTGCTGATTTTGGATTCCATCCAAACCGTTTACCACCCGGAATTTACCTCCTCCGCCGGCACGGTGGCCCAGGTGCGCGAATGCACCAGCGAGCTGGTGCGCCTGTGCAAACCCAAAGGCATTATTACGTTTGTGTTGGGGCACGTAACGAAAGACGGCGAGCTGGCGGGACCTAAAATCTTGGAGCATATGGTGGACTGCGTGCTCTACTTTGATACGGAAAAAGACAATGTGCTGCGCCTGCTGCGCCCGCACAAAAACCGCTTTGGTTCCACGGGGGAAATCGGCCTGTTTAAAATGACCGGCTGCGGCCTGGAATCCGTGGACAACGCCAGCGAATATTTTGCCCAAACCTCGCGCGAACGCGCCCTGAAAGGCCGCGCCTATTCCATTGCGGCGGAAGGATCGCGCCCGCTTTTGACTGAAGTACAGGCGTTGGTTTCGCCTACGCGCTATCCGTTCCCGCGCCGCGTGGCAACGGGGGTGGATTTAAACCGCTGTTTGATGTTGTTTGCCGCACTGGAAAAACACATCGGCCTTTCGTTGGATAACAAAGATATTTTCGTCAGCCTGGCGGGGGGCGTAAAGCTAAAAGATCCGGCGCTGGATTTGGCTGTTTGCGCGGCGGTTATCAGTTCGTGCAAAGATATTCCGCTGCCGCCCGATTGCGTGTTTATGGCGGAAGTGGGCATTTTGGGGCAAATCGCCAAAGTGCCGCAGATAGACCGCCGTTTGGAAGAGGCTCAACGGTTAGGATTTAAAAAAGCGTTTTCCGCCCCGATAACCCCCGCTGAAAAACAAAAACTCAAGACTCTTTCCCTCTGTGAACTGCCCGATTTGAACGCGCTGGCCTTAAAACTGCGTTAGCGCGGCCCCGGCTTTTCGTCGGTCCTTCCGCCTAAGAAATCCTGCAAAACACGCCCGCAAAGTGCTAAAATATAGCTAGTACGATTTGGGGATTTTTCCCTATATTTTTGGAGGGCATATGCCTATTTGGATTTTCCGTATTTCTACGTTGGTGGCGTTCCCTTTCCTTACCTACAACTTCATTGACCAAGAATGGATGAGCCTGCTGGCGGGCCTGCTGTGCGGCGCGCTGGTAGTAGGGGGGGAAGTGCTGTTTAAACGCCTCCGGCTGATTAAAATTATGATTGGTTGCTCCGGCTTTTTGCTGGGGTATATGCTGTATGTGTTTTTTGACTACGGTATGATGAACTTCGCTGCGGGCGACGTGATGAATTTTTGGAATCTTTACGGTTCCAAAATTGAGATCGGTCTTATTGTGTTTGGCGTGTTGGCAGCCTTGTTCAAATCGCGCGATTTGGAGGGATTGTCCTACAAAGGCCACCACTTAAAAGTGGCGGATGTGACGGCTTTAATGGATGGGCGCATTGTGGATTTGTGCGAGATTAATTTCCTGTCCGGAATCATTGTGCTGCCTGTGTTTGTGTTGGATGAACTGAACAAAATGGCGGCTTCAAAAGACCCGCTGGAACGCGCCAAAGGCCGCCGCGGGCTGGATGTGGCTTCCCGCCTGCAGGAACTGGAAGAAATCGCCGTGCGCATAACTTCCAAAATACCGAAAGCAGACACGATGGAAGAACGCGTGGTAAAATTGGCAAAAAGTTTAGATGCTGAAGTAGTCACGCTGGATTTTAACATCAATAAGGTTGCGGCGCTGCATAATGTGATTGCGCTGAATATTGCGGACTTGGCTACCGCCTTAAAACCGGTGGTGCTGCCCGGGGAAAGTATGTCGCTGTTTATTATGAAAGACGGCAAAGAAAAAGAACAGGGCATCGGTTACCTGGATGACGGCACCATGGTTGTGGTGGAAGACGGCCGCAAACATATCGGCAAACGGACGGAAGTTTCTGTCTATTCCATTTTGCAGACTTCTTCCGGCAGAATGATTTTTGCCAAAGTTAAATAGAGTTTATGACAGACAAGACGGGTTTTTCGTCAGCGGTAATTGTAGCGGGAGGAAGCGGCAAACGCATGGGCCGCCCCAAACAGATGTTGCCGCTTGGCGGGAAACCCGTCTTGGTCCGTACGGTGGAAGCGTTTAAAAAAGCATCTGGCGTGCGGGAAATTATCGTAGTTACCCCGCCGGGAAACCGCGCGGAGTTAAACCGGTATTTTGCGGACTTAATTTACGCAGACCCCGGTTCCACCCGGCTGGAATCGGTAAAAAACGGATTTGCAAAAGTATCGCCGGCCGCCGGGACGGTTGCCGTGCACGACGGAGCCCGCCCGCTGGTAAATCCTGCCGCCATAGAAGCTTGTTTGCAAACAGCTGCCCGGGAAGGCGCCGCCGTGCTGGCGGTTCCCGTGAAAGACACGGTAAAAGTATGCCAAAACGGCGCGGTGGAAAAAACACTGGACCGTTCCGTCCTGTGGGCGGCGCAAACGCCGCAGTGCTACCGCCGGGAAATTTTAGCCGAATCCTTGGAAAAATTCGGCGCGGAAAAAGACGCTACGGACGAATCCCAATTGGTGGAAAAATTGGGCGTTAAAGTGCGGGTGGTGCCGTCCGATTACAAAAACAACAAAATTACCACCCCGGAAGATTTGGTATTTGCGGAGGCGCTTGTGGACGAAAATGTAATTTACCGCACCGGTTTTGGTTTTGATTTGCACCGCCTGGAACCGGGCCGGAAGCTGTTTATCGGCGGGGTGGAAATCCCGCATACAAAAGGCTTTTTGGGCCACAGCGACGGAGACCTAGTTCTCCATGCGCTGTGCGACGCTATTTTAGGTGCGCTGTGCGCGGGGGAAATCGGCATTTTGTTCCCGCCGACGGATGAGTCTATCAAGGGTATTTCCAGCGTAACAATTGCCAAAAAAGTGCTGGAAATCGTCCGCGCGCACCATGCGGAAATTGAACATATGGACGCGACGATTATTACCGAAGAACCCAAAATGAAGCCGCATTACGAGGCTGTCCGCCGTTCGCTTTCCCAGGTGTTTGAAGTCCCGCTGGAGCGTATCAGTTTTAAATCAAAAAGCCACGAGCACGTGGGCGAAATCGGCCGCGGAGAAGCGGCCATGTGCCAGGCCGTGGCCACATTAAAAATAAGGAGCAGTCTATGAAGATTCGTATGATTACCATTTTATTATTGGCGGGGTTAGTGTGCGCGTGCAGCACGACGGATTACCGCTCGCGCAAAAAAGTAACCCAGGGGATTGATTATTCCCGTTACCCCGGCAACGAAGTGTATTATGAATTTACGTCTGATATCCCCACCGAGCCTTCCGTCTTGGGCGAAGAAACCGTTTCCCAAACGGGCGACGTGTTGGGCGAAGACGAAGATTTTACGTCCGAAAATATCGCCAGTACCTACGGCAATTACGGCGATGTGGTGGTGAACGTGGCGGCACATAAATTTAAATTGGGGCCTTCGGCCTCCCGCAAAGAAATGGCGGTTTTCCAAAAATCGTTGGAAAAAGCCTATACAACGGCGCTGCGCAAATACCGTCCGGTGGGTTTTACCTATGCTATGAGCAGCGTGGGCGCGGTCAACCCGCTTTCGGATATTGAAGTGCGCTGTATGCTCAGCGAACAGTCCGCCAACGATGTGGGCCAATCCACCTGCAAGTTGTTTTTTGATACTATCAAATCCGCTTATGTGGAATTAAGCCAAGGGGCCAACTGATGATGTACTTATACAATACCGCTACCCGCCATAAAGACGAGTTTAAACCGCAAAACGAACAACAGGTAACCATGTACTGCTGCGGGCCGACGGTGTACAACTACGCGCACATCGGCAATTTGCGTACGTATATTTTTGAAGATCTTCTATCCCGCACCATCCGCCTGCATTACCCGCTCAAGCACGTGATGAACGTGACCGATGTGGGGCACTTGGTGTCCGACGCGGATGACGGCGAAGACAAAATGGAAGTCGCTACCGCGCGCGAAGGCAAAAGCGCCTGGGACATTGCCAAATTTTACGAAGCCAAATTCTGGCAGGATTACGACGCCCTGCACTGCACGCGGCCCACGGTTGTCAGCCGCGCGACGGAGCATATTAAAGAGATGATTGCGCTCGTCAAAACCCTGGAAGAAAAAGGCTACACCTACCGCACTTCGGACGGGATTTATTACGACACGTCCAAATTTGACCGCTACGACGCGCTGGTTGGCCATGCGCGCATCAGCGGCTTGCAGGGCGGGGCACGCGTGGAAATGAGCGACGAAAAACGCAACCCGACGGATTTTGCTTTGTGGAAATTTTCGCCAAAAGACAAAAAACGCCAAATGGAATGGGACAGCCCGTGGGGAGTTGGGTTCCCGGGCTGGCACATTGAATGCTCGGCGATGGCGATGAAGTATTTGGGCCACACGCTGGACATTCACTGCGGCGGCATTGACCACGTAACCATCCACCACACCAACGAAATCGCCCAAAGCGAAGCCGCCACCGGCGAAAAATACGTGAACTATTGGGTGCACGGCGAATTTTTGATTTTGCGCTCGGGCAAAATGTCCAAATCCGGCGGCACGTTCGTTACATTGGACGTGCTGAAAGAAAAAGGCTACGAACCGCTGGCTTACCGCTACCTGTGCCTGGGGGCCCATTACCGCACCCAGCTGGAATTTTCCTACGAAAGCATGAACAGCGCCGCCAAGAGCTTAAAAAACCTCCGCGCCTTGTGCGGGCAGGCCCAAACGGCTGCCCAGGGCAACGCGCAGGAAACGGAAAAATCCCGCGCGTGGAAACAAAAATTTACCGCCGCTATGGAGGATGATTTAAATGCCCCCAAAGCGTTGGCTATCACGTGGGAAGCTGCCCGCAGTGCGGAACTTTCTCCGGCGGAAAAATTGGATTTCCTGCAATTTGCCGATACGATTTTGTCGCTTGATTTGTTTGCCAAACCCGCGGACGTTTCCGCCCAGCTTCCGGCCGAAGTGGCGGCCCTGCTGGAAGAACGCGCCCGCGCCCGCGCCGCCAAGGATTGGAAAAAGTCCGACGAACTGCGCGACGCTATCGCCCAGGCGGGGTATATCGTAAAGGATACGCCGCAGGGCCAGCAAACGGAGAAAAAATAATATGAAACGAGTCCCTGCCGAGTTTTTAAAACGCATCCCCAAGGCGGATTTGCACGTCCATTTGGACGGCTCTTTGCGCTTATCCACCTTGATTGAACTGGCCAAGAAAGGGGGAGTAGAACTCCCGGATTATACCGAAAAAGGCCTTCGCCAAAAAGTGTTTAAGGATAAATACGCTTCGCTGGTGGAATACTTAAAAGGCTTTTCCTACACCGGGGCGGTTATGCAAAATGCCGAAAACATTGAACGGGTTGCGTACGAACTGGGGCAGGACGCCATTGCCGAAGGTGTGCGTTATTTGGAAGTACGCTTTGCGCCGCAGCTGCATGCCAACGATCAGCTTACCGCGCAGGAAGCCGTGCGTGCCGTGGTGCGCGGCCTGCAGCGCGCCCAAAAGGAACACAACACTTCCCCGGCTGTAAAGAAAGGGGAAGAATTGGAGTTTTATTTTGGCGTGATTGCGTGTGCGATGCGTAACTTCAACCAATTTATGTCGCCGTATTATGCGGGGCTGATGAAGGCGTTGTCGCAGGCCAGCAAGAGCGAAATTTTTGGCATTGCTTCGTTGGAACTGGCTAAAATGGTGGTAAAACTGGCTAAAGAAGAAAAACTGCCTGTTGTAGGATTTGACCTGGCGGGAGAAGAAGCCGGTTATCCGGCGGCGGACCATTTGGATGCGTACCGGTATGTGCACAAACATTTCATCCGTAAGACGGTTCACTCCGGCGAGGCCTACGGCCCGGAATCTATTTTCCAGGCAATTACGGATTGTTATGCCAACCGCCTGGGGCACGGCACCCACTTGTTTGCGGCCGATATGATTAAGGACAAAAAAGTCAAAAATAAAGAAGAATATGTTAATTCTTTGGCGGATTACATTGCCAGCGAACGTATCGGCATTGAGGTCTGCCTGACCAGCAATTTGCAGACCCTGCCGCAGATTAAATCCGTTAAAGAGCATCCGATTAAAGAAATGATTAAACGCGGCCTGCCGGTGAGCATCAATACCGATAACCGTTTGGTTTCCAATACAACGGTTACCAAAGAAATGGAGCTGTTGGTGCGCAATGTGCCGCTGGCCCCGAAGGAATTAAAAAATATTGTGATTGCCGGTTTCAAAAGCGGGTTTTTCCCGGGCAGCTATGTAGAAAAGCGCCGTTTTGTGCGCAAGGTAATTGACCGCTACAACGCCTTGGCTAAAGAATACGGCGTCCCGTTGTACTGAGGAATGCACAATATCTTATAAAAAGCCCCGTTTTAAACGGGGCTTTTTGTTATATTTCGGAAAGGTTTGGCCCGCAAAGGGCAATATCCCGGGGGCTGGGGTTACTTGTCTTCCTCAAAGCCTTTGGGGTTTGGAATTAAGTGTTTTGTCATTTGCTTAAACGCCTGCTTGAGCATCGTTTTACGGTATGGAATTTTAGCGGGGCGCAGCGGCTGATCCTTTGGCAGCGGGGCAGCGGTTTCCCCGGCCTTTCCGCCTTCCAGCGAAATGCGCTGGCTGGGGTAAATGCTTTGCTGTCCGGTTACCAAAAAGCTAATCACGCACGCCACGGCGGCGTAAGGGGCGATTTGGGGGCCGAAAAGTTCTATGGCCATAATGCTGGCGGCCAGCGGCGTGTTGGCCGTGCCGGCCAACACGGCTACCAACCCCAGGGCGGCCAAGGTGGCGCTGTCTACGTGCAGGAAATCCGCCAGCATGGCGCCCGCTTGCGCCCCGACAAAGAAAATCGGCGTTACAATCCCGCCGATGCCGCCGGCGGCAAATGTAACAGAAGTCGTAATCATCTTATACAAAAAGCCAAAAGGGGATTCCGGCGTCTGTCCGCTGAGTACATTTTCAATTCCCGGCATTCCCAAGCCTAAATACAAGGGCGAAACAAAGTATCCTACCGCCACTAAAAACAAACCGCCTATCACGCAGGCCCAAAAGGGACGCGTTTTGAGCGCTAAATACCGGAACAGTACGCGGACGAATTTGGTAATTTCAATAAACAGCACCGATATTAACCCAAAGCACATCCCCGCGATAATCATTTTCAGGAAAAACTGTTCCGAAAACACCGGCACAAAGTGCAACGGGTGGTAAATATAATCCACACCTAGAAAAGAAGTCACCTGGAAGGCGGTTATCCCCGCCACTAAAGAGGGGAACATAACTTCGTAAAAAATATGTCCGGCCCACAACACTTCCAGCCCGAACAGCGCTCCCGATATCGGCACGCCAAATACGCCGGCAAAGCCGGCGCTTACGCCGCAAATCATCATTTTGCGCTGGTCTTGCGGGGTCATCCGCACCAGCCTTGCCAAAATAGAAGAAATTCCCGCCCCGACATCGGCACAGGGCGCTTCCTTCCCGGCGGACCCGCCGGTTACCATCGTTACAATAGAAAGGCAAAATCCTTTTAAAATAGAGATGAAAGAAATGGACTGATACGAATTAATTCGGTTAATTACCGCATCGGTGGAGTAGTCGGTATGCCGTTTGGCGGTTTTCCGGCCTAGCAGGGCTACGGCATACAGCACAAACGGCAGGCCCAGATAAAAAAGAGGAATACCATTGCGCCAAGTAATAGCGGCGTCCAGTATTTTTAAAAACAGGGCGTCTAATACGCCTACAATGAGCCCGATGACGGTGGCCCAAAAAAACCATTTAATAATGCTGATAACGCTGTTTTTGTGTTCGTCAAACATAGTAATATCTTACTAAATTGATTGTGAGGGATACAAAAAGATGCCGATCGGTGGGCGGTTAATCCGGCGAGTGGTATTTTTGCTATACTATAAAAGGAAGACGCCGGACGTAAAGGCCGGCGGAAAATTGATTTGGCAGGAGTTGCAAATATGGATTCGTTTATTTCGTCTGTTATCACGCTGGCGTTGGTTATGGACGGTTTTGGAAATATTCCGCTTTTTATTGCTGCGCTTAAAAAGGTGGCGCCTGAGCGGCGCAAAACTGTTTTACTGCGGGAACTAGGCATTGCATTGTTGATTATGGTGGCGTTTTTGTTCTTGGGTAAATGGTTTTTGCACGCGTTTGGCATTCACGAATATTCGCTGAGTATGGCGGGCGGTATTATTTTGTTTATTATTTCCATTAAATTGGTGTTTGGGGGAGAGGAAGACCCTAAAAGCGACCCGAAGGAAGATGAACCTTTTGTGGTGCCGCTGGCTATTCCGCTGGTGGCGGGCCCGGCGGCGCTTTCTATGGTGATGATTACCGCAGCACAGCAGTCCAATAAATTGATGACGCTGGGCGCGGTGATAGTGGCTTCGCTGATTAACTCTCTTATTTTGTTGGCCTCTTTTCCGCTGAGCAATTTGCTGGGCAAGCGCGGGCTCATCGCCATTGAACGCCTGACGGGGATGATTTTGGTGCTGATGTCTGTAGATATGGTCATGGGCGGTATTTCTTCGTTTATGAGCCTGTAAGCAATCCGGAAAAAATATGAATAAAAAAGGGTTTACGCTGATAGAGTTGGTTATAACCATTATTATTATAGCGATCTTGTCTGGTTTTGCCGTGATGTATTACGACAAATTTATTGAACGTATGCGCATTGCCGAGGTGGATACGGTCATTGCAACGGCACTGCCGGCCCAGGAGCGGAATTTCCTTAAATTCCAGCGTTATACCCCCTATTGGAACCAGTTGGATGCGGCCCCTATCCAGGTGCGCACCGCCAAAGAACATAACGATTATGCCAACGGCAAAGACAATACCGTTTTCTTCACCCGCGGCGGTATTTTAACGGGTATCCCCAACCCGGGGTTTGCCATTTCGTTTGAGCAGGACGCTACCGAACGTTGGTTTTTGGTGGCGCGCCGGGTGGGAAAAGGCGGATACACTTATCAAATCGTCCGTCCGTTTGATTCGCAGGAATCGGTTTGCGTTCCCAATTGGTCCAGCGAAAAAGATTTGGAAATTTGCATGGAATATATGGGAGTTACCACTACTTCCGAATTGCAAGGAAACCCCATGGTGCCCAAGTTGCCTGCCAAATGATGAAATACACTATTTTTTTGTGGTTGGTTTTTGCCCTGGTGGCCGTGTATGTTTTTGCCCGCCGGAAAGACCGGGTGCGGCTGTGTAACAGTGCGTGGCTGGTCGGCGGCTTTTTGTTGGTTTGCTTTGCAGGCCGGCTGGCTTTGCTGATTTTATATTGGCAAATGTTTGCTTCACTTTCATTTGCACAAATCTTGCTTTCTTTTGCGCGGGGCGTATGGCCTGATGTGCTGGCGTGCGTGTGGTGGTGCGGCCCGGCGTTCTTTTTGCTGAACTTGCCGGTTAAATCCGTCCGCTGGCAGCAAGTGTGTTTGGCGTTGGGCGGTATTGGGCTTGGGCTCTTTGCACTGGCGCTCACGGGGGATATTGTATATTTTGGCCTGGTGCAGCGCCACACCGGGAGCGATATTTTTAATTTGCTTAGTTCGCTTCCTTTAATCTGGGAATCGGTGCGCCGGGATTATTGGATGCTGGTGCTCACGGGAGCAGCTGTAACCGGTGTGCTGGCGTGGATTGGCGTGTATATCGCCGGCAAGACGGGGCGTCCCGGACGGGGGGCTTGTTTATGGGAAGGGCTGGCCCTTCTGTTGGTGGGGTGGCTGTGTTTGCAGCCCTATTTGGCGCGTCCGTACGCGTGGCTTCCCTATGGGTATGAATATGGGTTAGAGCAGGGGCATTTAACCCAAAACGGCGTGTTTACGATGTGGAACCATGTGCTGTCCCGAAGGTATAAAAAATGGGCCAGTTCGTGGCGGATGCCCCATTCCCTTACTACGGCAGATGCTCAAAACAGTTTGCAAACCGCTAAGCAGTTTTTTATGGCTTCCCGTCAGGAACAACCGGCAGACCAGCAGTACCCGTTGCTGCGCAAACGGATCAAATTTAATGCCGATGCCCGCGGCCGCAACCTTATTATTTTAATTTTAGAAAGCTGGCAGTGGGATTATGTGGACGCCCTGTCCGACGTTCCTCGCGGGGTTACCCCAAACCTGGACGCCCTGATAAAGCGAGGGGTGGTGTTTGACCGTTTTTATGCTTGCGGACGCGACAGCAGCCTGCAAGGGGTTGGGACGGTTTTATCATCGGTGTGCCAAACGGCGGGCATTCCGTATTACGGGAAAGGATTGGAATCGGTGTCGGTTGCCCGGCTGGGGGAACTGTTTGCTAACGAACACTACCAGGTATATTTTTCGCATGCGGCGGCACATAGGTGGATGTATATCGGTCCGCTGGCACAGCTAATGGGATTTACGGTCCATTCCGGCGAGGATTTAACCCCGCAGCTTTCTTACCGCGCCGCCAAAACCGTTTCAGATTACGAAGCGTTAATGCGCCTGGCGGATTTGGTGCAAACGGCGAAAGAGCCTTTTTTGGGGGTTTTCTTTTCGCTTTCCACGCACGAACCGTTTGATGCGTTTTATCCCCTTTCGTTTGGCGGTGGACGCGGCAATGTGTTGGCGGAAAAATTTTCGTCTGACAAATATACCCGCAATTTGGCTTATACCGACTGGGCCATTGGGGAGTTTGTGGGAAGACTAAAATCTGCGGGCCTGTATGACGATACCGTTTTTCTTATCGTGGGGGATCATCCCCGCCGTGGAATTCCGCGTCCGTTTGGCCCCGGGTTGTTCCGGGTGCCGTTTGTGTTGGTGGCGCCGGGTATTTTGGCGCCGGGGCATAACAACCGTTTAAGTGCCCAAGCGGATATTTTGCCTACGCTGGTGGATTTGTTCCATATTAAACAACCGTACGCTGCCATGGGGAACAGTATGCTGGATAAAACGGCCCCGGGATTTGCGCTGGTATCTTCTATGGAGGCGCAGGAATTCGGGTTACTGACGGATGACGGCCTGGTATTACAAAGGACATTCCAATCCGCCTCAGGCGATAAAGAGGAAACAGCGCAACTTAAACAAGCGGCGGAACTGAACCGGGCGATGTTTGATATCTTGCGCCAAAACCGCTGGGCACCGGCGTATACCGTTTCCCCAAAGTAGGACCTTTTAGGGCTTGATTTTTTATTTTTTTACTGCTACACTGAAAGAAGTGGCGCAAGCCACCTATACTGAATATATAAAACTGTAGGAGGTTTTATCTATGAATAAGAAGGGTTTTACCCTGATCGAATTACTGGTGGTCGTTTTGATCATCGGTATTTTGGCCGCTATGGCTATGCCGCAGTATTTCAAAGCGGTGGAACGCTCCCGCATGACGGAAGCCGACCAGCTCTTGAGCTCTATCGCTCAGGCGCAACAGCGCAAATATTTGCAGATCAACAAATATACCGCTGACTATAGAAGCATGGACGTGGCCCCCAAAGGGGCACAAGGCTCTACCTTTTACACCAAAGGTGATCCGGTAACTGGCGGCGGCAACGGCTTTAAAGTAACCTTGTCTGCGGATACTGGTGATTATGACGGTGGTATAGCTACAGCTGAACGTGTTCCGGCTGGAACCAGCACCTTGCAGTATAACTACACCTTGTCCCGCTACTACGCGAGCGACAAAACGACCTGCCAAGGCAATGACGCTAACGGTGCTTCTTTGTGCGCCGACTTCTGCGGTGTGGACATCACGGGTTCTGCTACCACCTTCACTTGCTGCAACGACGGCAGCTCTTCTGAATGTGCTGCGCCGGTCTCTAACAGCTAATCCAATTTGGATTAAAAACCCCGCCCTTGCGGCGGGGTTTTTTATTGCCCTAAAATACTTCAGCTACAACGGACTTTGCCGGCGGTGCGTGGTATAATAAAAACAGGAGAGGCCTATGAACAAATTTAAAAAGGTAAAGCAGGAAAAAGCCCTTACGTTTTTGGAACCGGGGCCGCTGTTATTAGTGACCACTTTTGACGGGAAAAAGAACAACGTAATGACGATTTCCTGGTCTATGCCGCTGGACTTTGCCGGACGGTTTGCGCTGTGCACGGGGCCGTGGAATTATTCGTTTGGCGCGCTTCGCCGCACGAAAGAATGCGTGCTGTGCGTACCGGGGCCGGACCTCTTGAAAACGGCGGTGCAACTAGGCATGGTAAGCGGGGAAGATACGGACAAATTTGCAAAGTTCCACCTAACAGCCCAACCGGCCGCGCGCGTGAAAGCGCCGCTGTTGGGCGGGTGCCTTGCATGCGTGGAATGCACGGCGGAGAAATTTTTGCCGTCGTACGGCATTTTTGTTTTGCAAGCGGTACAGGTATGGCAGGACGCTTCCTGTACGGATCTGCGTTTTGTGCACGCCGCAGGGGACGGAACCTTTTATGCCGACGGAGAAAAATTTAATTTCCGGCGGCTGATGAAGGAGAAACTTCCGCCGGGGCTGTAGCGGGCGCGCGGGGCGTTTGCGTTTCCGGCGTGGTTGCCGGCAAAGCGGCGACAGATGGGTTTTGGCTTGCGCTGGGTGCAGGAGCCTCTTTCGGGGCGTCGTCGTTTGTATCGGCGGAAACGTTGGGCGTTTGCACCGGCGGGGTTTTCGGCGTATCCGAAGCCGGAGCCGTATCCGGAACGGGCAAAGACGGGCTTTGTGCAGAGCCGGCTACGGGGGTATCTGCCGTTTCCGCGGTGGCATTTTTCGGCGTGGCGGGAGTTTTTTCGGGCGTCGGTTGGGCCGGATCAGTGGCACTTGTTGCCGGCTGGGGAGCGGCGGACGGGGCCGGTTCTTTTTCCGGGCAGACCGTGGATTGCGGATCCAGCACGAAAGTAGGTTCTTCCTCGTCAAAAACGATTCCTCTTTCCGGTTCGGCGGGCGGTTCGGGTGGCGGAAGGGGGCGTCTAAAACGTTCCGGCAACTGGGGGGCTTTTACTTTGGGACAGCGGCTGATAACGTCCTGCGCCGATTCTTCAAAAAACAATTTTCCTTCTCTCCAAGATTCATACAGCTGCCGTTCCGGGGTTTCCCGTCGGAAAAAATCCCGGTGTTTGGTTTGGTCCGCCAACGCGAATGCCAGCAAATGAAGTACGGCGATGTCTTTGCCGGTAAAATTTTTACGTGTTTCAAAACTTCCTACCCGCGCCAATACTTTAATTTGGTGCCCCTTTTTTATTCCCGTCATTTGCGGCATACCGCGTTTGTTAAAAGTTACCAGCAGTAGTTCGTAGGAAAGGGCGTTGCCTTTGCCGGTGGCGTAGTAATAGAGGGGAGCATCTATCTTCATCACCAGTCTAAGGCGCAGCGTGTCCTCGGTAATACCGGCTACTTCCCCGCCAAAGGCCACCACTTGCCCGCGGTAGGCGTTGGGGTCTTTTTCAATGCCTTGCAGGTAATCCAGATTTTGGTCTTTATAAGGCATAAGGGAACTGCATGCCCCTAAAAAAAAGCAGAAACAAAAAAGTAAAAATTTTTTCATAGAAACTGCTTATATTATAACTTTTCTGTATGCGTTGCGCGCCGCCCGCTTGACGCTTTGTCCCCAAATGGGTACCATTACACCAGGGGGGACTTATGAAACCGTTAAACGAAGAAGAAAAAAGAATTTTAATAGGCAAAGGCACCGAGCCGCCTTTCAGCGGCAAGTATTACCGGCACCAAGCGCCCGGACGCTATTTATGCCGCCAATGCGGCGCGCCGCTCTATCAAAGCGCGGCTAAGTTTGATTCTGCCTGCGGTTGGCCCAGCTTTGACGCAGAAATTCCTGGCGCCGTCAAGCGCGTGCCGGACCCGGACGGGGTGCGGACGGAAATCGTCTGTGCGCGGTGTGGGGGACACTTGGGCCACGTGTTTGAAGGGGAAGAGCTCACGTCAAAAAATACACGTCATTGCGTTAATTCCCTGTCGCTGGTGTTTCAGCCCGCACCAAAAGGACCGTCTCAAACGGGGGAGACCGCCATTTTTGCCGGAGGGTGTTTTTGGGGGGTGGAACATTTGATGAAAAATTTTCCCGGCATTTTACACATTGAACCCGGCTACATCGGCGGACACGTGGAACAGCCTACCTATGAACAGGTATGCACGCATACTACCGGCCACGCCGAGGCGGTGCGTATCGTGTTTGACCCGGCCCGGGTGTCTTACGAAACCTTGTTAAAAGGATTTATGGAAATACACGACCCCACCCAGACGGACGGGCAGGGCCCGGACCTCGGGCCGCAGTACCGTTCGGAAATTTTCTACACGACACCCGCCCAGCGGGAAACGGCCTTACGGGTGATAGACCTGTTAAAAAAGAAAGGATATCCGGTGGTTACACGCGTAACGCCGGCTTCGGCCTTTTGGCCGGCGGAGGATTATCATCACCGCTATTACGACCGTGCGGGCACCCAGCCGTATTGCCACCGCCGCGTCAAACGGTTTGACGAGTAGCGGAAATCACGGGTTCGGGCGTTTTTCCGTAACGGCTAGATAAGTGCCTGCCAACATCAGGGCCAATGCACTGCAAAAAGAAAAGCCCAACGGCTGTCCAACCAGCACAAAGGATAATCCAACCCCCATAAAGGGGGCGAACGCATAGTAAACCCCGGTTCGTGCGGCGCCCAGTTGCCGTTGGGCCAAAATATAAAAATAGACACTGCCCCCATATGCCAGCGCGCCCAACGCCAATGCGGCGGCTACACAGCCGGCGTGCCAGTGAATGCCGCCTGAAATCCCTGCCAAGAGCAACGCTCCCAACCCGGAGCCAAACCCTTTTACCATAACGGTTTGCACCGGGTTTTTGCCGGACAAAACCCGCGTGGTATTGTTTTCAAACCCCCAGCATAGGCTGGCCAGCAATGCCAGCACCGCTCCGCCGGAAAAAGCCAGCGCGGAGAAATCCTCTACCGTCAGCAATATGCACGCCGCCGTGATAAGCCCAATGGCGCTCCACATCCGCCGGCCTACTTTTTCTTTAAACCATACGCCCGCAACCAGTGCGGTGGCGGCAATTTCAAAATTATTAAGCAGCGATACGGTGGCCGGGGTAGTGGTTTTTAAACCAAACAGCAACAGCACACCGGTGCGGCAATGTCCAATAACACCATAGCCGTCAGGTAAGGGAGATCTTTCCGTTCCAAAGGCTGTTCGGCGCAGGAGTGCGCGCAGTGTTGGCAGCCATAAACACACGCCATTCCCAAGCCGGCCCCCAAGTATAGAAGGGCAGCCAAAAAGGACGGGCTTAGGCGCGTTAAAAGCAGTTTGGAAAAGGGGGCGCTCATCCCGTAAAAAAGGGCGGCGGTTAAGGCATAAAAGACGGCAAGGCGCGGCGTTTTCATAGAGGTATTGTAGCAAAGAAAGACGGCAGGAAAAAATAAGGCATATAAAACAATAAAGGAAGAGGGATCTCGGCCTCTTCCTGGTAAAACGCCTAACGGCTAAATACAAAATAAAAACGCCCTCTAGGAGAATCGAACTCCTCTTTTCGGATTGAAAATCCGACGTCCTAACCGATAGACGAAGAGGGCATTAAAAGTGCGCCCGGTGAGACTTGAACTCACGGCCCCCCGCTTAAAAGGCGGATGCTCTACCACTGAGCTACGAGCGCAAAAAGCAGTCAAAAGAACTATCCGGGTTTAATCTGATATCGGGTTAAACCCAACATAAATATTATACCACAAATTTGAGCACACGCACAAGAAATTTTTTATTTTTTGCGGAAGCTTTTTTCCGATAATTTATTATAGCACTTTTTAGATTTTTCCGTCAAACTCCTTTTTGTGTGCTTTTGTTTGACAACCCCCGCCGTGCTTGCTACCATATACAAAAGGGGTTTTTAAACCGATTATATTTTGCGAGGGTTTTTATGAAAAAAGTAATTAATTCCAACAACGCTCCTAAAGCCATTGGCCCGTATTCTCAAGCTATTGAAGACGGCAGCTTTGTTTTTACTTCCGGCGTATTGCCGATTGACCCGGTAACCGGTGAAATTTTCAGCGGCGACATTCAGGTACAAACCGAACTGATTTTAAGCAATTTGGAAAATATTTTAAAAGAAGCCGGCTGCAATTTGAAACATGTAGTGAAAACGACGGTGTTTATGACCGATTTAACTAAATTTGCCGAAATGAACGCCGTTTATGCTTCCTTCTTTAAAGAGAATCCGCCTGCCCGCAGCACCATCCAGGTCGTGGCGCTCCCGAAAGGCAGCGTGGTGGAAATTGAAGCCATCGCCAAAAAATAAAAGGTTTGTTATGACGATACAAGACCAAGTGCTTTCCAGCCGTTTGAACGGTATTTTGCTCCCGCTGGCCGCCATGAAGACGGAAAACGATTGGGGCGTGGGGGATTTTTCCTCTTTGCGGCAATGGACGGAATTTTTGGCTTCCCAGGGGGCCAAAATCATTCAAATTTTGCCTTTGCAAGAAACCGCGCCCGGTGAAACGTGCCCTTATTCCGCGCTGAGCGCGTTTGCTACGGACCCTGTCTATACCGACATTTCCGATGTGCCCGATATTACCGCCAGCCCGCGCGCGCAGGAGTTTGTGGCTTCGTTGGGGCCTCAAATTCACGAATGGCACCAGGCCCAAAAAGCACCTTTTTTTGCCGTCAAGCAAGCCAAATTAAAAGCGTTGTGGTTTGGCTACCAGCATTTTTTGCAGGCGGAAGCCGCCTCTAATTCTCCCCGCTTTCAAGCGTTTGAGGCTTACAGGGCCGCCCAGGCCGGCTGGCTGCGCGGGTATGCCATCTTCCGTGCTATTAAGGAATTTTACAAATGGCAAACCTGGACCCAATGGCCTGAAGGCCTGCGTAATTTTGACAAAACGGCAGTAGGCACTTTTGAAGCCCAATACCGCGAATACGTCAATTATTTTGCATATATGCAGTGGATTTTGGACCAACAGCTTCGCCGCGCCAAAGTCTTTGCCCAACAAAAAGGCGTACTTATTTTTGGAGACATTCCTTTCGGTACCAATTTGGACAGCGCCGAAGTCTGGTCCGAACGGGCCAACTACCGCCTAGGGTGGGAAATCGGCGCTCCGGCGGATCAATTTTCCAAGGGAGGCCAGCGCTGGGGGCTGCCCGCCTACGATTGGGCGTACCAGCATTCGCATAACCTGGAACTGTGGCGGCGCAAAATCCGCCGCGTAACGGAACTGTACGATATTTTCCGCTTGGACCATTTGGTGGGGTTCTTCCGTACGTATGTGTTTGCCCCCGGCGATGAGATCGGCTCGTTTGACGTACAGGGCGAGCAAAACCAAATTGACCGCGGGTATAATTTCCTGCGTATGGTGCTGGACGAAGCCAAAGGAAAATTGCCCGTAGGCGAAGATTTGGGCGTTATTCCCAACTATGTGCGCCGGATGTTGGTGGACTTGCGTATCCCCGGCTATAAAGTACTGCGCTGGGAACGCGAGGATAACGGCTATTACCGCGAACCGCGCAACTATCCGCAAGTGTCTTTGGCGACCACTTCCACACACGATACCGAAACCGTGCGCGGCTGGTGGGAAACAATGGACCAGCGCGAACGTGCCAATATTTGGGAAATGATTTCCGCACAAAAAACAGACGGCAATGTGCCGTTTACCGCTGATACACAGCGCGCCATTTTGCGCCGTGTGCTCAGCTCCAATTCCGCCATTACGCTTTTCTCCTGGCAAGACATCATCGGTACGCTGGACCGGGTGAACACCCCCGGAACGGTGGGCGACGAAAATTGGACCTACCGCAGCGAATACACCCCCGGTCAGGCGGCCGAAGTATATGCCGCCCAACTGGCGATGTACCGCGATTTGTTAAAGGAGACGGGCCGAGCTTAAGGCCTTTGTATGCAACCGTTTACCGCCATTATCCCCGCCGCCGGTAAAGGCGTGCGCTTGTTGCCTTATACCGCCAATATGCCTAAAACGATGATTTCCGTGGCGGGAAAACCCATTATGGGACACATTTTGGACCAGGTGGAAAGTTTGGACATTCAAAAAGTTGTGTTCATTGTGGGGTACAAAAAAGAAGCGATTGTGGAATTTGTCCGCTCTCAGTACCCGCACTTGGACGTAACATTTGTAGAACAGCCTGAACCCAAAGGATTGGGCCACGCCATTTATTTAGCCAAGCCATATGTATCCGGGCCGTGCTTTATTTTGCTGGGAGATACGATTGTAGACGGCGATTTAAAACCGCTGGTGTTCGGCGGGAAAAATGCAGTGGGTATCCGGGCGGTGCAGGACCCGTCCCGCTTTGGCATTGTGGAAATGAAGGACGGAAAAATCATTTCGTTTGAAGAAAAGCCGGTGCAGCCTAAGTCCAATTTGGCGATTATCGGCGCATATGCTTTTTTAGATTCCGCCCAGCTGTTTAACGCGCTGGAAGAAGTGATTCGTTCTGGGAAGAAAGTGAAGAATGAAATCCAGCTGACGGATGCGTTGTCCGTGCTCCTTGCGCGTGGGACGGAAATTGTGCCGGTGGAAATGAACGATTGGTTTGACTGCGGTACGGTGGAAGTGCTGTTGCAAACCAACCGATTACTTCTGGACCGCCACCACCGGGTGCCCTCCGGGCTGGAAAAAGATAACAAAATTGTGCTGCCTTGCTGGATTGCCGACGGAGTAAAAGCCAAAAACTGTGTGCTGGGGCCGTATGTGTCGGTAGCGTACGAGGCGGATTTGGAAAACTGCACGCTGCAGGATGCCATTGTCGGCCCGCAAACGGTATTAAAAAACAACACCGCGTCGCACGCGGTGTTGGATAAATACAATCATTAACAATTATTTTTTGGACGAGGCCTCTGCCGCGTTTGCGGCGGGGGCTTTTTGTTTGGCGTTTTCCGTGGTTTTCGCCTCGGCTTGTCGGACGGTGGCAGTGGAAGGTGTTGTGGATACGGTTTCCGGCGCTGTATCCGCCGCTGGTTCAGAAACGGATTCTTCCGTCGGGGCCGGTTCCGGCAGCGGGAACAATTCGTTGGCTAGTTGTTCTGCTTTTTCGCGCGCCTCGTTATAGGCCGAGACGGCCTGCACAAATTGCGAAGTCGGGCGGTTGGTATCCGTGTTTTTGGCAATTTCCAATTCCAGCTGGGCTTTTTTAATTTCAAAATCTTCTATCGCCAACAGCAGCCGGATTTGGTTGACCAAGCGGTCTTTTTCTTCGTTTACCACCACCGGGCAGGATTGCAACGCTTCGTTTAAAATATTCAAATTGCGCTGGGCGACTTCGGCGGTGGCCAGCTGCAGGGCGGGGTTCTCCTGCGACATCGGCGGCACCGATACGGACGCCGCCAAAGTGGCCGCCCGCTGCGGCAGGAAAATATTTCCCACCATCATTCCGCCTACAAACAACAGAGCCATTGTAAATAAATAGAGAATATACCGCATAAAAATCCTTTTCTATATTCTATCAAAATGAATGGAAAATAAATATAATAAAACTAATATGCGTATATTTTTGCCCGTCGGATAAATATATTGGGCCGGATGGACGCCAGCCGTCGCAGGGCTTTCGCATTTTTAAATAAGTAAGGAGTTTTTATGGCAAAAATTAAATTTGGCAAAAAAGGACATCTGGAATTGGAAATTACTCCGCTGACTATTTGGTCCAACCCCGGCAGCGAAGGAGAATTTATGGAATACCAGCTGGGGTTATATTGCGAGGGGGAAAGCGTTTTTAATCCGGCGTTGGCGGAAAAATTAGTGGCGCTTAAAGACGAAGAAGGAATTTATCTTTCGGACTTTATCGCCGAAACGCTGGCGGAACGGAAAGAAAACAACTGGACGATGCTGGAGCCAAAAGTATCTTTGTATATGCGGCCTGTGCCGCCGCCGGCGGCCTGCTGTTCCACCTACAATTTGCCGGATAATTTTTTGTTGCAAATTACGATGGAACAAAATATTTTTGCCGGGGAAGATAAAGTATTCGGCCCGTATTCCAACACGGGGTTGAATATTAATTTTGAAGCGCCCGCCAAAGATTGGGCCGAATTCGCCAAAGCCATCCGCGCGGAAGAAGAAGACTTTGACGAGGAAGAAGAACCGTCCGAAGACCCTTACCGCAGCTGATTGAAACAGCTTTTGCAATGGCTGAACAAAAACCCCGCTTGCAAGCGGGGTTTTTGTATGTTGTGAAAACCCCCAGCTAGGCTGGGGGTTCGGTAAAGGTTTCACCGGTAAGGAAGATAAAAAAACTCCTTTTGTATAATAAAT
>CASFTM010000009.1 GCA_949297775.1 uncultured bacterium
AGGGCCGTCTTGCCTGCTTTAGTTGCGGCATTTACATTCGCCCCCGCAGCCAAAAGGAGTATAACTGTATCCGCAATTTTTCGCAGACAGTCGTACGACATAGGCGTCAAGCCATCTGTATCCGCAGCATTTACATTCGCCCCCGCCGCCAGCAGTATTTTTACAATTTCTATTTCTCCCTTCTCTACCGCCCACATCAGGGCCGTCTTGCCTGCTTCATTTGCGGCATTTACATTCGCCCCCGCCGCCAACAGCAGTTTTACAATCTCTGTTTCTCCCTTCTTTACCGCCGACATCAGGGCCGTCTTGCCTGCTTCAGTTGCCGCATTTACCTTCGCGCCCGCTGCCAAAAGCAGTTTTGCTATGTCCGCATTTTCTCCCCGACAGGCGTACGTCAAAGGCATCCAGCCATCTGTATCCGCGGCATTTACATTTGCGCCTGCCGCCAAAAGCAGTTTTACTATGTCCGTATTTTCTCCCTCCGCCGCATACATCAGGGCCGTTTCGCCATATTTAGTCGCAGCATTTACATTCGCCCCCGCCGCCAGCAGCAGTTTTACTATGTCCGCATTTTCTCCCCGACAGGCGTACGTCAAAGGCGTCCAGCCATCTGTATCCGCGGCATTTACATTCGCCCCCGCCGCCAAAAGCCGTTTTGCAAGATCCGTTTCTCCCAGGGAAACCGCCCTCATCAAAGGGCTCTTCCCATCTTTATTCACGCGATTGACGTCACATCCCTCACGCAACAATTGGTTAGCTATTTCCAGCTTTTTCTCGTACACCTCATGATAAAGATCTCCCAGCGCGGCCACCAGTCCAACCCCTTTATCGGCGCCGCCCGCCAGCAAGGCCTGCATAGCTTGTAAATAGTTGTTTTCACTGGCCCAAAACACGCTTTCGTCCAGATCCGCTCCCGCCGCTTTAAACGCTTTCACCATCTCTACCGCTGTTGGGAACTTGTCTGGCCCGCCCTCGGCATAATACGCCGCAAAACTGGCGGGGGTGGCGTCTATGGTTTTCCCGTCCGTAATTCTCCACAAATATGAACGGCTAAAATCTATGTTTTTTTCTGCAAGAGGTTTTGCAGCTCGGATACATTCCCCGTTCGTATGGCCTCTTGTATATGGGAGTGGCGGATATCGGTTCGCAAGCGACCGGGAACACCCTCTTGCATCCACAGCACAGATCCCCAAGTGCCCCATACGACCAGAAAAATCCCCCACGACTGCGCCATTGACCGCCAAAAAGGCGCTTTAGACAGCAAGGCCGCCAACACTATCCACAGTAAGGCTAATATCGTTCCCAGCCATAAAAGGTAGGAATGAGGTTCCCAACTATAGGGATGCGACGAACGGGAGAGAGAAATATTACCTAATATTCCCGCCGGAATACTAAGGCAGGCCATAATCAATGAGATAATCACAAAAGGTTTGATAATGGAAAAAGGCAACGGCCCCCAACGTTTCGTCGCAAACCCATTGGCCGCTATCAAGAAAGCCATAAAAACCACCCACACAATCAAAGACGGGATAGCATTGTTATCTATCCAAGAAAGCCCGAACCAATATTTTATTATTTGCGTAATCATTCCTTTATCTCCCACTGCTAAAGTTTTTCCCATTATAACAAATTTTGCCGATGTTCCATTTCCGCCAACAGCAGCTGCAAGGCTTTGACAGACGCCCGCCCGATGTTGCGCTCGCGCGTGCGGGAAAACACAAACTTTTGCGCTTTCGCGCCATTCGGCCCGGCTACGCCAATCCATACGGTGCCGACGGGTTTCTCAGGCGTGCCGCCGTCCGGCCCGGCTACGCCGGTAGTAGATACGGCCCACTGCGCTCCCGTCGCACGGAGCGCGCCTTGCGCCATTTGCACCGCTACCGGTTCGCTTACCGCGCCGTATTTTTCCAAATCGTCCGCGTGCACGCCTAATATACGTTTTTTGACGTCATTGGAATATGCCACCACGCCGCCCAAAAAGTAGGCCGACGCGCCGGGAACCGACGTAATCAAATGCGCGATATTTCCCCCCGTGCAGCTTTCCGCACAGGCAACGGTTTGCTCCAATTGGCGCAGGCGGTGGGCGATTTCTTCTTCCGGCGTTTGGCCTTGCTGTTCCTCGTACGAAAGGCCGGCCAGCTCGCCCAGCAGTACTTCAAACCGCGCGTCCAGCTGTGCTACGGCCTCGTCTTTTGCCGTCAGCCGCAAACGCACAAACCCCACGGAAGGCAAATACGCCAACGAAAGATTTTTGGAAAGGGTTTTTTCAAATTCGGCAAGCTTCATGGCCAGTGCGGCTTCGGGGATATCGTACACCGTCACCATCCGGTACCGAAGCAGTAAATTGTGAAATTTTTCCTTCAGCCGCGGCAATACTTCCGCCGGGAACAGGTACTCCGTTTCAAACGGCACCCCGGGCAAAGACACCAACACTTTGCCGTCTTTTTCAAACCACATGCCGCTGGCGGTCCCCTTTAAGTTGCGCAGCGGCACGCACGCTTTGGGCAGCCACGCTTGGGATTTGTTGTAATCGTTAAAACGCTGGGGATTGGAGGCAAACATTTCCTCCAGCCACGCATAGACCTCGGCGTTCAGCGCCAGTTCCGTGCCGAAATAATCCGCCAACACTTTTTTGGTTAAATCATCTTTGGTAGGGCCCAATCCGCCCGTTACAAACACCGCGTCCGCCCGGCGCAGGGCTTCGTCCACCGCGTGCCAAATGGCGTCTTTTTCGTCGGCCACGGAGCGCATTTCTACCGTTTGCGCCCCCAAGGCAGCCAGCTCCCGCGCCATATAACGGGAATTCGTATCCAAGATCTGCCCCAGTAAAATTTCGTCCCCAATGGTAAGAATAACCGCTCTCATTGTTTCCTCCGGCATACGTCCGGGCGGGCCGGGGCCCGTCCGAAGGCGTTGTAGGGATATTCTACCACTTTTCCCGCGGCCCGAAGCAACCCAAAGTGTTATAATATTTTTATCCACCCCTTAGGAGAAGCCAGTATGAGAGATTTTACGTTTTACGCCCCTACCGAAATTATTTTTGGCGCACACGCCGAAGAGACCGCCGCAGAAGCCGTCAAAAAATACGGCGGCACGCGCGTATTGGTCATTTACGGCGGGCAAAGCGCCGTTAAAAGCGGGCTTTTAAAACGGGTGGAAAAATCCCTTTCCGCGGCGGGATTAACCGTCAAAACATTAGGCGGCGTACAGCCCAACCCCACGCTTTCGTTTGCGCGCAAAGGGGTGCTTTCGGCAATCGCCTCTCAAGCGGACTTTATACTGGCTGTAGGCGGAGGCAGCGTGATTGACACCGCCAAAGCCGTAGCCATCGGTGCGGCGGAACCGCACCGCGATATTTGGGATTATTGGCTGGGCAAGGCGCCCGTCCGGCAGGCGCTTCCCGTCGGGTGCGTGCTGACCATCTCCGCCGCCGGCAGCGAAACAAGCGACTCCGCCGTGCTGACCGACGACGCCCGCAAAGACAAACGCGGCATCAATACGCCGTTTAACCGCCCGCGTTTTGCCCTGATGAACCCGGAACTTACGTTTACCCTTTCGCCCAAGCAAATTGCCTGCGGCGTAACCGATATTTTAATGCATACGCTGGACCGCTATTTTACCCCCATGCAAGGCAACGAACTAACGGACGCCCTGGCGGAAGCTTTGCTGCGCACCGTTATACACTATGGTCCGCTGGCAGTGCAAAAGCCTACGGATTACCACGCGCAAAGCGAACTGATGTGGGCGGGAAGCCTGTCGCACAACAACTTAACGGGCTTAGGTGCGGAAAAAGAATTCGCCGTCCACCAATTAGGGCACGAACTCAGCGGGCGGTTTGGCGTAGCACACGGGGAAAGTTTATCCGCCGTATGGAAAGCCTGGGCCTTGTATGTATACAAGGAGGACCCGGCCCGCTTTGCACGTTACGCGTGCAACGTCTGGCACGTGGAAACCATTACCGACGCCGATACCGCCGCACGAAAGGGCATAGAAAATACCGCGCAATTTTTCGCTTCCTTAGGAATGCCCACCAGCCTGCCGGAATTGTTGGGCCGCCCGCTAAGCTTTGAAGAACTCTACGAACTGGCGGATAAATGCAGCCGCGGCGGCAAACGGACCGTCAGCAAACTAAAACCGCTTGCCAAAGAAGACCTGCTGCGCATTTACACCGCCGCCAACCAATAATTCTCCACCCGCAGGCCCGGAATATATCGCCCGCTGCTGCTCCGCGGCGGGAGGATACAACCCCCGGAAAATTTATATAATATAATTATCTTATTTGCGCCGTCCGCCGGCCCTATAATCCCGGCGGATTTATTTTGCCCGGCACGGAAACCATATGAAACAGGAACCCATCTCTCCCAATCCACTGGCCCTTATTCCGCTGGCCGTATTTTTAGTGGCTTATTTAGCGGTTTCGCTGGCCGCCGGGAACTTTTACAAAATGCCCATTACCGTGGCCTTTGTGCTGTCCTCTATTGTAGCGGTTTGGATGAGCAAAGGCGGCAGTTTGCACAACCGCATTGAACTGTTCTGCAAGGGCGCGGCTAACTCCAACATTATGCTGATGGTGATGATTTTTATCTTAGCCGGGGCCTTTGCCCAAACCGCTAAAGCCATGGGCGCGGTGGACGCCACCGTCAACCTGACGCTTTCCATCCTGCCCGGCAATGTGCTGGCGGCGGGCGTATTTTTGGCGGCGTGCGTGATATCGGTTTCGGTCGGTACTTCGGTGGGAACCATCGTGGCGCTGACGCCGGTGGCAGCGGGGCTGGCGGCCCAAACGGGGCTTTCCCCCGCGCTGATGAGTGCGGTGGTCGTCAGCGGGGCGATGTTTGGGGACAATCTTTCTTTTATTTCCGACACTACTATTGTAGCCACCCGCACGCAGGGGTGCAAAATGGCGGATAAATTCAAGACCAATTTCCATATTGTTATGCCCTTTGCCATTTTGACGACTATCCTGTATGTACTGTTGGGAAGCAACGCCCAAAACGCTTTTGCCGCGGGGGAATTTTCGTGGCTGAAAGTGTTGCCGTATTTTATTGTATTGGCGGCGGCGGTGATGGGCGTAAACGTGATGGTTGTATTATTAGGCGGCACGGTGCTGTGCGGCGTGATTGGGCTGTTAACCGGCGCGTTTGACATATGGGGCTGGACGACCTCTATGGGAACCGGCATCAACGGAATGGGAGAACTGATTATTGTAACCATTTTAGCCGGCGGCATGCTGGAAATGATCCGCTACAACGGCGGCTTGGCGTGGATTATCCAAAAGATGACCGCCAAAATCCGCTCCCGCAAAGGGGCCGAACTGAGTATTGCAGGCGTAGTAAGCTTTGCCAACCTCTGCACCGCCAACAACACGATTGCTCTTATTATGGCGGGGCCGATTGCCAAAGAAATCGCCCAACGCTTTCACATTGCGCCCAACCGCTCCGCCAGTTTATTGGACATTTTCTCCTGCTTTGTACAGGGAATTATTCCCTACGGCGCCCAGCTTTTGATGGCGGCAAGTTTATCGGGCGTTTCCCCAGTACACATTATGAAATATCTGTACTATCCGTACTTGCTGGGCGTCGGGGCGCTCTTGGCCATTTGGCTGGGGTTCCCGCGCAAGTACGCCATGCAGTGCGATACGCCGATGGAAGCCTAGTTTTCTGCGGCGAATAATTTTGATAAAATAGAAGAAACAGTTTTGCGCGCTCGTAGTTCAATGGATAGAGCGTCAGCCTCCGAAGCTGGAAATGTGGGTTCGACTCCCGCCGAGCGCACCATTTAAAATCCCCGGTTTGCACCGGGGATTTTTATGTGTATGTTCCTGCTGTTTACAGATACAGCAATTTAAATCCTACCCCAAAGCTCCAGTCTTTGGTTTTCCAGTTTCCGGCGGCGTGCGTGCTGGCATTGGCGTAAAAGGCCGTTCCGTCATTTACCAGCGTGCCTATTTCCAGTTCCGGGATAAATTCCGCCATACCGCTGTTTTCGTAATCCATATAATAATACAAGTTGGTCAGCACCCACCATTCATTGGGCGAGGTGTAGCCAATATTGGCGCGCAAGCGGCCCATATTAATATCGGCACGGGCGCGGTCCCCCACCACGGACACATAATGCTTATATCCAACCGCCCCATAGAAGCCGCCCGGGAAAGCCAATAGCACGAAGGCCGACGGACTAAGCTGCAGCTGACCGGTACCCAGCAGTTTATCCGTGGCGGTAGGCAGGAAAAATTCCATTTTGGCGCCGAAGCCAAATAAATTTTCCGCCGGGAGCGTCCAAGTAATATTCGCCAAGATATCACCCAGGCCGTTTACCGATTTAGTGGGCGACTCATAACGGGCCAGCGGGGCTTCAATTCCCCAGTTGAAGCGTTCATTAATCACGCGGTAAGTTTTTAAAGTTAACTGGGTGGAGGAAATCCCGGCACTGTCATCTATGGTAGTAATAGAAGGATTGACCTCAAACGTAGTGATGTTTTCCGTCGGCACTACGCCGTAATGATATGTCCGCTGTATCTGCGCCTGCAGCGGTGCAACGGCAAACAGCAAACATCCCAACACAGTCCACTTTCGCATAATCTCTCCCCTGTGGCGGATATATGGTTACTTTAATGGTATTTCCCTCAAAAATCAAGCCCGGCTGCAGGGAACTACCTTTTTACCGGGCACACTTCACTGTCAGCCGGGCAGGAAAGCGGCATTTTACGCGCCACCGGGCGCGCGGTAAATAACAAAAACCGCCCGCCGGAAGAAAGGGTGGAAGTAAAAATTTTACCTCCGCAAATACGCAGCATGGAGTCTTTCCCACAGCAAATTTCCTCTTTTTCTCCCAAACATACTTTCCCGCCGAAAACATACACAAAAGAAGTATTTTCTTTCGGCACAGTATATTCAAACGAGCCTCCGGGCAGCAAGGTAACATCTAAAATGGTTGTTCCCAGCGGATGCTGGGCGATAATACCCTCGCGGTGTTGGTACTGCCCGCACAACACACGCACTTCCGCACCGGAAGTACGCACTAGCGGCACTTGTTCGCTTTCAAATTCCCAGCGTTTGCCGCCGCCGTCCGTACCGGGAATAACGCGCATCCACAATTCCATATTCAGCACATACACGCTCTGGGTGGGAGAGAGTTGCTTTAACCCCCCCAACACCGTCACCCAGCGCGAAGCGGTTGGCTGGCTCATTTGTTCATCTTCCAAATCCGGCGGGTCCACCAAGCCGGTTACCAAATAGTTCAGCGTTTCACGGTTGGGCTGCGGGGGCGGCGGGATAATGTCCGCCCGGTCAAATTCCGGACTGCAATAACAGACCGCCAGCCAGGAAAACGGATCAAACGCCGTATGGTTATGGCGGTTGATAAGTCTTTTAAGCAACATACATGGCCCGGCGGCGGAAAGTTCCCACCACACGGAACGGCTTTCGTGTTTTTCTTCCATATTTTGGCTCCTGCGCGGAGCGGAACAGAAACACCCAGCTCAGCAAGAACACACATTCCGCACACTATAGCGCTACTTTTATTGTACACGAACGGACGCTTTTACGTACAGCCGGAAAAGGATTAGTTTAGGAAACAACAGGGAATGATTAGGAATTATCTTTGCCCAGTTTATGGCGCAGGGTCTGGATTTGTTCTTGGAGATAGTTGGCGGCGTCTACAGACAGAGGGGAAGTTCTCCCTTGCATAATATGCAGGGATAAAGCCCGTTCAAACCACAGGAGGGCTTTTTCTTCATTTTGGGGGGCTCCGTGTCCGGCGGCATACATTTCCGCCACCTGCAGCATAACGCCACAATCTTCGCCTTGGTTAGCTACCGCTACCCCCCATTTAAAAGCAAGCGGATAGTACTCCGGCCCTTCGCTGTAATAAAGCATCAGCAATCGGTAACGGGCATCTGGATCGCCATTGGAGGCCAATTCGTCCCACTTTTGGTAGCGAACACGGCGACGGGCTGCTAAGCTGAAAAAGTTTTTCACGCGGGTCCACCATTCGGCCCAATGCGGGATAAGCATTTTGTCCTCCTTCTTGTAGATATTGTACACTATATGGATACATTTCGCCAGGGAGGCACCGTTATGATCAACATTGCTACTGCACCCGTTAAAACCTACCTGTCCAAATCCAAAATACCAGGGTTTGATTACGTAATTAATCCGTATATCGGCTGCCCGCACAAATGCGTGTACTGCTACGCCGAATATATGCGCAAATTTACCGGCCACCCGGAAGAATGGGGCGACTTTTTAGACGTAAAACTTTGCGACGTTCCCCTCCGCCCCGCCAAATTATTCCGCACCCGCGTGATGTTAAGCTCCGTGACAGACCCGTATAACCCCTACGAAAAGCAATACGAATTAACCCGCCGCTTGCTCAAGCAACTGCTTTTTTGCCAAGCCCATGTGTATATTTTGACGAAGTCTCCTTTGGTTCTGCGGGATATAGATTTGCTAAAACAATTTCCGCAATGCGAAGTTGCCTTTTCGTATTCGTCGGCGGACGAAACATTCCGTCAGCTGGCTGAACCGTGCGCCGGAAGCATACAGGACAAAACCAACGCCTTAAAAACCCTCCACGAAGCCGGCATTAAAACCGCCGTTATGGGGGCCCCGCTTTTCCCGGGAATCAGCGACTGGAAGTCGCTGATTGAACTCACCCGCTCCTATACGGACCGCTACGGATTTGACAGCTTAAATATGCGCCCGGCCTACCAGCGCAAAGTGCTTGGCTTTGTAGCCCAGCATTATCCGCAATGGGTGCCGCTTTACAGCGAAATTTACGTACAGGAAGAACCTTGTGACTACTGGCAAAAACTGGGCGAAGAAATCCAAGCCTATTGCACGCAGGAAAATATCCGGGCGGAAATTTATTTTGGCTCGTCCCGTTCCTATTCCGGCGGTTGATAAAAAGCCGCTGCGGAAACCCGCGAATTTATAAAACAGTATCCATAAAAAACCCCGCCTAAGAAGCGGGGTTTTTAGCAAATTAATTTTCTTCCTCGTTGGGCGGGTCGTCAAAACCCATTTTCCAGGTGATGGCAAACCCGGCAATAAGCGACACCAAAAACCCCACCCCGTAAAAAATGACGCTGTGCAAATTGGAAAGCGCCAAAAACAGCACCACGCCCGACACGCCAAACGGAATAGCCGACGTGACGTGAAACGCGGCAATCACCGCGCCGCCGCAAGCGGCCCCCAAACACGCGCCGATAAACGGTTTAAAAAGCGGCAGGGTTACGCCGTAAATCAGCGGTTCTCCCACGCCCAAAATGCCTACCGGCAGCGCATTTTTGACAATGGTTTTCAAGCGGCTGTTTTTGGTTTTCAAAAGCACCGCCACGCTGGCGCCCACTTGGCCGGCACCGGCCATACACAAAATAGGGAAAAGCGGATTGGCTCCCAGCGCGTCCACCAACTGCTGGTGAATGGGAACCAAGCTCTGGTGAATGCCCATCATCACCAACGGCAGGAATGTGCCGCCTAAGAGTGCCCCTGCAATTACACCGCCATGTTTAAGCGCGTTTTGCGTTTGCAAGGCCAGCTGGTCCGACAGCCACCCCGCCACCGGCTGAATAAGCGCCAGAGAAACAATCCCCACCACCAGCACAGTAAGCGTAGGCGTAACGAACATTTCCGCGCTTCCTTTCACGTGTGCACGCAGCCGTTTTTCCAGCCAGCTGCCCGCCCAACATACAAGCAGTACGGCAATCACGCCGCCTTTGCCCGGCACCAAAGCTTGCCCAAACAGCGTAACATTCGCCAACGCAGGCATATTTAAAATACCGGCAAACGCCACCCCCAAAGCCGGCGTTCCGCCAAATTCTTTGTTGGCATTATAGCCGACGATGGCATTTAAATAAAAGAAAATGCCGTTGCCAAATACACCCAGCAATGCAATGGTGTTCGGGTCGCCCGCCAGCAAAGTTTTGGACAAAATATTGGTAATCCCCAAAATAAGCCCGCAGCCGATGTAGGCCGGAATTAACGGCAAGAAAATATTGCCTATCACCGCGCACGCACGGCTTATGCGGCTGGAATATTTTTTGCGAACGGCGGCTTTGTTAGCTTTTGCTTCTCCCACCGCCGGGCCTTCGGCGGACGCCGCGGCGTTCGGGGCCAGGGCGGGCGGCACATACACGCCCGACACATTCAGCGGCGCAAAAGGATGCCGCTCGTTGAAATACGCCGCCAGCTTGCCGGCGGTAGAGGGCCCCACAATCAGCTGGTGCTGGGTGCCGGAATAAAAATAGCCCGCCACATCTTTCACCCGGCGCAAAGCGTCCGGGGATACCAGCGCTTCGTCCTTTACCGTAAAGCGCAGGCGCGTCATACAGCAACCCAGCGTAGTGATATTGTCCACTCCGCCGCAGGCCGCCAAAATGCCTTCATACATTGCTTTTAAATCAGCCGGCATTAGTCCTCCGTTTCCACTTCTACAAAAGTCCACCGGTTTTGGGTTTTGTCATACCGCTCCAACCGGCCTGAATGAATATGAAACAACATCCCTTCCAAATTGAGCCGTCTTTCCCGCAACGCCTGCGCAACAAAATCCAAGGAACCCAACCGCGCCAGCTGAGCCAGTACATTGTTTTTGATGGCTTCTTCGTAAGAGTTCCCTCGGTATTGCGCACCGCATGCGCCGAGCCAGGCGGAAATCTCCGGCGGGAGATGCGCCAAGTCTTTCAATTTGGCTACGGCATTGCAATTGCTGTGCCCCAGCACCACAATATTTTGCACCTGCAAACTTTCCACCGCAAAGCGTAAGGAGGCCATCATAGAAGCATCCCGGGTATCCACCTGGTTCAGCATATTGCGGTGTACGCAAATATGCCCGTCGTTTGTAGCGAAAATCGCCTCCGGGCAGACGCGGCTGTCAAAACAGCTGATCACCATAGAATGCGGGTTTTGCGTATGGGCAATTTGCTCCGCGTGCAGGGCGCAAAAGCCTTTGCGCGGCGGATTACCCTGAAAAAAATGGCGGTATCCTTCCAGCAACTGGCGCAACCCGTCATTGGGATAAGTCGTTTCACTCATAGTATTATTGTAGCAGTTTGTAGGGGTTGCGGTACACCGGGCGGCATATGAAGCGGTAAAGGAACAGCCATAAAAAGGCCCCGAAGGGGTTCGGGGCCCTAAAAATTATTGTTGGGCATTCATTATTTTGCAGAATTTTTGACCTAAGTCCGTACCTCCGCTGCAGGTTCTTTGCCCAGGCTTGCTAGAATTGTCCAGCCAAATTTGGTATGAAAAATCCGCACCGGCGGTTGTCCCGCCATCCACGTAACCATCGTGATAATATGCTAAGGATATAAACAATTTGCTCGGATCCGTTACAACCCCCGCCCCACTGATAATATCTACCCGGAAATATTTTTCACATTTTAACACGTCGTTTCCCGCACAAACTCCTTTAAAATCAATGTCCAGTTTATTGGTATCGGCTTCATAATAGCCGTTGGCCATATAATAGGCTTCTTCCGCCCTTTTCAGGTTTTCTGCCACCGTGCGGATAGCAGCAAAGCGGGATTTCACTACCGCCAGTTGATATTGCGGAAGCGCCACCGCCGCCAGGATACCAATAATTAAAACGACCACTAACAGTTCTATTAGCGTAAATCCGGCGTTTTTCCACGCCGGAAGGGTTTTTTGATAAATTTTGCTCATACGCAAAATTTATCAAAAAAAAAAAACAAATCAAGGGGCGAGCCACCCCTCCCCTTTTCCTTGCCCGTTAACACGATTAATGGAGCCACACTGTTTTCCGAATGCCGCGCCCTTACTAAAACGTTTCCGCTTATGCCGTTGCCGTGCTTGTTGCCGTTGCCGTTGAACCGCCCCTTTAGAGCCGTCTACAAAAAGCCTTTCAAACGGATTAGAAATTTTATTGTCTGAGCGCGGGAACCGCGCGAGTTGTAAAATTTCCCGTTTGAAAGTGATTTTTGTGGCTCCCTGGGGCGGGCGTTTTTTGATACTTTTTTGCGCCCAAAAAAGTACATATAAAATGAGTGATTTTTGTGGCTCCCTGGCCCCCTTGCCGGGGGCAGGCATTCTGTCTCGGACAGATTTTTGCAAAATACGGTGCTAACGTAATGGGGCAAAAAAATCGTATATGCAACAACTCCAAGCCCGTGCGGCCACCCCGTTGCCCGCCTATACCCGCGCTATATGCAAAAACCCCGCCGAATTTTTCATCCGGCGGGGTCTTATAAAACTTTCAGCACACCTTATTTGGAGAGGTGTTTGGAAAGGTATTTGCTCATATCAAACATGCTGATTTGTTTTTTGCCTTCAAAAATAGCGGCCAATTTGTCGTCAGCGTTAATCATGCGTTTGTTTTGGGCGTCCTGCAAGCCGTTTTTCTTGATGTAGTCCCACATCTTTTTGACGACTTCAGTGCGCGGCAGCGCGGCGGAACCAACGATTACCGCCAATTCAGCGCTGGGGGTTAAAGGGGCCATAAATTTTGCATTTGCTTTTGCCATATTACTTATTCTCCTGTTACTAATACGAAAAATATCGTTACTTAGATTCTATTATATTTGGAGCCCTGTTGTAATGGTTTTGCACCCCAACGGGGCTCCGTTAAAATTGCGTCTGGCGGCGCTTATTTCACTTTCGGCGCGGCGGCCAGCACTTCCTTGGAACAGCCGTCTTCGTACTTTTTGAAGTTTTCAATAAACGACTTAGCCAAGGACTCATATTTTACCATATATTCGTCTTTATTGGCCCAAGAGTTTATCGGGTTCAAAATTTCGGAAGGCACGCCTTCGCACTCCGTCGGGATTTGGAAGCCGAAAACTGGATCCGTGATAAAGTGCACTTTGGCCAGTTTTCCGTCCAAGGCGGCGTTTAAAAGCGCGCGGGTGTATTTAATGCTGATGCGGTGCCCCACGCCGTACGGCCCGCCGATCCAGCCGGTGTTGACCAGCCAGCAGTCCACATTATGCTCTTTGATTTTCTTTTTCAGCAGTTCGGCATATACGGACGGGTGCAGCGCCATAAACGGCCCGCCAAAGCAGGTAGAGAAGGTGCTGGTGGGTTCTTTTACGCCCTTTTCGGTGCCGGCTACTTTGGCGGTGTAACCGCTGATAAAGTGGTACAGGGCCTGGTCCGGCGTTAATTTAGAGATAGGCGGCATTACGCCGAAAGCATCGCACGTTAAAAAGATGATGTTTTTCGGGTGCGTAGCGCGTTTAGATTCCACCGCGTTTTCAATAAAGTTCAGCGGATAGCAAGCGCGGGTGTTTTCGGTCAAGGAATCGTCGTTCAAATCCAGTTTGCCGGTTTCCGGGTCAAACACGACGTTTTCCAGCACGGTGCCGAAGCGGTGCGTGGTGGAATAGATTTGCGGTTCGGCTTCCTGGCTCAGTTTAATGACTTTAGCATAGCAGCCGCCTTCAAAGTTAAACACGCCGTCCTCGTCCCAGCCGTGTTCATCGTCGCCGATCAGCCCGCGGGTAATATCCGCCGACAAGGTGGTTTTGCCCGTACCGGAGAGGCCGAAGAAGATGGCGCTGTCCTGCTTGTCGCCCACGTTGGCGGAGCAGTGCATCGTCATAATACCTTTTTGCGGCAAGAGGAAGTTCATTACCGTAAAGAGGGCTTTTTTGTTTTCGCCGCCGTATTCGGAACCGATGACGAGAATCATCTTTTTCTCAAAGTTGATCAAGATAGCGGTTTCGCTGATAGTACCGTCGGTGGCGGGATCCACTTTCATTTTGGGCAGGCAGATTAAGGTAAATTCCGGCACGAACGATTTGAGCTCTTCCTGTTTGGGTTCAATGAACATATTTTTGACAAACAGGTTCGTCCAGGCGCATTCGGTAATGGCGCGCACTTTGAGGCGGGAAGCCTCGCTGGAGCCGACGTACGCATCGCGCACAAAGAGGTCTTTGTCCTTTACATATTCCTGCACTTTAGCAAAAATTTTGTCAAAGTATTCGGGTTTAATGCCTTTGTTGCTTTTATTGTAGAACAATTTTCCTTCAATATCTTTGGTTTCCACAAAATAGCGGTCGTTCGGGCTGCGTCCGGTATGTTTGCCGGTGCTCACGCACAGGGGGCCGCCATAGACGATATTGGCTTCGCCGCGGGAAAGCGATTCCTGATACAAAGCCGGAGTGGAATAGTTCCAGTAAACGGTTTTGCCGGTGCTGATGCCGGCATTTTCAAGTCCGTAATCCGGTTTAAAAAAATCCGGTTTAGCATTCAATGTTTTCATGTTAATCCCTCGTAACTAATTTATCCCCGATTTTTATTTCTTTCGGAGCGTTTTCATCAAGCGCCCAGCGGATGCGGCGCATACCTTCCACAATGGAAGCCTGGTCCGCACAATAGCTGATGCGCAAGTACCCTTCCGCTCCGAAGGAGGCACCGGGCACAACGGCCACCAACGCTTTTTCCAACAAATACTGCGCCAAAGCGTTGGAATCGGCATTGTAGTGGCTAAAATCCATAAACGAATAGAAAGTCCCCGCGGGTTTCTCTACGTGCACGTAGGGAATTTGCGCGGCTTCTTTCAGCAGTACATCGCGGTTTTCCTGCAAAATACGGCACAAATCCTGCACGCAGCTTTGGTCGCCGTTTAAGGCGGCCGCCGCAGCGGCTTCGGACAAATCGCAATTGCACGACGTGCTTTGGGACTGTATGCGTCCCATGGCGGCAATCAGCTCTTTATGAGCACACACCGCCCAGCCGATGCGCAAGCCCGTCAGCCCGTACAATTTGGATACGCCGTTGATGATAACCAGGTTTTTCCCTTCTTTGGCGTAGGCACAGGCATTGGGCGTTTTTTGTCCGTCAAAAACAAGTTGGTGGTAAATATCGTCCATTACCAAAAAGATGTTTTCCTGTTCGGCAAATTCCACCACCGTTTTGATAAAATCTTCGCTGTAAATTTGCCCGGAGGGGTTGCAGGGGCTGTTAATTAAAATGGCTTTGGTGTTGGGTGTGACGGCTTTTAAAATCTGCTCCGCCGTTACCCCCAATTTTCCGTTTTCACCACGCACAATAACGGGCGTCCCCCCGGCCATACGCACCATTTCCGGGTAGCTTACCCAATAAGGCGCAGGGAATACAACTTCATCGCCCGGGTCCACCGCCGCCAACAGGAAATTGCACAAAGCCTGTTTCGCGCCGGAAGAAATAATCACATTAGCCGGCTCATAGCGGCGGCCATAATGCTGCTGGGTATAATCCAACACAGCGGCTTTCAGTTCCGGCGTACCGGAAGAAGGCGTATATTTGATTTTACGGCTTTGCGCTTTTTGGATAATCGCCTCTACTGCGGCCTGCGGCGCGGGATAAGTGGGTTCCCCTCCGCCCAAATGGATGACGGGTTCCCCCGCCGCTTTGAGCGCGCGCGCTTTGGCGTTTATTTTTAAGGTCGGCGAATCGCCGATTGCGTTAGCAAGCTTGCTTAAAGAAACAGACATATTTTCCCCCTTACGCACATTGTAACATTTAATTGTCCCCCCGCGGGATACAAATTCCGCCGCCGGCGCGCGTTCCATACGCCGCGCGGCCGGCGCGGGGGGTTACAAAGCGGCCAATTTATCCGCCAGCGGGGCGACGGCGTCCTCGCGCACAAACGCGATGCGTCCCTCATCCGCCGCGCGGGCCTCGGCGGGGTTTAGCGGCACGCGCATCACGGGGGAAATGTTAAATTCTTGGCCCATTTCTGCCGCGTGGCTTTTGCCAAAAAGTTCAATTTCTTTGCCGCAGTCCGGGCATTTTAAGTAGCTCATATTTTCCACCAGCCCCAGCACCGGCACCTTCATCATCTGTGCCATTTTGACGGCTTTGCCCACAATCATCTGCACCAGTTCCTGTGGGGAAGACACAATCACAATCCCGTCCACCGGCAGGCTTTGGAACACCGTCAGCGTCACGTCCCCGGTGCCGGGCGGCATATCAATAAACAAATAGTCCACGTCTTCCCAAACCACATCCGTCCAAAACTGGCGCACGGTGCCCGTAATCAGCGCGCCGCGCCAAATGACAGGGTCGGTTTCTTTTTCCAGCAGTAAGTTTAGCGACATTACCTGTACGCCTTCTTGGCTTTTGACGGGATAAATGCCATCCTGGTCGCCGGTGGCGCGTTCGTGAATGCCGAACATTTTGGGAATGGACGGGCCGGTTATGTCCGCGTCCAGCACGCCGCAGGAATAACCGCGGCGGGTCATTTCCGACGCCAATAAAGCGGTAATAAAGGATTTTCCTACGCCGCCTTTGCCGCTTACCACGCCAATCACGTGTTTGATGCGGCTTCTCAAATGCGGTTTGTCTTTGGGCATTTCGCCCGGGTTGCGGCTGGAGCAGTTCGCGCTGCAGGAGCTGCAATCGTGGTTGCAATTTTCGCTCATAATAACCTCTAATTTATTTCGTTAAATTGTTCGTCCGTCAATGCTTCTATCAAAAAACGTCCGTCCGGCAGGCGGCGCATTTTGGCGTAAACGGCAGTTTCGTATTTTTTGCCGGTGCCTTCCTGAAAATAAAATTGGTGCGGCAATTTTAAACGCCGTCCGCGGTAAGCGATTTCTACCGGCTGGTCCGTTTGTTCCGTTTGCACCACGCCGTTTGGCAGTGCGTAGAACGTAACGGTTGCTTGTCCGTTTTCATGAAGCAGGCCTCTTTTCACATCGTAATTAAGTGCCATATAATCCCCGCTGAGCAAAGCGCGCGGGTCTGCGGGCGCAATTTTAAAATAAAACACGGGCGCGCTTTTCCGCGCCGCTTGAGTATAAGAGGCATACCCTCCCAATAAAACGGCAAGTCCCAAAACCACCCCTAAAAAGATTTTAGCGCGCATAACTCCCCCTCTTCTGCCAGGCATATACCGCCAGCAGTATAATTCCCGCCGCCCACAGATAGTAGGCTTTAACCAGCAGCGTCGTTTGCATCTGGTAGTACAGCCACACCAGCGACAGCGCAAACACCGCCGCCCCGGTAATTTTTAGGCTCAGCCGGTTTTGGCTAAACGCCAACGCCAACAACGCTGCGCCCATTACCGTGCCGGAATTTGTCAAATAGGAAACCAACAAAATCAGCGCCGACACGCCGATATGGAATTTTTCCCGCGCGCGCCAAAAGTACACGCCGCACAAACACAGCCCCAATATTAAGGAATTGAGCGGCAGGCTGGTTTCCGCTTCACCCAGCAACAACGCCACAAACGGCATCGCACACGCCGGCAATATCCCCCATGCAACCGGACGGACATTTTCGTTTGGCACGAAAAACAATACATAGGACAGTACAAACAGCAAAACAGCCGCCGTTTCCATATAGAGGGCGAGTGACGAATGATCTTCAAACACCCAAAAGAACAACGCCATCGCACTGGCACAAACCATAAGGGCGCGGTCCATTTTTTGCGTAAAAATCGGATACCCCAGGGCCGTGATTCCCCACACCAGCCCGCAAATCTGCACCGCGTTTAACGACCACTTTTCAATCGCCCACGCAATCACCAGCCATTTGCCGCAGAGCGAAAACGCCAGCGCCGCCTGCGCCCAAAACGCACCGGCTACGCCGTCCATGCGCCGGGACAACTGCGTAAACACCACCGCCAGCACAACCGCCGCCACGCCCGTTCCAAGTGTATTTATCCACCCAATCAGTACCAGGGTAATCGCGCAGGCCAGCCAGGCCCCCACTGCCAGCAGGGCGGATACAATAAAAGGAGTTTTAGGTTCGGTATTAACGGGCATTTGTTTTCTCCTCCCGGCTCAAAAAATACACCGCCGCCGCACTGCACACAAACAGCACAATCACCGCGGGACCTGCCAGCAGGGCTCTCAGCCCCTGGGATAAGGGTTCAACCATCCGGACCGCCAGCAAGATATCCAACGCAAGCGCACAAAACCCCAACTGCACCGCCCCGCGGCGAAACCGCCACGCATACAGGCCCAAAAGAATTACCCATCCAGTATTCATCCAAAAGTAAACGCCCCACCCGTGGGAAAAGGCTTCCGCTAAACAACAGCCCAGCACCGCAGCCAAAAAGAACAGCGAAACCCAACCGCCTTTCCCGCCGGGACGCAGGGCCGCCCATTCGTTTACGGCAAAACAGCCCGCATTGAAAATGAGCAACACCAGCATATCGGGCCAGCCGCTCCTGTACGAAATAAGATATCCGTTGCACACCGCCGCCCACAACACCCACAGCCAGCGGTTCCCCGCCAGCAGCGCAAGCGGCAGCAGACATACCGCCCAGACCAGGCAAAATTCATATACAAAAGAACCGGTCTGATATACCTGTCCGTACACTACCCAAAACAGCCCTACAAACAACCCGCACGCAAACGAAAGCACCTGGCCCGTACTGCTTTCCAGTCCGAAGCGGTACGCCGCCGCCGCACAGGCCGCCAGCCCGGCAAGCGGCAAGGCAAATTTATAAAGCGTGCCCCACGCGGCCCAGTTGTATGCCACGAAGCACACCGTCCCCGCCAAAAACAGCGCCACACCCGTCAGGCCGCACAGCGGGCCCGCCCAGGCCGGGAGCGCGGATGAAAAACCAGCCAAAGAAGTTGTGAAAAGGTTTTTTTTGTACATACGCTTATTATACAAAATGCCTTCCGAGCGGGGAAAAGCTATAATATAAGTATGATTTGGGTAACTCTTTTAGCCGTGTTGGCAGGCATCTGGTATGGGCTTTCCCTCTTGGGGGCGCATATCGTATTCCGCCCGCAAAAAAAGCGCTGGCCGCTTAAACTGCCGTTTGAAAACGCCGCCTTTGACGCGCCGGACGGCAAAAAAATTACAGGCGTGTATCTGCCGGCAAAACCCGCTCATCCGACAATGTTGTTTTTCCACGGGCGGGGCGGGAATGTATCGCATTTTGAAAAATTCGCCGAAGCGTATGCTCCGCTGGGCTACGGTATTTTTATGTTTGATTACCGCGGTTTTGGGCTTTCCCGCGGGAACCCTTCGCAAAAAAACGTATTTGAAGATGCCCTCGCGGCGGCGCGCTACTTAATGAGCGTAAAAAAAATCCGCCCGCAGGACATTGTGCTTTACGGGCATTCGCTGGGCAACGGGCCGGCCTTGCACGTCGCCCACACCCTGGACAAATTTCCGTTTAAAGCGCTTATTTTGCAAAGCCCTTTTTTAAGTACGCCCGATATGGCGGTTTGCCTGTGGACGCACGCGTATGACCCCGCTTCCTGGTTTTACCGGGCTTCCGCCGCGTTTGTCACGCCGTTTTTGTATTTTAACCGCTTTGAAAACACGGCTCCGGCGCAACGCTTAAAACTGCCGGTGCTGGCCTGCATGAGCCGCACCGACGCTACTATCCCCTGGCGTATGAGCGCGCGCCTGGCGGATTACATTCCCCACGCCAAACGTTTTTTGGCCCCTTCCGGCGGGCACGACGAGTTTGCCTGGCCCGCCCAAGCGGTGGATAAATTTATAAAAAATCTTCCTTAATTTTTGTTTTTATGCTAGGATAAACCAAAGGGCTCTTTTGTTTATGCGCAAATATATCCCCATTTTCATTTTATTTATCCTGCTTTCCTGCTGGGCGGTGTTTTTTGACCGTGCAACGGATTATTTTATCTTTGAACCGTCCCGCCAGCAGTATTCCATTCAGCTCCCGTTTACAGAACTTTCTTTTTCTACCGAAGATGAAAAAAATTTGCATGCGCTCTATCTGCCCGCCAAAGACAACCTGCCTACTCTGCTTTTTTTCCACGGCAGCCGGTACAATATATACAGCTTTCAGGACTTTGTGCTCCCTTACGCCAAACGGGGATACGGTATTTTTCTGTTTGATTACCGCGGCTATGGCAAAAGCGAAGGGAAGCCTTCGCAAAAAAACATCTATGCAGACGCCAAAACAGCCCTGTTTGAACTTATGAACAGGCAGCATATCATGCCCAAAAATATTGTATTGTGGGGCTTTGCGCTGGGATGCTCTCCGGCGCTGTATATAGCGTCCACATACAATAAACTGCCGTTTAAAGCCGTCATTTTACAAAGCCCGTTTACCAATATGGCGGATATGGGGTTTTATATGTTGGCTAAAAAATACGATGGTACCTGGGGAGCCGCCGTACTGCCGTTATTTTTAAAACCACTTTTGTGGAATAAAAACTTTGATAACATGGATTTGATTAAACAAGTCCGCGCGCCTATGCTGATTGGATTTTCCCGTCTGGACCGTACCATTCCCTGGGCCATGAGCCGCGCCCTAGCGGCACAAGCTCCGGAAGGAACGCAGCAATTCTTTTCCCCCACGGGGGTGCATTACAGCCCCGAATGGTTTGAACCCGCCGCTTTGGAATTTTTAAACTCACTGGAGCAGGCTAATTCCTCCCCCTCCAAAAAGGCTCCCGCTCCGGCAGGAAAATAATTTCTCCGCCGGCAGAAGTTCTCTCCTCCGACATATACCCCGAAAGTTTGGTATAATAAGAACAGATGCCTGATGCCAGCCACTCGGCGACGGCGTAATTGGAGAGGTGTGTGAGTGGTTGAAACAGCAGGTCTCGAAAACCTGTAAACCGCAAGGTTTCGAGGGTTCAAATCCCTCCCTCTCCGCCATCGTCTTAAAACAAATTCCCCGCCGTAAGCGGGGAATTTTATTGTCTTTATCGTCGTAAAATTGTTATTAAAGTAGTAAAGAAAATTAAAGAGAATTAAGAAAAATTAAAGATAAAGTGGGGGCAAAAGTGGGTGCAAAATGGCTCAAAATAAAGTGGGGGACACTCGGCCAAAAGTGGGGGACACTATTTTTGTACCATTTTGGGTAGCATAGACACAAACTTTTTCATGCGCGCCAAGTGCTCCAAGCGCGCCTTTGCGTCTGCCTTGCGTAACATTTCTTTATCAATGTAGTGGCGTTCGGTTGTTTTTACTTCCGCGTGCGACACGTACTTTGAAACATCCTCTTTGGCCGCCCCGGCTTGTAGCATATACGTGGTGTGTGTTTTACGTAATGACTTGTATGTGCATAGGATTTTATGGCCGTCCGGCTCCCGGCGCAAAATCATATCATTTACACGTTTGAGGTTTTTATTCCAATGCTTAGAAAAAGTGTTATCGTTTAGCGGTTTGCCGTCCTCGTTTGTGATTAGGTATGTTTTCGCGCCGAGTGAGAGAATATCTTTTATGGTGCCGGGTGTAAAATATACCGGGCGTTCTTTATCACGCTTTACAGTCCAAAAACGAATACCGCGCTTTTTATCCTCATCGTTATGAGTTACCCAACCGATACCCGTTTTCGGGTCTATCTTTTCTATTAAGAAGTTATACATTTCCTCCGGCCGCAAATTACCTTCTAACCCCATGCGTGTAGCAACCCGCATTTGCGGGGAACTATACTTAAACAACATAGACAACTCCCACGGAGTTAGCACGCGCACAATAGGCGCACTTGTCTTTTTAGGCGTGTTACGTACCGGGGTAAGGTCTATGTATGGGATATAGCCCTCTACCATTCCCCAATCAAGCGCGCGCAAAAGACAACCTATGTCTTTATTTACGCCGTAATTATCATCCCCCTTACTTTGCGCCTCCTCTACCCGTGTGCGCCGAAATAAGGCCACGTGCTCAAAGGTTAAATCCTTTACATAATGAGGATGTGCTACTCTTTCAAAATGTGCAAGTGCATAGCCGTACTCGGCTACGGTGCGGTTGCGCCATATCGGCCGCCCGGTTTTTGCATCTTTTTCCGATCGCATACTACGCAAAAAAGCACTAACAAAAAACGACCATGTTTTTGAACCGTCAATTTTGCGGGAGCGGTTTTGTTGCTCCAACTGTTCTACCCATAATTTATAATCATGCTCGCGCTGTTCTTTGTTGCCGGACAAAAAAATTTCGTACCGTCTGCCATTTATTTGCTTTCGGTATCGGTGGCCGTTTCTTCCTTTGCGTTTGAAACTTGAAATTTTATCAGCCATTTGTTTTTATCCACTCGGTCATTTCCTTGCGCCTTTGCGCGAAGTCCTCGGCCGGGAAGTATTTATATTGTTCTAACTTTTCTAATAGATATTTCCAAAGAGCGTACATATCCTCGCCTTGCATATTTAGCATACCGCGGTGGACGTACCATTCCCCGGATTTTAATTGTTCTGTAACTTGAAAAAACAAAAGAACATAAGACATATTTTCGGCCGAAACGCCTTTTGTTTTGGCCGCCGCTGTGAGCGCGTCTTGTTTGTTTTTTACTTCTTTGCGCAACCACTTAAAAGCATCATTAAAATAATTTTCTAACAAAGGAAATTTAGCCCGTAATTCTTGTTCTATTTTTAGGGGCTTTACTTTTGCTTTTTTTGTTTTGTTTTTTAAGTAGGAAATAAATTTAACTATCAGTATTGGAATCGTAAAAATCAACGCCCATATAAATAAAATTTGTATCAGCCGCCCGGCGGTGCTTTGTGGCTCATATATAAATGGCCAAGCGATAGCGTATGCAATATGGCCTAGTATTGTGCCAAAATTCCACGCCCACGGGCCCGATAGGCACGCGGCCAAAATAATGATAAAAATAAAAAGCCCGCCAACGCCTAATAAAAATTTTTTCATAAATTATTTTCCTTTTTTGAGCAACTTAATTTCCGCCTCAATGAGTTTTATTTTGGCCGACAATAACTCTACTTGCGTGGATAATAATTTAATATCTTTTTCCGTCGCGGAGGAAGTTTTGTTGTTATTGCCTACCACGTTATTATTTCCTTTTACGTCGGTGGAATTGTCAAAAAAATAATTCACGGGCCGCTTTGTAAGAGCGGCGATTTTCTCTAAATTTGCCATTGTGATAGCGGAATTTCCGTTAAGCATTTTGTTAATAGCACTATGCGTTTTTCCCATTTTTTCGGCTAACGAAACTTGATTAAAGCCGCTTTCTATCATGGCTATTTTGATTTTTTTAATCACATCTTTTTCTTGTTTTCTCGTCACAAAAACACCTGTTTCCAAAAAAAGGGCTTGACAAATGTTCCTATTATTCCTAAAATGTGAGTGTTAGGAACAATAAAGGAACTAACAACCCCTTGGGATAGGGTTTTTTGGTTACAATAAAACGCGAAAACAATTTGAGTAGCATTTGCAACAAAAGGGAACGCGCCCTTTTGTAACCAAAAACCGTACAAACTTTACCAGAGGTGTGTACGGTTTTATTTTACCATATCTAACCCTAAAAAAGGGGTGTAGCGCAAAGATTTATAGGTGGGTTATGAATAACGAAAAAATGGCGTACAAAAAATTAGACGTACGGATTTTCAAAAATACGTCTAAGAATAAAGAAATTATCACCGACTTGGCGGGCAATACGTTTTTGACCCGGCAAGCCGTGGCCCGGTTGTTTGGATGTTCTTTGCCGACATTGGGCACTACCTATAAGCGCAAAGGGCTACGGCCGCTTGACCGTTATGTTAAGGGCTACAAGGTCTATTTGCTGGACGACGTGGAGCAGATGTATAATCGCCGCGCCGCATATTAAATAAAAGGAAATGGGATTATGAAATTAAGACAAGCAATAAAAATCGCAAAATCAGTATGCGCAAAGGAATGGTGGAATAGGGGTTATGATGATGTGGTAAAACCGTCATCCTTTGCTTTATCTTACAACCGCTATCAAACTGCCCGCGCTAATGCCCGGCTAAGCAAACGCCGCCGCGGCTGGGTTTATTATAACGAAAACCGCGCGCTTAATAAAGTTTTGCGGGAAGAAATGGGGGTCTAATATGATAGAGGGAAATTTCAATAAAAGAAAAGTGTATGTGCATAAAGAGTGCATAGTCGGCCGTCTGTTATTTGCCGGATGGCCTGTGCATATTTGGGCCGACGAAATACCCGTAGAAATTGTTTCGTCAAAAGAGGACTATGGCTATTGGTATTACTTTGTTTGGTTTCCTATCCCGGCCGAAATGCGCGCACCGGGAAACGTGTTAGGGAAAATTTTGTTAGAACTGCCCGGATGGAATTTGTTTGAAAGCGTGCAAGCGGCCGTTGCGGATCGCTTAACTGCTAAACAACGCCGCGCGCTTTACAAGTACGCACAATGCTACCACCACACGAAAGCGAAAAAGCCGCTTTTTCTCGGCCGCCGCAACCCCGGCAAGTGGTGGGCTGATTTATTAAAGGGATTCTATTTAGACAATTTGCTGGCGAAAAAACACCAGCCGGGCGCACCTAATCCCATGCGCGACGAGAGCAAACAGGGCGGGGATCAGACCCTCCCCGCCCCCATTTCCACCGGGAGGGCATTATGAAAAAAGAATTTACTATCAAAATAACTTTTGAGGAGGACGGTAAAAACGTCGCCGTGATAGACCTTAAAACGCAACCGGGGAAAATAGGTGCTACTGACTTTGATGTTTCACTTTCCCGTAAAGGTGAGTGTCTTGCTACAAAAATGGCATTTACGTTTTTTAACCTAATATCGGAAAGAATAAAGTACGCCATTCGTGCGGATAAACAACCATCCGCACGGGCTTAGGGAGGAAAACATGAGCGACTTTTGCCCTCACTGTAAAAAATTATTAAAGCCCGGACTTGAAACACATATCGGCTTATGCCGTAAGTGCCGGGAGGCGCAAAACCAAAAGGAGCAAGGTAAATGACACAAGAGCAACAAGTACCTACCGCGGCTGTACTGTTAGATATGGACGGCGTTTTGTGTGAGAACACTTTTCGCCGGGAGTTTGGGGATGATAGGGATTATGCGCTTTTTGGCCGCCGCTGTGGGAACGCGGCCCCAAATATGGATTTTATTTGTTTTGCCCGTTCGTTAAAACTTGACAACATTTTCCTATTCGTCCTAACGGCCCGTAGCGAAAAACTACGGACTATTACAATGAACTGGCTAAACCATTACGGCGTAAGCATAAATGAGTTATTTATGCGCCCGCTTGGTAACCGTATGCCGGATCACTTGTTAAAGCAAAAAATGCTCGCGGCAATAAAGCGCAAACACGCGCTCGGCCGGGAGGGCGGGCTACTCCCGCTCTTGGCGGTGGACGATGACGAAAACGTAGTGCGGATGTATAAGGATGAAAATATACCCGCGTGCCTACCGGGTAATGTGCCGGAGGTAATGATATGAGCCCTAGAAAGGTAAAACAGACACAAGAAATTGACACGTACGCCATCGGCCCGTCGGTTTGTAAGAACTTTACAAATAAAGACCTGTGCCATTATTGCGTAGCAAAGGGGATGTATAGTAATTCTATTTGCTTTGCGCGGCCCACCGGGAGCATTAACACGGTGAAAGACGATGAAAAAGCGCGGACACTTGCCAAAGTTATCGGCGGAGGAACTACGTAAAAGACAACGGGAATACTGGCGGAGGTGGAAAGAAAAACACGCTCCTAAAAGTATTTCCCATGCCGGATGGCACGCTGATTTTACGCGTGCTTGGAACGGGTGGTATTGGAAAGCCCGGCAAGAAACAAACGGGGCACTATTGAAAAACGGCCCTTTTGAAAGTTTAAGTAAAGCGAAACAAGATTTTTACGAGGCGATAGAGTGAATAAAAAACAACAAAAATTTAGGTTAGGAGATTTAGTTTATTATGTAGCCCTTGACGAAAATATGCGTTGGACGGTGTACGGCTCAACCATTACGGCGGCTTTTTATGTGCTTGGCGAATGGAAGTATGTTGTCAAACACCAGCCCGTTAATTTAGTACGCCCCGGACAATGTTTGCACCGTGATATAGGTTGGGCTCTTGAAAAAGCCAAGGAACTGAATAAAAAGGAGTTAAAAAGTGAAAGTAAAAACATTTAACGAAATAATACAGGCAACGAAACACGCCGAGGAAAAGCACCCGTTCTTTGCGGAAAATCCCGCGCAAGCGGTGAGCGTGGCCACAGAGGAACTAGGCGAAATGGCAAAGGCCGTTAATGACGGTGATTTTAAGCAAGCAAAGGCCGAGGCCTTAGATACTATTGCCGTGCTGGTACGGTTTATTTATTTATTAGACGACTTGTAGGATTAAGGGAGGACGAAATGACCTATGCCGTTACAGAGAGAGAGAGAGAGAGAGAGAGCACGGCGAAAAAGTATCAAATTATCTACGCCGATCCGCCATGGAGTTATAAGGACGCGGGTTGTGCCGGAGCCGCGGCGGCTCAGTACCCAACTATGACAACGAAAGATATTTGCGCACTGCCTATAAAAGAGTTAGCCGATAAAAATTGCGTACTCTTTATGTGGGCGACTTACCCGAAGTTACAAGAGGCGTTAGACGTAATAAAGGCATGGGGGTTTGAGTATAAGACGATCGCCTTTCAATGGGTAAAGACGTACAAAAGCGGATTTGGTGAGTTTTTGGGCCTCGGCCGCTGGACGCGCGGAAACACGGAGCCGTGTTTGTTAGCCACCAAAGGGAGCCCGCGCCGGATAAACGCCGGGATTAGCCAACTGATTTTTAGCCCTCTGCGTAAGCATAGCCAAAAGCCGCCGGAGGCACGGGTAAAGATTAAAAAGTTAATGGGCGAATTGCCCGCTATTGAACTGTTTGCCCGCGAAAAAACACCCGGCTGGGATGTGTGGGGCAACGAAGTAGAAAGCGATATTGTGATTAAGGAGGCAGTAAATGACGGAAGTACATTTGAAACAGGACGGTAGTACCAATTATATTATTCCGGCCGGATATATGAATCGGGCCGCAAGGCGCAAATGGAAAAAGATTATGCGCCAAGATAGAAAACACAAAGGCGTACGTATTTATTAGGGGGCAAAATGATAACCACTCAACAATTATCAAAATGGAAAGCCGATATAATATGCACCATGGAAAACGCCGCTATTGAGGCCGACCACTGGAAAAGCAACGCCGTATTACACGCGTATTATGCTCACGTTTTACAAACGGCCGATGCGCAACTTGCGCTTATTTAACGGTTACTTATTGAAAGCGCGGCCGGGGAGGTATCAAAATGAAATGTGATTTTTGTGGCCGGGAAAATATACGGCTTATTTTTGAGGGCGTAAATACGGACGTACAAATTTATCAGTGCGCTTGCGGCCACAAAAAGACCGTTCGCGGTGAGGTGGAAAAATGAGTGTAAAAATTGAAATGGATATGCCTACAACTTGCGCCACGTGCAAATTGAGCCAGTTTATCTACAAAGGCGACAATTCAAAATGGTATTGCACTATTAAAGAAAAACACAGCCGTTTATTTCCAACCAAACGGCCTACTTGGTGCCCGTTAAAGGAGTGTGAAAAAATGAGCGTAGATAATAGGGCTAGTATGACAGAGGTATGGGAAACTGTGAAATATCTGCACCCACGAACGGTGGAAATTCTAACTACAAAATTTAGTTTGCAAGCCCGCCAAGAGTTCTTATTTGACGTTATAGACGCTTATAAAAGAGCATATCCCCGGCCGATGTTAAAAATTAAACGAGAGGAAAATAAAAAATGAATGACGTATTGCGATTTAGAGCGTGGCATAAACCCACAAAAAGAATGTTTGACGTTTATTGCTTTACGGATAAACACGTTTTTGAAAACACATTAGACGGTGTTGGAACTTCCCCTACCAACCCGGCAAATATAGAGGATTGCATACTTGAACAATGCACCGGGCTTAAAGATAAGACCGGGCGGCTTATTTATGAGGGTGATATTGTTAGATTTAAGATTTCTAGTGTTAAATGCGTAGGCGTTGTCCGCCGGGATGAAAACACGGGCGGCTGGTCAAAAGACAATACTGGCCAACCGCTCCATACATACATTAAAACAGTGGAAGTTATTGGCACTGTCCACAATAAAAAAACATTAGAGTAAAAAATGAAAAAAGAAAAGTTTATACGAACAAAAGAGGACGTCCGGCAAAATAACAGAGTTTTGAAAATTGCCAACAGCACCAACCGCGTTTTTGTTGTTTTTACGAGCCGGGAATTTAATCATCCGTTTAGGGGGCAAGGTGGCGTTATGTTTGTCAAAAGAGGACGCGAATATAACCCCGCTTTTGATTGTGATTTTTGGCCGGAAAGGCCTTTGTCATCCCATTCCCGCAAGCCGGAATATGGGAAAACCTTACAAAGTTATATTGATGAGGGATTTAATTTGCGTTTTGCGGGCTATCCCGGCGACCGAAAGGATGCTTTTTGGAATCAAAGTACAGATTTAGTAGTTATAAGCAGATTAAAAGAGAGGTAAATAAATGAAAAGTTTTTTGTATGGGTTTTGTAATGTGATGGGTACGCGCTTAGAACTGCCTTATTTGGGCGAATCCGGCAAGTACCTTTTGGGCGGATTTGTGGCCGCTTGTGTGGTTGCGGCCGTACTTTGCTTTGCCTGTTTTTCCGTCGGCCAACTGATAGCCGATATAATGCTTGGAAAATTTGTGATGTAAAAATTAAATAATGAGAGGTAAAATTATGCCGGAACAAAACGAAGTAGAAACAAAACAAGAAGTAGGAGAGTGCTGTGTGCCGGAGCCGTGCAACTGCGCCGCTTGCGATGCTCCCGTAAAAGCCGCTGACGGCGGTTTGTCGTCTATTCCATCGTGGCAAATCCGCATGATAGATGAGTGGTACGAGTTAAAAGTGCGCCACGCTAAACTGCACAAAATGCTTGTGAAGTGGGAAGCCGGAACGTTGGACTTTACGCCGAAATGCTCCAAGGAACTACTCAAAGACCAGTGTAAAGTCATGCGCGCTTATCTAACCATTTTAGAAATCCGCGCGGAAATTGAGGGCGTATCTTTGCCGCAATAAGCACATATCCCCGGCCTCCGGGCCGGGGTACCATGGAGGACGTATGATTTTTTTGAGGCGGCTTTTAATATGGCACTTACCATGTGCACGATCGCTTTGTTTGTTTTGCCTTTTGTGTTGTATGTTTTGACATTTTATTCAATATCGGGTGAGGAAAGTTTTTTTAAGTTTTTAGGGTTGTTTATACTGGCCCATATTGCCGTTTTACTTTTTTGTTTTTTGTTTTTTTTCGTCGTGTATTTGGTATCTTGTTTAATCTGTTTTTGTTTTGGGATTTATTAACTAAAAGGAAGTGGGATTATGGGTACAAACAAAGGATATATCAAACTGTACCGAAGTGAGGCGGATATTACTAAACTGTGGGAAAATAACGCCTTATTTGCGGTATATCAAAAACTCAAAATAGTGGCGTTGTGGCCGGAGGGTACCATCAACCGCCCGAGCCGCGTTTTGGCCAAACAACTGGCCATAAGCCGCAACACGCTACGCAAGGCCTTAGAGGGTTTGCAAGAGTTAGGCCTCGTGTGGGCGGATATTACCGATAAAAATACTTTATTCTTGCGGGTTGTTTATGCCGAACAAGACCCGTGGGATAAAATAAACGCGCCGGAAAACGGCCCAAAACCCGCGCGCGGGGTCAACCTACTAAACCAACCCAAACAACAAACTGAGCCCGTTTTAGGCCCAACCGCGCCCGCTTTTACGGATAATGCCGCGGCCGATTATCCCACCCCGGCACCGGGTGGCGTTGGGTCAAAAAATGAGCCACCCGCTACGTTGGGTCAAAATTTGAGCCAACTTGGGTCAAAATTTGAGCCAAAAGTGGGTCAAAATTTGAGCCACCTTACCTTATATAGAAATAATAAGATAGAATCTAATAATACAAACCCCCATTATCCCCCTACCCAACTAACTGATAACGGCTTTACTACGTTTTGGGATGCCTATCCTAACAAAAAAGGCAAACAACCCGCTTTTAAGAAATGGCAAAGCGGACAGTACGATTTATCCGTAATTTTACCCGTGCTTGAAAAGCAAAAAAAACTCCGTAGATGGGTAAAAGATAACGGGCAATATATCCCTCATGCAAAAACATACCTCCACCAAAAACGGTATGAGGACGTTTTGCCAACAGGCGAGGAGCATTACATTTTAGATTTCAAAGAGCCAAAAACAGAGCGGGAAATCGTTTTGCGTGTTTGGCTGGAAAAAACAAACCCGGAACTCTTAGAAAACGACAATCAAAAAATAAACAGCACGCTGGAAACCGAAAGAGCGTTGTTTGAGCAACTCATCGTAAAATGCAAAGGCGACGTGGAAAAGGCCTACGGCGTAATGCGCCACGGGTGGAAAATGGGTTGTACTACCTTGCGCGGTATCTTAGAGCGTGCCGGATCGTATCTTACGGATTTAGAGGATAAATAAAATGAACTTTAACTACACAAGACGTTACGGCCGGAAGAAAAAAACAACCTCACCCACCCCGGCTTGCCAATACTGCCACGAGCACACCGTGTGCGCTGTGCCCGTGTTTATCCGCGCCACGCCGGAAAGCGAAACGCGGGTAGTATGTTATAAAAACTATTGCATTTCGTGCGGCAAAATACAGGCGTTTAATGCCTTTGACAAAGACGGAAACCCCTACCGCACGTATGCGTTTTGGCTGGGCGTTGGCCGCCGCGCGCGTGATTTTTTCTTGCCGCCGGAAATGTACGAGGTGGACGGTAAGCCGGATGTGGGCCTCAAAATACGCCTCGTGCGGGCTTTACTGCGCTTGCAAGTTAAGCGGCCCACCGAAAAAATGTTTTACGGTTATGAGGTGCAAGAGGAGTTAGAAAATGACCCGGCCGAAAAATAAATGCGTGTACTTTTTGGACGGCCTAAGAATCCGCCGCGGTGCGGCGTTATCGGTTTGCCGCGGCATTTGGCGCGTGCGTTGCGGCCGGGAAATTATAAATGTGTGGGAGGATGACATTTTTGCGGATGTTTGCGCCGCGCAACAGGCCGTAAATTTAATACTAAACTAACCGCAAAATCACGTCGTAAAATAAAAGTGCTTAAAAAATAAGTATAAAATTTTTTCAAAAAACACTTGACTTTTTACAAAAAAGTTTTATATTCTTTTTCCTATCTGGTACGCGCCCCGCGCGATTTGTTGTAAAATTTTTGGTTACAAAAGAAATTTGAGTCGTATTTAGGCCGCGTTGCCTTTTGTGAAATCACAAGAGGAGCGCGGTTTTTTTATGGCCAAAAAGGGGCAACCAGTTAGCGAGGCCGTTTTTGAGAAAATAGAGCAAGAAACTAAAAACTTGCTCGCTCAGGCCGTGCCTACGCCTGATAAGCAACTTTGCTTATTTGAGGGCTGGGCCGATTGGAACGCTGAGCAAGAGGCAAAACGCGCCAAAAACCCCCGAAACTCCGCCGGGCTGACCTTAGCCCAAGAGATTTTTGCTAACCTCGTGGCCGGAGGATATACCAAAACCGAGGCCTACCGCGCCGCCTACCCCGGTTGTAAAACGGACAACTTAAATACCATTTATCCTAAGGCCTCCCGTCTTGCAAAAGAGGGCAAGATACGGGCAAGGATAGAGGCCTTGCAAAAGCAAGTAGCCGAGAAAGCCCTCATGTCGCCGACGGAGTTTTTCCAACGGCTTACCAATATCGCCCGCGGTACGGGCAAGGATGCCTTAGACGCACTCAAACAAATAGGACAAATTCACGGACTTTTCAAACCCGAAAAAGAAACGAGCGTGAATATAGGCCCGGCCTTAGTCGTCCAAACGGTGGACTATGCTAACGCCGAGGCCTCCTCCACGGGTGAAAAAGTAACTGGTACACCGCAAACCGGGGAGGTAGCAAAATGACCTCCGTTCTAATTCCAAACAACTGGAAACCGCGGCCGTACCAGTTACCCTTTTTCCGTTACTTTGCACGAGGCGGAAAACGCGCCGTACTCATGTGGCCCCGCCGCCACGGCAAAGACGACGCTTGTCTGCACCAAACCGCCATCCAACTAATGAAAATTCCCGGTACGTACTGGTTTATGCTCCCGCAATACGGACAGGCCCGTAAAGCCATTTGGGATGCCGTCAACAAACACACCGGGTTACGCCGTATTGACGAGGCATTTCCCAAAGAAATCCGCGCACGCGTCAACGAAAGCGAAATGAAAATTGTTTTTAAGAACGGCTCTGTGTGGCAAGTGTGCGGAAGTGATAACTATAACGCGCTTGTCGGCTCTAACCCGGCCGGGATTGTGTTTAGCGAATACGCGCTAAGCGACCCGCAAGCGTGGGATTATTTAAGCCCTATCCTAGACGAAAATAACGGATGGGCGATTTTCAATTCCACCGTGCGCGGACAAAACCATTTTACCCAACTGGCCCACATCGCAAAAGCCGATCCGAATTGGTTTTATTCCAACGTGCGCGCAAGCGAGGCGGGCGTATTTACGGCCGAACAGTTAGAGCAAATCAAACAAGAATATATCCGCCGCCGCGGCTACGATATGGGGCTGGGTATGTTTTTGCAAGAGTACGAGAACGACGAAAACGCCTTTGTTAGCACGTACAACTCCGTCTTTGCCCGCGGAGCGGGTGAGAAAATGCGTCAACCCGCCCCGACAAACATACCCACCGTGGCACGTGTGGCCGGAATTGACCTCGCGCGTTTCGGCGGGGATAACAACGTGGTATTTATTGCCGACCGTTTAGAGGACGGCTCACTTACCGAGGTATGCGTGGAATCGTGGGCCGGAATGGACGCGGTTTTTACACAAGGAAAGATAGCAGACGTACTCACCCGCAACAAAGTAAATCAATGCATCATGGACGGCGACGGCGTAGGCGGGCCGATTATTGACAATGTACGCGCCCAATGCGACGGACGGGGCATTGTGTTTGAGGAATACCACAATACCGCTACCCCCGGCTCTTACGGGAATATGACTACGCAAGGATATTTTGACCTTGCGCGCGAGGCCGAGGCCGGAAAAGTGTTTTTACGCGATGAGCGGGTTATCGGCGAACTTGGCGCGCGGCTTTATGAGTTTAACCACAAAGGGCAACTGGTGCTCCAAAACAAAAAAGAGTGGCGCAAAGAATCCGGCACGAGCCCGGACTTTGCCGATGCGGCCGTAATGGCCTCTATGATTTTGCCACTACCGAAAGATTTTCACGGCAAACGCGGACAACCCGCTTTTGCCCGTACAGATTATGACGTTATTTAACAGGAGGACGTAAAAATGTGCGACCCAGTATCAGCCGTAGTAGGAATTGTAACCGCCGCCGCTAGTATCGGTATGAGTGCCAAAAACGCCCATGACCAACGCAAGGCGGCACGTGAGCAACAAGAAGTACAAGAACAAACCGAGCGCAAGCAAAAAGCACTTGCAGAGGCCAAGGGTGCGGCACAAACCACCCGTACCGACACCGCCGCCGCGGACGAGGAACGAAAACGCCGCACGGCCGTGGCCAATAATACCGTGCTCACCAGCCGCACGGGCGCACTTGGAACGCCCAACACGGCCGGAACTTCACTTAATAATCAGGCCGCAAGCCGTACGACATTGGGGTAATTATGAAAATAAGCGACGCAAATAACATTTTTTGCCAACTCAAAAGCGAATACGATTTATGGGTAAATGCGTGGAAAGAACTCGCGCGTTTTTTGGCTCCTACCTCCGGCAGTTTTGACGATGATGCTAAAAGCAAACGGGGCCAAAAAATTGACCACAAAACTATTTTAGACAGTACGGCCGCCCGTGCCGTGGCTATTTTGTCGGCCGGGATGATGAGCGGATTAACGTCGCCCTCGCGCTCTTGGTTTGAACTGACCATTGACGGCCCGCAACAAGAACAAACAAACGCCGTAAAACGCTGGCTTGCGGATGTGAAACAAGTGATTGAGCGTGTGTTTGCTAAGTCCAACCTTTACGCGTGCCTACGTAATTTCTATGAGGAAATTGCCGTATTTTGCACCGGGGCGTTTGTGGTAGAGGAGGACTACGAAACTGTTATACACTGCCGCCCGCTTACTATTGGCGAGTTTATGCTTGCACACGATAGCCGCGGCCGCATTGATACCTACGGCCGGGAGTTTTACATGACCGTGGCGCAACTGGTCGGGGAGTTTGGAATTGAAAACGTACCGCCCGCCATACGTCAACAGTACAACGATAAAAAATACGCTAACCAGTACAAAGTAAGACATCTCATTATGCCTAACCGGGAACGTGAGCCCGGAGCCATCGGCAATAAAAATATGCCCTTTGTGTCGGTGTATTGGATGGACGGACAGGAACGCTTTTTACGTGAGTCGGGTTATGAGGATTTCCCGGTGATTGCAAGCCGATGGGAAGTAAAACGCCCCAACGATACTTACGGCCGCGGGCCGGGCTGGACGGTACTGGGCGACGTGAAAATGCTCCAAAAAATGCAAAAGAAAAAGTTAGAGGCCTTAGATAAGAGCATTGACCCGCCGCTGATGGTATCTAACAAAGTGCAAGGCGAAATTAACCTTATGCCCGGCGGGCTTACACGCCATAGCGACACAACCGATGCCGCCGTGCGCCCCGTGTATCAAGTACAACCCGACCTCAAAAGTTTGGAATACTCCATAGAGCAAACCCGCCAACGTATCAGCGAGCAGTTTTTCGCCGATATGTTTTTAATGATTTCCAACATTGACGCCGGGAAAATGACCGCTACCGAAGTGGCCGAACGTACGCAAGAAAAAATGATGATGTTAGGGCCAGTTTTGGAACGCCTTAAAAACGAACTACTAGACCCGCTTATTGAGCGTACGTTTAATATCTGCAACCGCGCCGGGATTTTACCGCCTCCGCCGGAGGAAATACAGGGCCGCAATATCAACGTGTCTTATATTTCCATGATTGCACAAGCACAAAAAGCAACCGCGCTTAACTCTATCCGGCAAGGTGCTCAGTTTGCCGCCGAACTGGCGCAAGTGCAAGCCGCCAACGCGCAAGCCGAAGTGTTGGACGTGGTGGACTTTGACGGGGCTTTGCGTGAGGGATTAGAGGCCATCGGCGCAACGCCCAAAATGGTGCGCCCGGATGAGGAGGTACAGGCCTCCCGCCAAGCACGGGCCGAACAACAACAGGCCCTCGCCCAGCAAGCACAAATTGCCGAGGCCGTAAAGAGTGCTAAAACCTTGGCCGATACCCCGCTTAACACGGGCTCAGCATTAGACGTTGTGGCACAACAAGGAGGCGTAAATGAGTAAAGCAGAATTTCAACAAAAGCGCACGCGCGATATTGAAAAGCGCACGATTAACGATTGGCGGCGCGTACTGAATTTAGTAGAGGGCCGCCGGGTGATTTATTCGCTTTTCTTGGCCACCAATCACCGCCAAAACGCTTTTGTTCCGGGTGATACCCACGCCACGGCGTACAACTGCGCCATGCGCGCCTTGGGTAACTGGATAGAGGATTTTGTGCGTAAGGCCGATTCCGCCGCTTACGAACAAATGAAACAAGAATACGAGGCGGAAATTAAGCAGTTAGCAACAGACCTAAAAAACGTGGAGGATGACTAAAATGAACAGACACAAACTTATCCGTATGCTGATGGCACAGGCCGGAGGCCCGGCCGATGTGGGTGGAGCCGGAACGGACACCCCGCCCGCCGATAACAACCCGGACAAAGGTACCGACACCCCGCCAGCCGGAGGGCAAGGCGCGAGCGGTACTGATACCCCGCCCGCCGATAACAACCCGGACAAGGGCACAGACACCCCGCCCGCCGGAAAGGACGGCAAGGCGGATGAAAAACACTCTTTGCTTGGGGGAGCCAAAACAGACGACGGCAAAAAGCCCGGTACTGATGGCTCCGCTGACACCAACCCGGACGGCGGCAAAAAACCCGGCGACGGACAAGACACCCCGCAAGACCCGTACAAGGATTTATCCTTGCCCGGAGGCGCGGCGGTGGATGCACAAGAACTGGCCAAATACAAAGAATTGGCCAAAACCATCAACTTAAAGCCCGAAGACGCCCAGCGCATTTTGGACTTTGAGGCAGAACGCTTATCTGCCGGAGCGGCCGCGGCCGCGGCGGCTTGGCAAGAGCAAGTAAAACAGGAACACGGCGACAAATTGCCTATCGTAATGGCCACGTGCGCACGGGCGATAGATAAATTTGGCGGCGATGAACTGCGCACGCTCTTAGACCAAACGGGCTTGGGAAACCATCCCCTTATGGTTAAAGCGTTCTTTCAAGCGGGATCACTGCTTAAAGAGGACAAGCAAGTGAACTCTAACGGAGCCGCCAAGGGTAATGTTACGTTTACACAAGCCCTTTACGGGAAACGTTCAAACTAAAAACGAGGTAAAACAACATGGCAATTATTGCTGACCAGATGTATAACCTCCGCGATGCCGCCGCTCAATTTGCCCCCGATGGGCAAGAGTTAGCCGTCGCCGAGGTACTGAGCCAAACCAATGACATCATTGGGGATATGCTCATGAAAGAAAGTAACCTAGACAGCGGCCACGAATACGCGGTACGCACTGGGATTCCCGCCGGAACTTGGCGGCGTGCCTATCAAGGCGTAGATGCGGAAAAAGCCACTCAAAAAGTGGTCTTGGCCCGCCCCGGCACGTTGGGTGCTTATTCCGTGGTAGATAAACTCATCGCGGAAAAAGGCGGCCACGTGGATGCGGTACGCGCCGGACAATCCAAAGGCATTATCGCGGGTATGAGCGACACTGTCGCCTCTGCCTTAATCTACGGCGGTAAAAAGGAATTGGAAAAATGTGTCGGTTTAGCCGAATACTACAATACCACCAAATCGTCCGTAGATACTTCCCGCAACGTAGTCAACGCGGGCGGCACTGCCGGAAACGACAAAACCTCCATTTACTTGGTGGTTTGGGATAGCGATAAAGTGTTCGGCTTTTGGCCCAAAGGGTCTAAGGCGGGTATTTCTCGCGAGGACTTCGGCCTTGTCAACCACTTAGACACCAACACCAACAAAGAATATCCCGCTTACAAGGAATACTTTGAATGGCAAATCGGCTTAGCGGTACAGGATTGGCGTTATGCGGCCCGTGTCGCTAACATCAATACGGGCGACTTGGCCAACGTGGACTTGTACGGCCTTATCCAAGACGCTGAGGAAAGAATCCAAAAAATCGGTGTCGGTAAAGCCGTGCTTTACATGAACAGAACTGTCCGCGCCGCTCTGCGTAAACAGTTAGGTAAAAAAGCCAACGTCAACTATGCCCCCGATCAACCGGGCGCAAAGCCGATCTTAACCGTGGACGACATCCCGGTGCATATCTGCGACGCGATTATCAACACGGAATCGCTCGTTAGCAACAGTTAAGGAGGTACGGAAAATGATTGATAATTCCTTAGTATTTTCCGATAAGCAAGTCGTAACTACTACGGCTGCCAGCACAAACGTCGTTAAAACAAACGGCGGTGATGTGCCTAACCGCTTGTTCTTGGTAGTGCGTGTAGATACCGCCTTTGCCGGGTGCACGAGCGTAACCCCCTCGGTGGAAACCGACGACGCTTCCGCGTTCTCGTCTGCCGAAACGGTGGCAACGTTCCCTACCTATCCCGTGGCCTCTTTGACCGCCGGGATGTTAGGGATTATCCCTCTGCCGCTGGGGCTCAAGGACTACTTACGTATGAAATATACCGTAGTAGGTACCGCCACTGCCGGGAAAATCAGCGCGTTTATTACTGATAACCCGAACATTGGCATTGACTAAGAGTGAAACCAACCCGCCGGGCTATTCTCCCCCGGCGGGTTACAAGGGGAATTATGGCAAACGATATTTCTAAAACTTCTATTATCAATTTGGCCTTGGCTAACCTTGGCCAAAAACTTGTTTCATCGGCAGACGAAAACACGCAAACCGCGCGTACTGCCAAATTGATGTATGACTTTGTGCGTCGTACTTTACTGCGCGCGCACGATTGGGCTTTTTCTTTACGCTGGGCCGACTTAGCGGCCAGCACTACCGAGAGCCCGTCGGTAAATTTGCCGTATGTGTTTGCGGTGCCAAGCAACAGTTTATTTATTAAAAAAATCGCTTACGAGGGTGTACCCTTGCACCACCAACTCCCCTACAATCTTTTTAACGATAACCAAGGCAACAAACTGGTAGCGTGCCCGTATGAAAACGCAAAGGCCCTTTATGTAGCCGACGAGGAAAACACCGTTTTATTTGACCCCGCTTTTGTGGCGTGTTTTGCCTTGCTATTGGCCGCCGAACTGGCCGTACCACTTGCCGGGGATAGTGAACTGGCTAAACTTATGCTTTCAAAGTACCAAAGCAAATTAGACGAGGCACGGCAAGCGAACAAAATTGAACAGTTTGAAGTGCCGGAAAAAACAAGTGCATTTTTGGAGGCGCGCTAATGCCCGTACATTTATTACAACCCTCTCTCAATGGTGGCGTTTCTGCCCCCGGATTATGGCACCGCATAGACCAGCAAAAATTTTCTACGTGGCTACGCGAGTGTATCAATTACTATGTGCTCCCGCAAGGCGGCGTTGCTAACCGCCCCGGTACGCTCATGCTGGCCCCGGTAAAGAAATTTGCTTACACCTACGAGGAGGAAATACCGCTTTATGCGTGGGGCATACCCGGATATGAGAGCCGGACACTTTACACCGAAACCCCCACGCCGTCGGTAGGTGATACGGTTTATTTGACTACCGCAACAACCCCGTCCACTACCGTGAGTATCACGGGCGTAGATTTGAACAGCAACCCGCCCACCATTGACTACGCTAACTCGGCTATTCCCTCAACGGGTACGCTACTTAGGCAAACCTCATGGGATACCACCCGCACCGTAACAAAAACCGGGTACCGCTCTAAAAAAGCGCGGCTTTTGCCGTTTGTGTTTAGCAAGACACAGGCCTACGCCTTAGAGGTGGGCGCGGGGTATGTGCGCTTTTATAATTCAAACGGGCAACTGTTAGACGAACATGATTTAGTGTATGAAGTGGAAACCGATTTAGACGAGGGCGAACTGCAAGATTTATATTACTGCCAATCGGCCGATGTAATGTATTTTGCGCGCAACGGACACCGCCCTAAACAACTGGAACGCTACGGGCACACCGATTGGAAATTTACTGACTATGTTTTTATGTACGGCCCGCTTAACCGGGAAAACAAAGATGAGTCGCTTAAAATTTCCGCTTGCTATAACAGCACGGACGGAAAATTTTATTTGACGTGCGAAAACGATTTATTCAATGCGGGCGACGTAGGCGCGTGGTGGAAAATCAAACACCGCCTTAAAGCCGTGAACTTTTCCCCGCAATATACGGCACAGAGCAACGTAACCTCGGATGCTATGCTAATGACCGGGGAAATGGTAGTACAAACGACAGGCACGTGGGGCGGCAAAGTGGAAATACAATACTCCGCTGACCCAAATGATGCAAACTCGTGGATGACTTTACACACCGTAAGTAGCATTATGTACCACGACCAAGCCGCCGACCAAGACGTAAATAGTTTTAATGCTAATGACGTGGTATCTATCCCGGCCGGATTGTGGTGGATAAGAGTAAAACCGACCGTAACAAACGGTCGTTGCTACTTGCGCCTTGATTGCGAGGAACAGGAAGTAGGTATTTTTTACAAAATTACGGAGTACGTGAGCCCGCTTAAAGTAGCCGCTACACTGGTAAATGATACCAAGAATTTGGAAACCTACTTTTCTACGGGCCGGGAATACAAGTCGTGCATACCTACCTTTACGAGCGGCACGGCACCGTCCGGCACGTACTCGTCTTTGGAGGCCGACTTTTGGAAAGTGCTTGACGGAAAGAACGATACTGTATTTTCTATGGTGAACAACACCGACCAAGACCATGGCGGCTTTTCTTACACGTTCCCGGCGGCGGTGGTGATTACCTCTATTGCTATTTTGGGCCACAACATTGAGGGCGCACTCGGCAATAGTACCGCCAACGATAACATTATTTTAAGACCGAACACGAGCGCGGGCGCGTTTAATGTGCGTAGTGTCCAGCGCGGCAAAGAGGTAACATTCACCGCCGGAGGACAAACCTATAAGGAAACATGGCGTATTTTTAACGTGGCCCCGGTAGTGGCTAGTGAAATAAACTTTTACGTGTCGGCCGATTCCGCCTCCTCCAACACGTCGCCTAAACACTTAGTACAAATACAAGTGCGCGGTTATGACTACGTGGCCGGGCAAGAAATTACTATTAACGCTACGGATAAATGGAGCGAGGGAGCATGGAGCGAAAAAAATGGCTGGCCCTCTTGTGTAGCGCAACACGGCGGCCGTTTGACATGGGGGCAATTAGATAGTGTGCAAGGTACGCAAATTGGCGGTAGCCATTCGTTTGCCACTTCTACCCCGTTAGAGGATAGCGACGGATTTTCTACCACCTTGCGCGATGATGGTATTAACGCTATCAATGCGCTAGTAAGTATGAAAAACTTAGTGGCTTTTACAGCCGGCGGCACGTTTGCCTCTGATTCGGCCGTAATGACCCCCGCCGATTGCGGTATGCCTAAACAGACCGCTGACGGCGGATCTAATGTGCGCCCGGTAGTGATTGGGAGCCGTGCTATTTATGCCATGCCGAAAGGAACAAAAGTGCGTGATGCCGCTTATGATTATAGCGCAGATGTGGTACACGGTGATAATTTGTGTTGGATAGCCGCCCACCTTTTTGACAACGAACAAGTTATTGAGATGGCTTACCAGCAAGAGCCCGACGGGCTTTTGTGGGTGCTACTGGCCAGCGGAAAGTTATTGTGCCTTACCTACGTGCACGCCGAAAATGTACTCGCGTGGACGGAAATGGAAACCGACGGGTTGGTAGAAAGTATTTGTTGTATTCCCGGCCAAAGCCGCGACGAACTTTTCTTAATCGTCAACCGCGACGGTACGCGTTATGTGGAAAAAATGGCCGACCGTTTGGCCAGTAAAGACCCCAAAGAGCAGTTTTTCGTAGATTGCGGACGAACGTATAGAGGCCCGGCCGCAACCGTAATTACCGGGCTTGATTATTTAGAGGGCAAAGAAGTGGCTATTTTGGCCGATGGCCAAGTATGCCAACGACAAACCGTAACAAACGGGCAAATTACACTCACCGCACCCGCCAGCGTGGTACATGTGGGTTTGCCTTATACGGCGCATTTACGCACGTTAAGCGGTGATTTGAATACCGATAGCGGCTCCGTTATGGCCAAAAAGAAACGCTTTGTCGGCGCGCTTGTGTGTTTTGTGGATAGCCGAAACGCGCGTGTGGGAGCCGATGCCGACCTCATGGAAACGTGGAGCCCGGAATACCCGATTACGCTAAACGAGGGAAAGGGGCTTGTTACCGAGGATGTACGCTTTACGTTTGGGGCCAGTTACGAACAAATGCCAAGCGTGATAGTGGAGCAACAAGACCCGCTCCCGCTTTTAGTTACGGCCATTGTGCCTTGCGCCTCAGTGGGGAACGTATGATACATATTGCGCGTACTACGCCGGAACATACAGAATATGTAGCCGCCCACTTGCGGCCCGGCGATATTGACGAATTAAAACACGCCGGGCGTACCGACTACGCGCAAGCCGTGCGCGAAAGCGTGGAGGTAAGCACGTTTGCTTTTACGGCTTTACATGACGGCGTGCCGATGTGTTTATTTGGGCTTAGGCCGGACGGTATTTTATCACCGCGCGCCCGTGTGTGGCTATTGGGTACGCCGGAAATTAACACCACTAAAAAAGGATTTATAAAAACGTGCCGGATGGTGGTGGATGGATTACTTGATATTTACCCGGTGCTTTACAACGCGGTGGATGCGCAATACCCGCAAGCCCACCGTTTGCTTTGTTTTTTGAAAGCGGATTTTGTGAAAAAGGTTACTTCCCCAAACGGGAGCCCTTTTATTCTATTTGAAATACGGAGGAAAAAATAATGTGTACTGCTAACAATTCCGCCGCCAATGGGGCGGCCGCCACGCAAACAAAAACAGCGTTTTATAAAAACCCGCAATTTTGGCGCGGGGCCGGAACGGGCCTTGCGATCGGTAGCGGGATTATGAGCGCGTCTAGCGCGATTACCTCCGGCCGCGCCGAACAGGCCAACCTTACCGCGCAAGCCCGCGCGGTAGAAACGCAAGCCGCCTTAGACGAACTGAGCACTAACCGACAAATTAAATACGACTTACAAAACGCCGCTTTTCAAGTAAGACAGGCCCGCCGTGCCGGGCGGCAAAACTACGGCAAACAATTAGTAGCCGCGGCCGCCAACGGAACGGATTTGAGTAGCGTTTCCTTTGAGGATGTAGTGCTTGATAGTTTGCGCGCCGAGCAAGAGGATATAGATTTTATCAAACGCACGGCCTCCGCGCGTGCGGGTGAAATGCAACTGCAAGCCGAACTTAACAAAGTAGGCGCGCATGGCCAAGCCGAACAAATGCGTATTGCCGGAAAGTACGCAAAGAAAGCCGGACGTATTAACGCCTATTCGTCTATCTTATCCTCTGCCGCCATGGTGGCCGGGATGTGGGGAGGTGCCAAATGAAAGTACCGCAATTAGAAAACCAAGTAGCCCCCGGACAAATTAGCGTGGCCCGGCCGCAAGTAACCGCTCCTGTGAGCGGTGCGTTTGGCGAAAAACTGGCGCAAGCCGGGGCTAATATGGCCCACGGGTTAGCCGCCATGGCCAAAGAAAACGAGGCCTCCGCCCGGCGGTTTGAAGTGCGCAATCGCAATTTGCGCCTAACGTCAGCCCAGTTAAACTGGCAAAAAGATAATGACGAGATTTTGAACGGCAAAATCAGCCCGGACGGAAAGCGCATTGATGGCGGACTTTTGGCTAAGCAATACAACGACGCGGAGGGTATAGCAACGGATTATTCCAGCCGCAAAAAAGAACTGATGGATAAACACCTTTCTACGGCCGCCACGCCGGAGGAATACGAGGAACTGCGCTTATATTTTGAAAAAGATTTTCAAAACAATTATGACCGCGTCGCCCAACACCAACTTAAAGAGCAACGCGCCACGGACGACCTCTTAACAAAAGCATTTACCGAGGACGCTATGCAACGTGTGTCCGCCAACCCGGAAACATTAAACGAGCAACTCGGCCTAATGACCGAAAAAGCAAAAGCCAACTGGACGCAAAACGGACTACCGCCCGAGGTGCAAGAGGCCAACCAATACGCGCTTAACGGCCAAGCCGTAAGCGTAGCCGTTGGTACACTTTTGGAACGAAACCAACCCACACAAGCCGCCGAGGTTTTGAAAGAAAACCGCGACAAAATAGACGTAAAGACAGGCCGTGCACTTGCTAAACAAGTTAAAACCGCCGTCGTCAACAACCTTAAAACAGAACTGTGGGCCGAGGCGGGTAAGGTACGCACCGCCACGGGCGAGGTAGATTTGAACTACGCTAAGCGCGTGATCGCCGCCACCGGGTACGAACAGAGTGTACAGGACGATTTACTCAAAGACCTAGAAGCGCGTATGAGCGACGAAAAGCGTTTTAAGGAACAACGCAACCGCACGCGCGATGAAAACTTTTACAGCGAGGCCGACAAACTGGTAAATAACGGCGGCTCTTTGGAACAAGGCCTCAAACTGGCCGGGCAATTTGCTAATGATAGCAAAGATAAATTTACCAAAGAGAAATTTATTGAATCGCTTTTCAAAGAGTATCAAAACCGCGGGCGCGCTACCCATAGCGACCCGGAGGAATACTTGCGCTTGTGGAAAGGGATAACCGACGGAACGGTTACGGAGGATGACGTAAAGGCCTCCTTTGAAAATAGCCGCCTTAATGCAAGCGACTACCGCGGCCTTATTAAAGAGTGCTACAAAAGCACCGACGAAAAACAGGGTACCTCGTTTGTGCTTAAACAAATTGAGGCCGACGCAAAAAAGAAAATCGCCGACCCGGCCGACCGTGCTATGTTTATGCTGGAAGTCAAACGGCAAAGCCAAGGTAAAAAGCCGGAGGAAATGGTAAGCATCGCCAACAGTTTATTACAAAAAACAGGCGGCTGGTTTAGCAAAGAAAGATACCTTGCCTCCTCCTCTTTGAATATGGAGCAACAGCGCGTAATGGGCGACTATATGCGCGCTTATCCTAATGGCGGAAACTATGCAAAACTAATTTCCCAAGCCGTGCGCCAAGAGAAAGCAGACCCTAGTTATGAATGGAGCGAGGCCGACTTAGAGGATTGGACGAAACGCTACGGCGGGCAAAAACTCTTTACTGAGGGCACGCCGGAAAACGACGCTATTAACTGGATGCTTGAAAATAAAGTAGTACCTACCACGGAGGATATGGACTACGCCGTAGATTATTTTTATTCCACCCGTGGCGAAAAGAGCCCGCGCACCTTGCGCGAAAGCGTCAAACAACAAAAAGAGGCCCGCGCCGCGGCCGAAAAATTGGCCGCCCAAAAAATGATAATGCAAGGGGTCAACTTATTTATTAACCCCAGTGAATACGAGGAGAATAATAATGACATTATCTAAAAATGATTTACCGAGTGCACAACAGCCGCAAACCAACTTTGACACGGAGGCAACCGGGGCTCCTACATACGGCCGCCTCTTAGTGGATAATTTGCCCTCGCGCCGCCATGCAAGCGTTACGGATAACTTAGAAACCGCAAGCCAAATAAACCCCGACCGGGAGGCCACTGTACAACGCCTTAGCAAACAAACCGGGTACGCGCCGGAGTTTATTAACGCTAATTTTGAGGACTTCCAAAAACGCCAAGCACTTCCCGGCAATAAAGAACTGGACGAACTGCGCGCTACTGCGCCGGAAACGTACTCGCTCCTTAACAACAAAGAAACCGTGCCGCTTATCCAAGATGAATATAAGAAAATGGGATTTTTTGAGCGCAATTTCAAAATGGTACTCAATGCTTTTAAGAAGTCATGGAAACAGGACACGCTGGCCGATTTGCGCATTAAACAGCGCGAAAACGATTTGCAAACCAAAACCTACGGCACGGAGTATGACGACGAAATTACCTTATTACAACGTGAAATAGAGGAACTTGCGGCCCCTACCGGGAGCGTATTTGCACGCGCCCCGTATCACGCGACGGAATTTGCTACGCAAATTTTACTTAGTCAACCCGATGCTATTTCCGGCGCGGCCGGAGGCGCGGCGGTAGGTGCCGGGGTGGGAGCCGCGGCCGGAGCGGCCGGATTAGGTGCCGGAGCCGTGCCGGGTGCTATTACCGGGGCTACGTGGGGCGCGCGGGGCGGATATATTGCCGGGATGGCCAAGTATGCTAACGACATGGAGGGTGGTCTTGCTTATGGTGATTTGCGCAATTTGCGCGACGCAAACGGCAACCCGGTACCCGTGGAACTGGCCGACAAAGCAAGCCGTACGGTTGGCTATATTAACGCGGCCTTAGAAACGGCCGGGGATTTAATCTTTATTGGAGGCGTATTAAAACCCGCCGGGAAACTGGCCGGGAAAGTAGGAAGTAAATTTGTAGGTAAATCCTTGTCCGGCGCGCTTGGAAAAACGCTTGCTAAGGTGCCGGGAGCCGAGGGGCTTATTAAAATCATTGAGGGAAACCCCGCCGCCTTTGAGGGGTTGACCTTACGCCAAACTTTTGCCAAAGCCGCTAAGCAGTGGGCTATTACTACCGCGAGCGAAACCTCTACCGAGTATATGCAAAACGTAGTACAACTTACCGCCGAGGAGGCCGCCAAAGCCGCGAGCGAACAACCTTTTGAACGTCGCACGTTTGGTGGTGTAATGGGCGAAAGTTTAGAGGGTATGGATGAGGTAGCCGTCGGCTCCGGCGCGTTGGGGCTTATTGGTTTTGGGGGCAACTTTCACCAACACATGAGAGCCACACAAGAGGCCGCCCGTGTAGGCCAGTTATACAAACAACTGGGCGAGGGTGTAAAGGAGTTAAAACTTACTGAACGTGCCCCGGATAAGGCGATCGCTTTTTTAGCGAGCCAAACCAACGGCACACCGATAGAAAACGTATATATTCCTATTACGGCCATTGACCGCGTAGCCGAGGAAAACAACATAGACCCGCGCGAATTTTTACAGGCCATCGGCCCGGAGGCCGCCGGACAATATGACGAGGCAAAAGCCACGGGCGGCGATATTGAAATCAAAACCGCCTCATGGGCCGTACAAAGCCAGTTATATAGCAAACTGACCGGGAAACCTATGTATGAGGCCTTAGAGCGGGATATTAAAATTAGCCCGGAGGGCCGCACGCAAAACGAACTTGCCGCCGAGGAACAGGAAGTAGCAAAAATCGTCAACGAGCAAGCCGAACAAATGCTCAAAGAGGGGCAGATAAAACAAGACGAATTAGATACCGCCACGCAAACTTGGACTAATGTTTTGGCCCAGTCCGTTCCCCCGGCCGGAATTGAGGCCGACGAGTGGCAAAAGCAAGTAGAGGCAAACGCGCAACTGATGGCGCGTATGTCGGTGGTGGAGGCAAAAAAACGCGGCCAAGATTTTGCCGAATTTGCCGAACACTTGAACTTGCCGACCGTGCAAACAAAACTTACGCCGGAACAAAAACAGGCCTTTGACCAAGCCAAAGAAGTGTACGCTAAAATCAAAGACGCACTCACTCAAAACGAGGAAACTTTAACCGCTCAAGAAAAAGGCGGTGCTACGCCGATTATTGACTATTTGCTCAAACGCGGCGGTGTAGCAACGGAAAATACCGATTGGGCCGGGGAAACGGAAAATTGGCGGCGCAAAGAAAGCAACATTTACGGGCTTGTGAATAACAAAAACGGGATGAAACTTTACGAGGCCGCGCTTGCCGTACAGGAATACTTAGAGGAAAACGGCTACGGCTCACTTATTGACTTAGGCGACGTAGGGGCCACTACGGCCGACGTGCCGGATTTAATCGCGGCCGTAAATGAGGAAATGGGTAAATACATTCCTCTTACTAAACGCGACCGCTACAATAAACGGCTTAATGAAATTTTGAATGTCAACAGCGGACAATTTAAGACACTTTTTGAAAAAGAGTTTGGCGAAAAACTACCCGACCGCGGTACCCGCGCGCTTAAAAACTTGCATTACTTTTTACTGCGTGAGGCCGTCAAAGACGGTATGATGCCGAGCGAAACCGTGCTTGCCGAGCATAACATTAACGCCGAGGCACTCTCGGCCGGAAGTTTTGATTTGGCCTCCGCAGATGGAAACGCGCTTTTCCAGCAAGCCCCGGAACGTGATTTATTCGCCGCGCATAATATGAGTTTGGCCGGAGCGTTGCAAGCCGTTAAAATGGGCGGCCTTGCCATGCCTAGTATGGCCGTGCGGCGCACTTCCACTAACGATATAGGCGAATTTGGCGAAGTGTCTTTTGTTGCCGATGAACGTTTGGCCGCGCCATCGCGTAGCACCGAAGTATATGATCGCGACGCGTGGACGCCGTCTATTTACGACAATGTTAAATACAGTTTAAGTACAACCTCTAAAAAGCGTATTGCGCAGATACTTAAAAAAACCGGGGAAGAAAAAAAACTTTCCATGTATGTGTATAACATTGAGGAAAGTTTAGCAGACGGAACACGTAACGAACTGGCCCTAGATTTATTTTTGAAAGAAAAAGGTTTGCCGGAAAGTAAGCGGTACGATTATTACAATAACCCGGAATACCATAATTGGTATAACGAAACTTTTTTTAATGATGCTACCCCCTACTTATTTACCGAAAACGACGACAATACGGATATGGTAATGCGTAAATTTACGCTAGGTAACATTATGAAAGTATTGCGCCGCAAAGAACGCAACGCCGGAGGGTATATCGGCGAGCATATTTTTAGCGTGCAAGAGTTAGTTAAATTTTTCCCGCAAAAATTTAGAAACTTAAAACATTTGCGCGGTAAAAAAGAAAACCTAACCGACCGAGATAAAATTTACAAAAAAATAGAAAAACTGGATAAAGATTTTAACAACTTGGCCGCCTCTTTGCGTACCGAGGGAAAAGAAAAAGAATATGGCAAAGATCGTTATGCGTTAGGGGTTGCCATTGTAAATAGCGGTAAGCGCGAAAACCAACTGCACTTTTTGCAAAGTGCTGGCTTGCGCACGGATGATAAAGCAATAGCCGCTATTGATAAGTTTGCCGAACGGCTGAAAAACGAAATACCTACCGACTACTTTGAGGCCAAGCCCCGCCGGGTGGTAAAGTTTAACGAGTTTTCCGGCGTGATTATGCCAAACACACAAGAGTATGACACGCTGGCCAACATATTAGAAAGCCAGTACAATTTGCCCGTTTTCCGTATTGAAAAAAGAAATGCGGAACAGTATAAAGCGGCTCTAAATAAATTACAAGAAATGCGCCCTACGACGTTTTTTCAAGCCGCGTATCATGGCTCGCCGCACCTATTTGACGAATTTGTATTGTCTGCTATTGGCACAGGTGAGGGCGCGCAGGCTCATGGCTGGGGGTTGTATTTTGCCGGAAACAGACAAACCGCTGAAAAATACCGTGAGAAACTTTCCCGCGGTATTCCCCGGCCGGATGATGTTTTAATTTATGATGGAAAAGAATACTTGCCCGGTGATAAAAGCGTTATGCGCGAGGCGTTGGATTATATCCATGACCGCGGTAGCAAAGATAAGGCTGTCCGGGTGTTAAAAACACTGAAAGACGATAGCGAATTTTACGCTAAGTTTTGGAAAGATAGTAAAGAATACGAAGCAGAAAATAGGAAATCTGCTGAGCATTATGCGGAACTCTTACGCATAGTAGAAGGACTAGACCCCCAAAAATTTACTTTCAAAAAAGGCAAACTTTACAAGGTGGAAATCCCAGAGAGCGATGTGCTTTTGGATGAACAAAAATCGTTTGATAAACAGCCGCAAAAGGTACAAACCGCGCTTAAACGGTTAGCCAAAGACCGTGCCGAACTTTTACGCGACTATTCCTTACAGGAGGCCATAGATGAAAATAACACGGGCGGCAGTATGTATGATTTGCTGGTTTTACGCCTAAAAGACCAGTGGCAACAACTGGGCGATAAAAGCGGAGCCAACCCGCAAGAATTTATTTCAAAAGAATTAAACCAATACGGCATTAAAGGTATTACCTATAACGGTCAACAAGACGGGCGGTGTTTTGTTATCTTTGACGACAAGGCCATAGATATATTGGATAAATACTACCAACGTGCCGCCGGACGTGCACGTGGTATGTTTAACAAAACCACAAACACAATTACCATTATGCCGGATGCTAATGCCTCCACGCTTACGCACGAACTGGCGCACTATTGGCTTAATGAACGGTGGCAATTTCTAAACAGCGGGCTTGCGAGTGATGAGTATAAAAAGGACTTCGCGCCGCTTGCTAAGTACCTTGAAATTGCGGACGACCAAAAAGAACTTACCCGCGCGCAACATGAGAAATTTGCGAAAAGTTTTGAGGCCTATTTGCGTGAGGGCAAGTCGCCTAGTTTGGAAATGGAGCGGCTTTTTGGCCGCTTGCGCCGCTGGATGCTCCGTGTGTATAAGGACGTTAAAAAGCAACTTGGCGTAGAACTTAACGACGACATCCGCCGCGTATTTGACCGCATGCTGGCAACCGAGGAGGAAATTGTCGCCGCGGAGCGCGAACGCACCTACGAGCCATTTACCAAAACACCCGGACTTTCTGCCGAGGACGTAGCCCGTTTGGAACGTCTGCGCGAGGACGCGCACAATAAGGCCGTTATGCAAATTATGAAAGAGGAGGCCGACGAGTGGGAATATACGAATAAACAAAAGGAACTTTACGCTTATGAGCGGGAATATGAAACCGTAGAAAAAGAACTCGCCGCCCGGAGCGATTACCAACTGGCCAACATAGTAGAGTCGCACTTTATAGATAGCCAATACGCCAAAGACCACAACAAAACGGACGCTAACAATTTGACCTCCGCTAAGGAATTGGCGCACGCTTTTCACGCTAACTTACTGAGCGAGGCGGATCGCACTTTATGGACGGTGCTTGCCGAAAGCAACGGAAAAACGGCCGCGCAAATGGCCGAGGAACTGGTAACCTTAAAACCGTTTAGAGAGGCCGTAGATGATGAAACCGACCGCCGGATGGAAAAATACAAACTCAATAAGGATATGCGCGATTTGCGCCGTGCGCAAGCCGAGGCCTTATCAAACGACCGCGCGCTTGATGTGCTGGCCTTAGAGCGTGATTTGTTCTTAAATTTCAAACGCACGGCCAGCGTCCAACGCGCACAGGAAACTAAGGCCTTGGCCAAAAAGGCCGCCCGTGAGTGGTTGCACTCTAAACCCGCCCGGATAGCCGCCCGTTTCTCGCCTTATTACACGGCACAAAAACGCGCCGCCACACGCGCCGCGCGTGCCTTAGCGCGACAGGATTACGAGGCCGCCGCACAAGCAAAAATGGAGGAACTTTTTAACGCCGCCGCGGCCGCCGAAAGCGTGCGTATTAGTAAGCGACTGCGCCGCTTGCAAGAAAGTATGAAATACTTTCAACGCAAAAAAATACAACTGCTTAAAAAACAGGAGCATTACTTGCAAATGGCCGACTTGCTTTTTCGCCTCGGCTACGCCCGCAACGATTATGAGCCGTCTATGAAAATGGAAAGTTTGGCCGAGTGGTCTAAACGCTACAAAGAATTGGGTTATGACGGTGTAATGATACCCGATTGGATTACAAACGAGAGCCGTAATTTAGATTGGCGGCGGTTGCCTATTGACAGTTTGCAACAAGTGGTAGATGCAATTAAAAACATTAACCACACGGCCAACTTTGAAAACCGCTTATTTAGTATGCACCGCCGTAAAACGATTAGCGATTTGGCTTTTATGGTGGCGCAACATCTCAGCAAAACCGTTTCGCAAAAAACACGCGAAAAATTCAAAGACCAAGTGGAGCCGGAAAAAGACAATTTTGGTAGCGGCGTGGCAAAATACTTTTACTCCATGACCAAGTTAGACACGCTTCTACATAAAGCCGACGGATTTCACGATTTCGGTTTTATGTGGGATTTATTCGGCCAACCGACAAAAGACGCGGCCGATAAAGAAAGCGTGCATATCCGTACGTTTAAGGACGCTTATAAAAAACTCATTAACGAGCATTATACGCAAGACGAGTTACAGGAAATTTTTAACACAAAAAAATATCACCCGGAACTTGGCGATGAGTGTACCAAGGAACGCTTACTTGCTATGGCCCTAAACATGGGAAACGAACAAAACCGCAAACGCTTATTTGATAATCCACCCGTCGGCCATAGATACATTAAAAACCCGGACGGCACCACAAACGAGTGGACGCAAGAAAGCGTAGAGCGTTTATTGCGTAACAATCTCACCGTAAAGGATTGGGATTTTGTGCAAGGCGTGTGGGATTTAATCAATGAGCCATGGGGAGCCGTGAGCGAAATGCACCAACGCTTAACGGGTTTTACGCCCGGAAAAGTGGAGGCCTTATCGTTTGCTATTGCAACCGCCGACGGCAAAACGGCGCAACTGCGCGGCGGGTATTACCCGATTAAATACGATTGGCGCGGTAGCCGCTGGGCCGAGCGTGAGGAGTATTTAGCCCAACCGCTCTATACGGAAAGCAACCAAGCATGGGCGGCCACTACTAAGCAAGGACACACAAAGGCCCGCGCTAAGGAAGTGCGCCAACCCTTAGCCCTTAACCTCAACCTAGTAGAGCGGCACATGACCGAAGTTATACACGACTTGTATTTCCGCCCGGTAGTGGTGGATTTGCGCCGCTTGTTAGATAACGATTATATGCGCGAAACGCTTATTAAAAACCTCGGCCGCAACAGGTACGGCTTACTCAAAGCGCACCTTAACATGATAGCAACGGGCGGCCAAGAAACAAGCGGTATCGGCGTGATTAACAAAACAGTAGAGTGGTTACGCAAACATACCACTATTGCCGTGCTGGCCGGGAAGTCAAGCGTAATTATTGAAAACTTGGCCAACCCATGGCTATTTACTAATGCCGTGGAGGGATTTACGGGTAAAGACGTGCTTAAAGGCGTAGCCCTTGCGCTAAGCGAATACGGCCCGCAAAGTTTATTAGGGATGGAAAAGGCCAAACAACTGCAAGAATACGTGTTTAGTAAATCCTCCTTAATGAAAGACAAAAGTGAAAACTACGATGTTACTATGCGCCAACTGCGCAAGGCAAACATTTTCGGCGAGGATAGTATGCTTTTGGAATTTACCAACGCCGCCATGGTGGCAACGGATGATTTCTTTGCTATTCCTATGTGGGTAACGGCCTATAATAAATGGTTTGACCTTGCTATTAAAGAGGGCAAAAAAGATAAAGAGGCCGACCGTATCGCCATTGACCGCGCGGATATGCTGATTAACCGCGTGCTTGGCTCCGGCCGCCGCTACGATGCGGCCGAGATTATGCGCAACCGTAACGCTATTGTGCGTTGTCTTACGATGTTCGCTACGTTTATGAACAACGAATTTAACCGTTGGAGCCGCGAAACGGGCCTACTGTTGGAGGAACACGACGCTATCCGCTACGCCGGATTTGTGGGCGGTCGCTTGTTAGTGTGGTACACCATGAGCCAACTGCTTGCCGGAAAATGGCCGGACGATTTAAGCCCGGATGAACTCCTCAAATGGTGGTTTAGCGGCCTTGTGGATAACGTGAGCGGTATGTTTGTTGGTGTGCGTGATATTTTGCCCGTACTACTAGCCAAAGTAATGGGATGGCAAACTTTCGGCTATCGGCCGACACCGATTTCCGGCACGTTAGAGGAAATGATTTTGCGCCCGGCCGAGGCCGTGAGCGGCTACGTGCGCGGTAAGAAGTCCGGCCAAGACACAAGCGAAACGTTGGCCAAGGCGGCCAGTTATTTGGCACCTTACCCCAACCAATTAAATACGTGGTTTTTCAATGCGTATGACTACGTTTTCAATGGGAGCACGCCGCGCCCGCGTGATTTGTATAGACGGCGGCCTAAGAAAGAGAGAGGTAATTAACCATGACAGTATCAAACACAAACACAAAATTGACGTACACCGGGAACGGCTCCACCCGTACTTTTGGGATCACGTTTCCTTTGTTGTCGGCCGCACATCTGCGTATTATTGTAACGGATGACGACGGAACGGAAAGCGAAGTTACAAACCGCCCATGACCCAAGAAATTGACTTGCAAAGCGGTCATACGTTAGATGCAGCCGAATTAGAGGGCGGCTACGACAAACTAACCTACTTGTTACAAGAAATTAAAGAGCAAGTGGCCCGGTGTATTAAATACGCCGTAGCCCAAACCGATATTGCTACGGCCGAAAAGTTTTTAAGCGATATTATAACCGCCAGTGAGGCGGCGCAAACATCCGCTACGTCCGCCGCCTCATCTGCGACAAGGGCCAGTAATAAAGCAAGCGAGGCCTCTACTAGCCAAGTATTAGCGGCCGGATATGCTACTGACGCCTCCAACTATGCCGCGTCCGCAAGCGAGAGCGCGGCGGCGGCTCTTGCCAGTAAAAACGCCGCTAATACTGCGGCTTTTAATGCGGAACAGGCCGCAACCGCGGCCGAGAGTGCCAAAGAGGACGCGGAAGCCGCCAAGGATGTAGTGGACGGCTACAAAGATGATGCGGCCGGGTATGCCAGCGAGGCCAGTATTTCGGCTGACAACGCGGCCACTTCCGCAACCGCGGCCAATGATGCAAAGGCCTCCGCGCTTGCCGCCAAAGGCGCGGCAGAAACCGCGCAAGGAAAAGCAGAAACGGCCGAAAGCAACGCGCAAACCGCGGCCGAAACGGCGCAAGCCGCCGCGGCCGAACTTGCCGCGCATAATACCGACACGACGGCGCACGCTGATATGCGCACACTTATTGCCGGAAAACAGGAAAAATTACCAGACGGCGCGGCCGGGCTTTACTTAAAAAAGACGGAAAACGGGGTTACGTGGGGCCAGCCCTCCGGCGGAGGTGGTGGCGGTGGATCTGTGGATTGGGGAAGTATTGGCGGCACGTTGGCAGACCAAACCGATTTAATGAATATATTAAATAACAAACAAGCCGCCGGGAATTATGCGGCCGCCAGCCACACGCACAATAAAACCGATATTACGGGTATGCCTACTAAACTAAGCGACCTTATAAACGATAGCGATTTTATTACGGCCGCGGATTTGCCTACCAAGGTGAGCGAATTGGAAAACGACAGCGGTTTTTTGACGAGCGTTTCATGGGGCGATATAGACGATAAGCCAAGCACTTTTACGCCGTCTAGCCATACGCATACCAAAAACCAAGTTACGGATATGCCTACGAAGTTAAGCGACTTTACGGACGATTTAGGAACTAACCCCACGCACACCCATAGCCAGTATTTGACAAGCGTGCCCGTGGCCTCCACTACCGTCGCCGGGAAAGTAAAGCCGGACGGAACAACTATTACATCCGCCGCTGATGGCACTATTTCCGCCGTGGGCGGTGGCGGCAGTATCACGGCCACTTATGATAGTGCCAACAAAATTTTGACGTTAGAGTAAAGGAGCGAAAATATGGCAAACGAACTTTTATATGTACCCGGCGTAGGCACGCGCTATTATTATAATCCTACCACGGCCGGAACGGTAACCATGACCGAAATAGGATCTGGCACGCTGACTAGCGCGCTTGAAAACGGCCGCCCGGTTATGACTTTTGGCGGCAAGGCGTTAAAGTTTTCTATTGGTAACGGTATGCAAAATAGCCGCACAATAGAGTATTGGATGACGTTAAGCGGGTGGAACAACGCGGGTACGTCGCACCAGTGGGGCTATTTGGGGAGCCGTTCGGTTGGATTTGTGAAATGGTTACCTAAACCCGTAACAGGCACAAACAATGTAAATTTTCAACTTGATTTTGGCGACGGCGACCCCGAGGACACAGTAGTAACATTACCCGACCAATCCTCACCCGTGCACGTGGCCCAAGTGTTTGATACGAGCGATAGCAACTACCAATTAAAACTTTATGTCAACGGAACAAAAGTCAAAGAGCATTATTATCACAACCCGTGGACGAATGTAATACTTATTGGCGGCTCTATTGCCGAAACAAACGACACCACGCTGACGGACGCCTTTACCGGGAAAATTAGCGATTTCTTAGTAACCGACAGCGCGAAATACACGGCCAACTTTACGCCCGCCCGGCCAAACGTAAATTTGAAAAGTTTATCAAAGGGCGGAAACCCTATACAAGGTTTTACCGCCCCGGAAATGAACTATTTGGAAATTGATGGCATACCGTACAAAATTGCGGTGGCACAATAAGGAGGGAAACAATGGAAGTAGCAAAAGTAGTCGTAACAGACGAGTGGAAAAAATTGGATGAACTCGTAGCGCAAGCCAAACCCGGCTTTGCGTTTGATAGCGGCAAGACGTACCAACTGCAAGCCGAGGGTGAGTACGGTGTGCGGTTGTGTGTGTCTGCTGACACCCCCGGCGAAAAAGACGGGGTACGCATTGTAGGCACTCAAACCGCACATTTCAAAGTAGAAAGCGGTAAAGACCTCTATGTTAAATCGGTGGGCGGATTATCCAGCGCGGCCCCGCTTTTGGATGTTTCCACCATCGGGGAGTAAGCACTATGTTAGAACAGCAAGCAGGTAGCATTGTATATTGTGGAACGGCCGCCCCGGCAAGCGGTACGGCCTCCGGCGGCGGGCTTGCCCCGCAAGCCATCTCTAACCGCAAAATCGTAAAAAGCGGCACTGCGTACTCTTTGACGTGGACGGATCCGGCCGACACGACCGTGAACGGGCAAGTGTTATGTGCATGGGGCGGTACGAAAATTGTACGTAAAGAGGGTTCTTTCCCGCAAAGCCCTACCGACGGCGTGGTAGTGTTAGACAACAAAGTACGCAACCAATACGCCTTAGAGCCATTTGTAGATACGGTGGACGATGCGGATAAGGTTTATAAATACCGCGCGTTTCCGTATTCCGTCAACGGCGTGTATGGTATGCAAACGCAAAATATGTTTGACAGATGGGTTTTTACGTTTAAGGAACTCATTACCGAAAGCGCGCCGGATTATCGTATTACTTACGACGACGACAACGCCAACTATACACCCGGCCACATGGATTTTACCACCGGGAAATTTGACTTTGGCGATTGGGCCAACTGTCCGCTTATTGCGTGGGAAAACCTCCGGCCGTGTATGGTTTATAATACTGACGCCGGAAACGACAAAAACGGAACTGTTGCCTATTATTTAGACCCGAACGACCACTCTAAAAAATACGGTAGCGATGAGGCCAGTGATGTAAGCAACCCGGATTTCCCCGGTAACGCTATGGTAGAAGTGCGCCGCGTTTTCAAAAAAGTAGTCGTGGACGGAAACTATATTATTAAGTCCTTTTCCAATGAGAAATTGGATGACGGCTACGAATGCTACCCGTGTAAAAAAGCCGATGGTACGTATGCCGATTTCTTCTACGCGCCTATGTTTATGGCCTCTTTGATTGACGGGAAATTCCGCTCTCTTGCCGGGCAAACGCTCAATAAGAGCAAAACGGCCGCGCAAGAAAGAACATACGCACAAGCAAACGGCGACGGTTGGGATGTAGAAACGTGGGCCGACGACCAGTATTTTGAGGATTTAACAAAACTCATTATTGGTAGCACAAACGCGCAAGCCAAAATCGGCGAGGGCGTTACGTCCGGCGGTGAATCGGCTTTACTTTCCACGGGTACCACGTTGGATAAAGGTATGATGTACGGCTCTAATACCACCACCGTGGCCGTAAAAGCGTTTTACCGCGAAAACCCATGGGGTAGCCAATGGCGGCGTATGGTAGGTATGTTGCTTGTCAACGGCGTGTGGAAAGTGAAAATGACCAAGTCCACCGTGGACGGCTCTACTGCGTCGGATTACAACCATACCGGGGAGGGTTACATTACGTTGGAAGTGGCCACTCCGTCCGGCACTTCCGGCGGTTATATTTCCACTATTGAACAAGCCGGACAGTATGGTTGTTTCCCTACTGTAATGAGTGGCACGGAAAGCACGTACGAATGTGATGGCTGTTGGTTTAACAACAGCATTACGGCAGTCCCGCAGCGCGGCGGGGCCGCGTACTCTGGCCGTGTCTGCGGCCCGTCGTGCTTGTCTGTGGCCTCCACGGCGACGTATGCGCTCTGGTACGTCTCGGCGGCTCTTTCTTATCACCAATAAGGGAGGGGGTAAAGGGGGGATAACCTCCCCCCTACCGCCCATAGTTTTAAGGAGCAAATAACTGGATACGGGGATAAAAGTATAAGCCGAGTCCCGCAACGCGGCGGGAACGCGAACAATGGCCGTAAATGCGGCCCGTCGTACTTGAATGTGAACAACACGGCGACGAATGCGAACTGGAACATCTCGGCGGCTAATTCTTGTGAAAAAGAGGTTTTATCAATGTATTTTTATTTCCGCGCCCCTAGGCGAAAATTACCGCTAAGGAACGGGTTAGTAAGAAGTTTTGAAAGCCCGTTAGGGAAACAAGAAAGATTATGAAAACATATAAGCATTTGTTTGAACAACTTGTTTCAACCGAAAATATATCACGCGCGATATGGCGCGCCTCACACGGCAAACAAAAGCGGCGTGATGTGCGCTACGTGTTAGAAAACAGAATCTATTACGTGCGTGCTATTCAGTATTTACTCCGTAAGCAACTATGGCACCCGCGCGTCCATGGCGCGGTAGAAATAAATGACGGCGTGCTACTTAAAAAAAGGATTATTGTAAAGCCGGATTTTATCTATGAGCAGATAATCCATCACGCCCTTGTGCAAGTATTAAAGCCGTTGTTTATGAACTCTATGTATGCGCTCTCGTGCGGGAGCGTACCTAAACGCGGCGGCGTGTACGGAAAGAAACATTTAAGTAAATGGATAAAGCGGCACCCCGCCTATGCTAAATACGCCGCTAAGGGTGATATACGGCATTTCTTTCAAAGCATCCCTATGGAGCGCGTGAAAGAAAAACTAGCGGCCAAGATAAAAGATAAACGCTTTTTGTGGGTATTATTTGCGGCCATAGGTAACTGTTACGCCTACTATAACGGCGAACTTATCTATATGGGGTTGTGTATCGGTTATTATACGAGCCAATGGATCGCCAACTGGTACTTGCAAGAAATGGATTATTTTGTCAAACAAACTTTACATATACGTTGCTATTTGCGCTATGTGGATGACTTTGTGCTGGTAGATAACAATAAGCGTAAGTTACACCGGGCCGTACGTGCCATAAAAGCATGGCTTATCAAACGCGGGCTCACTCTAAAAGCAAATTGGCAAGTGTTTAAGTTAGCCGTATTGCGCGAAAAAGAAAACGGTAAAAATTTACCGCGTATCGGCCGCGCTATTGATTTTATGGGATTTGTATTTTTTAGAAACAAAACGATTTTACGGCGCAATATCTTTTACCGTGCGTGTAATAAAGCCCGGCGTATTACCCGTAACTTGCCTAACTGGTACACGGCTCAACAGTTACTTTGTTATATGGGCTGGTTTAAGCATAGCGATACGTTTAATGCATTTAAGCGTTTTGTTACGGATTTGGTGGATGTGGCCGGACTCAAAAAGATGGTATCGGCCCACCAATTAAAACTCAATAGGAGGCAAAAGCAGTATGTTAAAAATTGAATGGAAAGAAAGCGAAAGTATGGAACGCCCGGCCGAAGTGGACGAAACCTCGTCGGCTCACGTGGCATATCTACGTAAAGAAATTACCGAGGTGGAAACCCCGGCCACGGATAACCAACCCGCCAGCACGAAGTACGTTTATAAAGAGGCCGTACTCACCAAGGCTGATTATGAATTGTACGTCATGGCCAAACAAGTAGCGGCCGAGGTACTGGCGCAAGCGCAAGGAGCGTAGTATGAGCGCATCTGTAATTATTGCGCTTGTTGGGCTCGTGCTTACTGTTGGTACAACCGTGTTTGCCATCGGTAAAATCATCGGCGCATTTACGGCCAAAATTGCCGCCGAACTGGAAGCGTTAAAGCAGATAGTAGTTTTTCGTCTTGAAAACTTGGAAAAAAAGCAAGACAAATATAACCATCTGCAAGAGCGCGTAATCGGGTTAGAACGGGATAATAAAACCCTATTCAACCTAATCAAAGGGGCTAACAATGGATGAGGAATTAAAGCAAAAAATCCGGGAGCGTACAAAACGCTTTGAGGGTTTGTCGCTTGTGCCTTATAAGTGCCCGGTAGGTGAGGACACTATTGGCTACGGGCATCTTATTAAAAACGGTATTACGCAAGCCGGAGCCGAGGTACTATTAGAGGAGGATTTGAAAGCCGCATATCGTGCCGCCCGTGGTAATTTTGCGTGGTTTTCAAAACTCAACGGCCCGCGCCAAGCGGTGATTATAGATATGATTTTTAACATCGGTCTAACACGCTTGTACGGGTTTAAGAAAATGCGCGCCGCTATTGAGGCGGGCGACTTTGAAACGGCCGCTAAGGAAATGCTGGATAGTAAATACGCCCGGCAAGTAGCATACCGCGCCCGGCTTAACGCCGAGATACTTAAAACAGGAGAGTGGAACAATGCCTAAGGTAACTTTCACGGAGGAACAACCCGACGGAAAAACAAAAGAGTGGACGGTTATTCATTCTTTTAACTGCACTTATCCCATTAAAAAAGGGGCTAAGTGCTATATCTGCAAAAGTGGCAAGGATTATACCCTTATCACCGAGGCGGGTAAAACAAAAAAGTGAGGTGTAAAAATGGAAATGCTGTACTTGTGTCTTGCCGCGGTTGCGGTGGTAGGTTTGATTGAATGGCTCAAAAATTTTTTGAAAGAATTTTTGGCTATTCCCGGATGGGCGTGGTCTTTGGTAGTATTGGCCGCCTCTTTCCTATGCGGCGCGCTGGTTGTTTTTGGCGCAAACGTCGGCCCGAAAACGCCGCTTATGGCGGTGCTTGCGGGGTTGGTGGTATTGGCCTTTGCGCAAATTGGATATGACAGCATTGTAAAGGCGATTGCCAAAAAAGCCGAGCACGTGCTACCCGATGAAAAAACTAATTAACATACTGCTTGCTGTTGTGGTGGGAGCGTTGCTTTTAGGAAACTGCCAAAAAGGCCGTAAGATAGACCGCTTGACGGAAACCGCGGCTACGCTCCCGGATAACCAACAAGCCGCCGTTGTGGTGGCGGATGGAAAAGTTACATCCACTATCCGCCACGACAATGGAACGGTAACGGCGCACGTGCAATATGTGCCGCCGGAGGGCTCTGTGCAAGTGGTGCAACCCACGAACGGCACGGCCGCAACGGTCAAAGTAAAGCGCGCGGGTTTTACGTTTCGCCCGGCCGCGCAAGGTTTAGCCGGAAAGGAACTTAAAATCGGCCTAGGCGCACGTTTGGTGTATTTTAATAGGTATGGCGGGGGTATCGGTATTGCGCACGATATGGAGCCGTATTTGTTCGCCGATAGGCGAATAGACGATTTTGTAGGAATTTTCAAAAATACAACCATCGGTGTGTATGGAGGCCCGCGTACGGCCGGGGTAATGATAGGAGTGTATTTTTAATGATTACGTGCAAGTGTATGGACGGCGACGAGTGCCGCAAGTATGGAATGGCTTGGCGTGTTTGTTGTCCTACTTGCCATGAGCCGGAATACGAAACTAACCCGGCCAAATGGAGGAGTGATTTATGAAATGCGTCAACGCGGAATTTAATAGTTTTTTCGGTGAAAGTTTTTGTGCTGTATGTGCAAAGCCGCTCCGGCTTGTTTCTTGCCGGATGTGTCCTTGCGCTATTGCGGCCAAAATAAATTATGTTATAATGAGAGGTGCAATATGGCTAACAAAGAAATTTTACAAAAACAAATAAAAGAAATTAAGGAGCAAATGAAAGACGTACATGGCTCTAAGTGTGAGGTTTATTCCCGGGTGGTGGGTTACTTGCGCCCGGTGCAAGCATGGAATAAAGGCAAGAAAGAGGAGTACGCCATGCGAAAAACAATGCACATAGAAAACCCAATAAGACCCTGTGGAACGTGCGATTAGTGGGGGTCAAAGTGGGGGCGGTACGACGTAAGTACAACGGCCTCCCTCTCCGCCAGTTAAAAAGCACCCGCAAGGGTGCTTTTTTATGGGCGGCTGGAGCGGCATAAACTGCTTTATGCCGCGTAGGGATTTGAAAGGCGCAGCGATGTTTTGGTTTGCGCCTGCCAGGCGCAAGGCCAAAACCGCGAGCCCGGCCTGCAGGAAAATTCCGTCAGGAATTTTACCGGAAGGCAAATCCCTCCCTCTCCGCCAGTTAAAAAGCACCCGCAAGGGTGCTTTTTTATGGGTGGTTGGAGCGGCATAAACTGCTTTATGCCGCGTAGGGATTTGAAAGGCGCAGCGATGTTTTTGTTTGCGCCCGCCAGGCGCAAGGCCAAAACCGCGAGCCCGGCCTGCAGGAAAATTCCGTCAGGAATTTTACCGGAAGGCAAATTCCTCTCTCTCCGTGGAAATTTAAAGTCCCGCTTTGGCGGGGTTTTTATTTGCACGCCTGGAGCAGTGCAAACTACTTTGCTCTTATTTGTTTTTGCGGTTAGGGTTTGCCGGGAACCACCCCTTTTTCACGCGTTGTTCTTGCTCAAACAATTCCAAAATACTCCACCAACACGTAAAACCCGTCACGCTAAGCGCACTGGAAACAATCCGTCCGGGTACCAGCAGCGCCTCCCACAAACATAAAATCCCCGCTGCCAAAAATACCGGCCATACTTTTTTGGAAAAATAATACTCCGCCTTAATTACAATGGGATGAAACAATCCAATAATCAAAAACGCCAACGCCCCCACGGCCAGACTTTGCCAATTCATACGCCCCCTTTTTCCTCGGTTATTTAAATTTGTTAATATTATAGTATATGGCTAAACTCAAAACGATATTTTTCGGAACGCCGGCTTTGTCCGTTCCCTATTTAGATTTGCTCCACCAATTAACCGATGTGCAGTTGGTCGTTACCCAGGCCGATAAACCGCGCGGACGCGGAATGGAAGTATCCCCCTGCCCGGTCAAACAGCGCGCGCGGGAACTTCATTTGCCCGTTTTATCCCCCGAAAAACTTAAAGACGATTTTGACAAAATTGCCGCCGTCCCGTTTGATTTGGGCGTAGCGGTGGCTTACGGTAAAATTTTCCGTCCTAATTTTTTGGCCCTTCCCAAACTGGGAATTTTGAACGTTCATTTTTCCCTCTTGCCGCACCTGCGCGGCGCGGCCCCCGTGCAGCAGGCGCTTATCCAAGGCTATACGCAAACGGGCATATCCGTTTTTTGGATCCGCCCCAGTATGGACGACGGCCCGCTTTTTCTGCAAAAAGAGGCCCCCATTCTGCCGCAGGACAACGCTCAAACCCTGTTTGAAAAACTCATCCCGCTGGGACTGGAAGGGCTAAAAGAAACTTTGAGCCAAATAGAGGCCGGGCGGCTCATCCAAACGCCACAGCCGGGCGAACCGACCCTGGCGCCAATGCTTCAAAAAGAAGACGCCCTGCTGCGCCCGACGGAATTAACCTCCGCCGAACTGCACAACCGCGTGCGCGGGCTGGCCTGCGGCCCAAAACCCAAAGTGCCGTTTACCCACGCCGGCAAAACCGAATGGCTGCAAGTGGTGCGGACCGCACCCGCCGATACCGATACGCCAACCGCCGTACCGGGCACGGTGCTTTGCATTGAAAGGAACCGGGGAATTTTAGTAAAATGTAAAGAAGGAAGCCTCTGGTTAAATGAGGTCCATCCCGCCGGCAAAAAAGCCATGCCCGCTGAAGCCTTTGCCAACGGACGCGGCTTAAAACCGGGCGACGGAGCGTTTAGAGAATAATGCCTTTTAACAACGACCAAAGTTTTGAAGATTTCTTAAACAAAGCCAAATCGCACGCCAACAACAAATGGGTAATGATTGGGCTTATTGTGTTATTTTTCGCCGCACTCATTTTAGTATCTATAGATTGGGTGTTCGGCGCTTTGGTGCATACCCGCAAAGAAGTTACCGTCCCGGATATCACCAAAAAATCCGTTACCCAAGCGCTGGATATGCTGGCTGCAAACAATTTGGCTATCAAACAGGCGGGGGTGGAGTTTGCCCAAGATGTGCCTTCCGGCTCCGTACTGCGCCAAATTCCGTCCGCCGGGTCCACCGTGCGTGAAGGGCGCGTCATCCGGGTGTGGATCAGCCAAGGGGACGAAATGGTATTTGTCCCCAACACCATCGGGTCCGATTTACGAAGCGCCCAACTGGCGGTCCGCCAGGCGGGGTTATTGGTGGACAAAGTAGACAATGCCTACTCTCTCACCTACGAAAAAGGCCTTATTGTGGCCCAAAACCCCAAACCGGACAGCATGGTACAAAAAGGTGAAAAAGTTTCGCTCGTACTGTCCAACGGCGCGCCGCCGGCCAGCGTGGTGCTGGTGCCCAACTTTAAGAGCAAAAAGCTGGCGGAAGCCACCCTGTGGGCCAGTGCACAGAATATCAATTTAATCATTAAAGAAGATGCCGGCTCCGTGTTCCCCAATGGAACCATCGCCGAGCAACGCCCGGCGGCGGACAGCCAAATCGCCCCCGGCACCAACCTGGAAGTCATCGTCAGCCGGCGTGAATCTTCCGAAGACGAAAAGAGCTACCACCTGCATTACGAAATGCCGCAGGGCAAAAACGCCAGCCGCGTGCGCGTAGTGCTGGAAGACGACACCGGGGAAACCGAAATTTTAAACGAAACCAAACAGCCCGGCTCCAAGATTGACCTGGAAGTTCCGTATATGGGCCGCGCCGCGGTGCGTGTGTTTGTAGACGGTATTTTAGTGCGCGAGAGAGAAATTGAATAATGACCCCTTCCAAAATGCCTGCCGCAAATGGTAAAATATGTGTTGCGCCTTCCATTTTGTCGGCTGATTTATGGCGTTTGGGAGAAGAAGTAAAAGCCGTGGAACAGGCCGGTGCGGATTGGCTGCACGTGGACGTGATGGACGGGCACTTTGTGCCGAATTTAAGTTTTGGTCCGTCTGTCGTAAGTTCTTTGAACGGAAAAACCGATTTACCTTTAGACGTACACTTGATGGTGGAAAAGCCGTTGCTGTTTATAGAGTCTTTCGCCCGCGCGGGAGCGGACCTGCTGACCGTGCATATAGAAGCAAAGGACGATGTAGCTGAAACGCTTAGCCAAATTAAACGGCTGGGCGTCAAGACCGGCGTTTCCATCAAGCCCGACACGGACCCGGAAGTTCTCCGGCCGCTGGCGGATGAACTGGATTTAATATTAGTGATGAGCGTGTACCCGGGCTTTGGCGGGCAGGCGTTTCTGCCGGAAAGCGAAAGCCAAATCAAACGGGTGCGGGAAATCATCCAGGCTTCCGGCCGGAAAATTTGGCTGGAAGTAGACGGCGGAATCAATGCCCAAACAGCCCCGCTGGCAGTTAGCGCAGGGGCAGACGCATTGGTAGCCGGCAGTGCAATTTTTAAAGCCGCGGACCCTGTATTGGCCCTCAAGCAAATCAGACAGGCGGCCCCGGATATTTAATTAAAAGTCTTTTACCGCAAAGGGTAAAAGCACACAAGGAGAGTCATAATGGCAGTAGTTATCAGATTACAAAGAGTCGGCAAAAAAACCCAACCCCAGTACAGAGTGGTCGCGATTGAAAAATCCGCCGCGGTGGGCAAAGAAGCCAAAGAAGTGTTGGGCCAGTATCATCCCTGCAACCCGAACGCAGCCGAACAAGTCAAACTGAATATGCCCAGAGTGGAATATTGGATGAAGGTGGGTGCGAAACCTTCCGAAACGGTTGCGAGCTTGATTAAAAAAGCCAGCGCCAAATAACAGCGCGGGGCACTTATGAAAGAACTTGCCACGCTGCTTTTAAAATCGCTTTCTTCCGCGCCGGAAAATGTAGTAGTGGAAGAAAAGATAGAGCAGAACAAAGTTTATCTGTCCACCAAAGTGGACGCCGCCGACAAAGGTAAAGTAATTGGCAAAGACGGCTGCATTATTAAAGCGGTCCGCACGGTTTTAAATGCCGCCGCCGCCAAGCAGGACAAAAAGGTTACCTTAAAGTTGGAAGATTAATGAAAATAGACGTTATCACCGCTTTTGAAGAAATGGTAGACCAAACGCTCAGCCACAGTATCGTGGGGCGGGCGCGCAAAGCGGGGATAATCAAACTGGGCACGCTTAGCCCGCGGCAGTTTGCCGCGGACAAGCACAAAACGATTGACGACCGCCCTTACGGCGGCGGCCCGGGGATGCTGATGAAAGCCGAGCCGCTTTATCAGGCCATTACCCGGCTGCGCAAACGGGGCTCGTACGTGATATTAACCAGCCCGCGGGGCCAAGTATTCAGCCAGGAACTGGCTAAAAAATTGGCCAAAAAACGCCACCTGATTTTTGTGTGCGGGCACTACGAAGGGATAGACGCCCGGATATATCCCGAGGTGGACTTGGAAGTATCGCTGGGGGATTTTATCCTGACCGGCGGGGAATTGGCGGCTTGTGTGATGATAGACGCTATCACGCGGCTGCAGCCCGGTACTTTCAAGAAAGAAGACGTGACGTCTTCGGAGTCGTTTGAAGGCAACTTGCTGGAAGCTCCGCAATATACGCGCCCAGAAGTATGGCGCGGGCGGAAAGTGCCGGCGGTGCTGCTAAACGGCAACCATAAAGAAATAGAAGCGTGGAAACACGAACAAGCTTTATTATTAACAAAACAGTTAAGACCCGATTTGCTTGAAAACGCCTCTCAAAAGCCAAAAAAGGTCCAACAGAAAAAGATTCGGAGGAAGTAAGTTTTATGAACATCAACGAAATTAAACACAATCTCAAAACCAATGTGCCGGTTTTCAAAGCCGGGGACACCGTCAGAGTCAAAGTGAAAGTCGTGGAAGGCGACAACGAAAGACTCCAAGCCTTTGACGGCGTAGTCATCGCCCGCAGAGGGAGCGGCATCAGCGAAACGTTCACCGTACGCAAAATTTCTTTCGGCGTCGGCGTGGAACGCATTTTCCCGATTCACTCCCCCCGTGTGGACAGCATTGAAGTATTGAAAGTCGGCAAGGTCAGAAGAGCCAAACTGAATTACTTGACCAAACTCTCCGGTAAAGCCGCCCGCTTGCAGGAACTCAAAAAAGTAGTGCCTGCCACGGGTGCAGCAGAAGCTCCGGCCGCCGAAGCCGCACAAGAGGCGAAATAATTCAAGCGGAATAACGAACTCCGAACATACCCCCGCGGTTACTAGTGCCGCGGGGGTTTTTGTTGTACTTATCAGCGTAATTAAAAAGTCCGTCCCCGGATATACTGCAGTAAAATCTTCTTTTAAGAAATATATTTTTGTTGCGCTGTTGTGTTATTTTATGTAAGGTATGAATTAGAAGTTAATGGTCAGTCCTACGGTCGCATAGGTCTTTTGGCCCTTTTTCTTACAACTGTTTCTTTTTAGAATGTTTAGTATGAAAACACCGCGCTTGCTGAAAATTATTTATGTGATATTTATTTTCCTCTTGCTCGCACCTCACTCGCTGCAAGCGCAAAAAAATTCGCTTAAAATTCTAAAATCCGTCCGCGCGCAACAACTTTCATCCGCCGGGGTTTCTGCTTCCAAAACTGCCGCTTCTTTGTCCAGGAAAGCAGCCGCCGCCGCTCAAACGGCAGCAGCTGCCTCGCGCCAGAGTTTCGCCCACCAGCTGCGCAGAGAGGCGGAGTCCTTATCTCAAGCGGACGCCAAACAGCTGGAAAGCCTCATCCGGGAACGCCAAACAGCCACATCCCCTCTTTATAAAAAGAACTGGATGCAGGAAAGCCCTCGGGAAAAAGTAGAAGAAATTTTAGATAAAAACAAACATCCTGTGGCCGCCTTGCGCGCGCTGTGGCGGTTGGAAGACCAATACCAAAACAAGCATTTCTTTTCTTTTTTGGCAACTGCCTACTACAAACGGAACTTTTCCACCCACACCCCCCATCTGCGGGAATTTTTTAAAAAGGTGGAAAGCCTGCACAGCCGCAGCTTGGAAGAAAAAGTCATCAAACGAATGTATTTTATCATCCAAAACAAAGCGCATTTCCGCGCCTATTTTTCGCCGAACATTCCCAAATCCGGTCTGCGTATCCGCTACACCAAAGATATTGGCAAATTGACGCCGGATTCTTTCCAGCCAGGCAATTTGGTCCTTTCCTTTGAACGAAAGCTGAACCCCGGCCAGGCCAACGCTTCCATCCGGCACGTAACACGCAAAAGCGTGTTCCAGGTAGGAGAAAAAGCGAAATACCCGGTATACCTGTACAATGGGCCCATGGATTTCATCCCCAACTTATATCTATATTTAATCAATGGTTCTCATCCCAAAAATCCCATCACGATTATTTTTGACGAAAAAACCCGTTCCATGGCTATTTACAACGAGGACCGCTCCCTCTGGCTGCGCATTACTCCGCACGAATACGCCACGCCGGAAAACCTGCACTTGCATTTAAACGAAACCCGTACCGCTTCCTTTCCGGACGCCAGCGGGCAGGAAATCCGGGAAACGGTCAATTTTAATTTGTTCATTCCGCTCTCTACCCCGGCAACCTTGCCAAAATACAAACAAGCGGACTATCTATACGAAATGATGATTTTGCGCCCGATACGCTACTTCCAAGGCAATGCGCACGTAAAGATTATCAAAAAAGACATCTTTTGATGGTGAAACTCTTTCCCTGCAGGGCCCAAAGGGCACTAGGCCTTTTGACCCTGTTTTTTTCTAGAGTGATGTTTTAAGATATAGATATATGAAGATCCTTTCGCTGTCAAAAATATTTTTGTTAGCCCTGCTTCTTTCTTGGCCAGGCGCAGTTTACGCACAGAAGAAGGACGCTTTTTCCCGTGCTTTTCAGGCGTTTCGGACAAAATATACTCCCCAAACAAAAGAGAAAATTCTGCAGCTCCCTATCAACGTCAAAAACACGGCAGTGCTCTCCCCGGTTCTTTTTCCCAGTCTGAAAACTGCAGCCCAACAATCTGTCCGTTCCGCAAAGCCTCTTTTGAATGAAACAGCCCTTACCCAAGCTTTGCAAGCGAAAACTTCCCAGGGAAAAAGAAAAGAGGTGTTTTTTAAAGCTCTGTGGGAAAAAGCGGAAGAAATCTTATCCCAATACCCCCGCCCAATGGAAGCGCTCCAAGCTTTTTGGGATTTTGAAGACGCCAACGGCTCCAAACAATTTTTCGCTTTCCTGGCGGCGGCCTACCATACCAAGTATATCAGCGTCTCCAACCCGCATTTATGGCGATTTTTAAAACAAGTAGAACACCAGCACAACCGCAGCTTGGAAGAAAAAGTGTTGAAGCGTATGTCCTTCATCGCCCGGCACCGGTTGGAACTGCGTTCCTATTTTGCGCCCAATGTGCCGCTTTCTGCCCTGCATATTCGGTATATGAAGAATATCAGCATGATGACAGCTGACTCTTTCCGCTCCAGTGATTTGATTCTTTCCTTTGAACAAGCCTTGTCTGCGCAAGCGGCGCTGCGCCATATCAATATGCGAAGTACTTTCCGGGCCGGGAATGCGGATTATCCCGTCTACCAGTATAACGGACCGGCCAATTTGCTGCCGCAGTTATACCTCTATTTAATCAACGGACAAACGCCCAACGCGCTCGTAACTGTAGTGTTTGACCCAAAGTCCCGCGCAATGGCGCTGTACCACGAAGACAAGCATTTTTGGCTGCGCATTACCTCGCACGAATACGCCAACCCGGATAATTTACATTTGCATTTAAACGAAAGAAGGTCGTCTATGCTCATGCTAAATAAACAAGCGACCTTGGAAAGAATAAACTATAATTTATCCATTCCGCTGAATCTGCCGGTTCCATCCGTGTTAACGGGGACCAAGCGCACGGACTATGGTTATAAAATAATGGTATTGGAACCGTTGCGCATCCTGCGCAATATGCCCAATGTGCGCGTACGGCAAGGCCATATTTCCTAGCCAATGAGCATTAAAAAGAGATGCTTTGTTATCTTTTCGCTGTTGGCAATTTTTGCTGTGCAGCCGGTAGTTTATGGCCAAAAAATCTCTCCCAAAAAGCTGAAACAGTTCCGTCGGCAGCGGGTTGAAGGCATTGCGCAAGATGTTTTGCAAGCCGGGCGCGCGCATACGTCCAACGCGGCGAAGCACGGGCGGCCTTGGTACGCCGCGGCCCACCCAAACGGTCGCTTTGCATTCAACCGTCTCTCCCAAATAGACACCCAAAAACTGCAAGGCCTTTTGGAACCCCAGGCGCATACACGGGCGGCCACATTCAAAAGTCTTTTTTGCACCAGAGGCTATTAGATATTTCCAAATTGCTGCTGGCCCGGCATTCCTGCCCAATTGATGCCCTGCATGCCCTTTGGCAGGCAGAAAGCCAAAACCCGAACCTGCCCTTCTTTGCCGTTTTTGCCACTCTGTTTTACAAGCAGCATTTCATCAGCTATACGCCGCACTTGTGGGATTTTTTTGAACAAGCCGCCCAGTTGCAAAGCCATTCTTTGGAAGAACAAATCATCACACGGATTTCTTTTTAGCGGAATACTGTCATTTCTTCCGCGAACGGCTGGCCCCGCATATTCCCCAAATGGGTCTGCGGCTCCGCTACACTAAAGACATTGCCCTGCTGTCGCCCCAGACTTTCCAACCAAAAGATTTAGTCCTTTCGTTTGAACAAAAAATGAAACCCGGGCAGGGCCACACGCTCATTACGCAGCTAGGCGGGAACAGCCGGTTTACAGCCAAAGGCGAAACCTATCCAGTGTATCATTATGACGGCCCGCCGGAATATTTAGCCCAACTGTATCTATATTTAATTAATGGTAAAGAAACCACCCGCCCGGTTACCGCCGTGTGGGACCCGGAAACCCGTTCCTTGGCGATGTATAACCACGACAAAACACGCTGGCTGCGCATTACTCCGCACGAATACGCCAATCCGCGCAACTTGCATATTCATTTAAACGAAACCCGTCCTGTCCAAATCTCTCTGCCGGGCGGAAATAAAATCCAGGAACAAGTCAATTTTAATCTGTTTATTCCTTTAAGCCGTCCAGCCGGCCTGCGAAATAAAAACAGTGAAGATTATCTGTACCGCATAATGATTACAACCCCTTTAGGCGTATTAAAAAAAACCCGGCACGTCACACTTATCAAGCAATCTATTTTTTAACCGGGGAAATAACCGCTTGCGCTGGACGCCGCCCGTTAAGGGTGGGGCCAAAAGTTTACTCTCATACCACGCTGCGCTAAAGGCCTAACACGTATTAGGCCCTTTGACCCTTTTTCCACACGGATGATTTTTCTATTATATATTTATGACAAGCCGCATTCACCAACTACTATACCCGTTTTTATGTGCATTTATCCTGTTGGGGCACGTTCCTATTTATGCTCAAAAAGTTCCCAAAAATTTAAAAGCGCTCCACGCGCAGCGTATGGGGCCGGCTAAAAATGCCGTTCCCAAAACGCCAGCCGCTTTGACTGCCAAACGAATTCTTCCGCCCAGCGTATCGGCTTCGTCCGTTGCCACGGCCCACTCTCTGGTTCCCGTTTCTTCCTGCGGGCCGGACCCGGAACGCCTGGAGAAAGAAATCCTCTCCCAACAACCTGCGGATCCTTCCCCCCTGAAAAAAGATTGGATGTCTGAAGATTTATGGGACATTTCCGCCCGGTTGCTGGACCAACACCCCAAACCGCGGTATGCACTGCGCGCTTTATGGGAAATGGAAAACAATTATAACCATAAACACTTTTTTTCTTATTTGGCGCTTACATATTACAAACAACATTTTCACGATTTTACCCCTCATCTGTGGGATTTTTTCAAAAGGATAGGAAGCAAATATAACTTTCTGCTGGAAGAAACCGTCATCCAGCGTATGCATTTTCTGGCATTAAACAAAAAATTTCTTACAGAAGCCGCCGCCCCCGGCACGCCGGACTCTGCCGTCCGGCTGCGCTATTTGCACAACACCGGCTATTTAAAACCGACATTATTTAAAGCCTATCACCTGGTGCTTTCTATAGAGCAAAATCTCCACCCAGCAAACCGCCGCGCGGCAGTGCGGCACGTAAATGCAAAAAGCCAATTCTCTGTCGGGAAAAACAATTATCCTGTATATCAATATAATGGTCCGCTGGAATTTCTGCCCAATTTGTACCTATACTTAATAAACGGCGGACAAACCAAAAATCCTGTTACGATTTTTTTTGACCCCAACGCCCGCACCCTCATTATGCTGAATGAGGACCGTTCTCTTTGGTTAAGGCTGACTCCGCACGAATATTCGGCCTTCAATCCGCATATACATCTAAACGAAGCGCGTTCGGTTTCCGCCACCAACGAACTGGGGATGGAAATTCACGAAACCGTCAACTACAACCTAATTATCCCGCTGGCACAGCCTGCGTGGCTGCCGCCGGACCACCACGAAGAATATCTTTATGAAATGATGGTATTAAAGCCGCTCCGTCATTTTAGCGGAAACCCGCATATAAAAATCATTCAAAAAACTATTTTTTAGTTTCCATTCCGGCAAAATTGTTTATAATAGAAGTATGTCTACCCCACTCCAGGATTTTGACAAGCAACAAGCTATCCGTCTGGAATCCAATTTTATCGTTGGTATAGACGAGGCCGGGCGCGGCCCGCTGGCCGGTCCGGTGGTGGCCTGTGCATGCTTTATTCCCCCCGCGTTGGCGGCGGAATTTTCAGACGTAAACGACAGCAAAAAACTAACCGAAAAAAAAAGAGAGGCCATTTATAACCGTCTGGTGGAGTCGGAAGTGGCATACGGAATCGGTTTCGCCTCCGCGGCGGAAATAGACCAGCTTAATATTCTGCAAGCTACCTTTTTAGCTATGCGGCGTGCTTCCCAAAAATTTATCAAGTTACCGCAATCTGTTGCACTTATAGATGGCCCATATCCAGCGGCGGGGCTATCCCTGCGGCAAATGCCCGTTGTTGACGGGGACGCCAAATCTCTGGCGATTGCCGCCGCCAGCATTATCGCCAAAGTCACGCGGGACCGGTATATGAATTTGCTGGATAAACTATACCCCGGCTATGGTTTTGCCGGGCATAAAGGTTACGGTACCGCCAAACATATGCAGGCGCTGCGCACGCTGGGCCCCTGCCGCGAACACCGCCGAACCTTTGGCCCTGTGCGCAAACTGATTGCCCCGCACATTTTGCCATGACGAGTACTTCCGCAGGAAAAGCCGGCGAAGAACGCGCCGCCCGTTTTTTGCAAGACGCCGGATACCGCATTTTGGCGCGCAATTTTCTGCGCCGCGGCGGCGAAATAGATCTAATTGCTTCTATCGGCAAAACATTGGTGTTTGCCGAAGTCAAAGCCCGCTCCTACAACGCTTTTGGCGGGCCGTTGGGCGCCGTTACACCCGCCAAACAAAAGCGCATCGCGCAAACCGCTGCGCTGTATATACAAGAAAACGGCTTAAAATTTGATAGTATAAGATTTGATGTACTGTGCGTCCTGCCGGACAAGATAGAACACATTCCCAATGCGTTCACCCCGGCGCGGACGACGTTATAACCCACGGAGGCACTTATGACCCAACTGGCGCAAGTTAAAAAAGCAGCGGCTTTTTTAAATAAAAAGACGAAAAACTTCAAACCCGAAATCGCCCTCATTACCGGTTCCGGGCTGGCCGGCTCCATTCCGCCTTTGGAAAAAGAAATAAAAATTCCGTATACGTCTATTCCCGGCTTTCTGCAAAGCACCGTGCCGGGGCACAGCGGCAATTTGATTTTCGGTATTTATAAAGGGCGGCGCATTGTGGTCATGCAGGGGCGCTTTCACTATTACGAAGGGCACCCGATGAAAGATTTGGCCATTTCCATCCGTACCCTTAAACTGTTGGGGGTGGAAAAACTCCTGGTGTCTGCGGCAGTCGGGTCTATGGATTTGAAGCTCAAACCGGGCTCTCTGTGCGTGCTTAAAGACCATATCAATTTTATGTGTAACAACCCCTTAATCGGAAACCACGACCCGGCCTTCGGCCCGATGTTCTTTGATTTGTCGGAAGCATACGACAAAACAATGCGCAAAACCGCCCTCGCCGCCGCGAAAAAAGCGGGCATCACAGCGGGCGAAGGCGTGTACCTAGCCACCACGGGCCCGAACTTTGAAACCCCGGCCGAAATCCAAATGTTCAAAAAATGGGGCGCTACGGTGGTGGGGATGTCCGTCGTGCCGGAAGTGCTGGCGGCGCGCCAGTGCGGGATTTTGGTGCTGGGGCTGGCGTGGGTGAGCAATATGGGCTGCGGGATTGAAAAGAAACCGCTTTCCCATGCGCAGACCATCAGCGAAACCAAAAAGATTGAAGGAAAATTTAAAAAATTGTTGGAAATTCTGTTCGTAAAATTATAAGGACTGTTCCCGCGCGGAGGCCGGTTTTCCACGGCTCCGCGCGGATTTTTGCGTATTATGGCAAACCTCAAACGGCTGGGCAAAGAAACGCTGGTCTACGGTACTTCCACGGTGCTGGCGCGGCTGCTTAATTTTTGTCTGGTTCCTTTTTACACTTATTATCTGATTCCCGGCGAATACGGCGTTATCGCCACGACGTTTGCCGTCGTGGCGTTGCTAAACGTCGTCTTTTTGTTCGGAATGGACCAAAGCTACCTGCGTTTTGCAAGCGACCGCGAAAACAAAACAGAAGTTTTTCAACATTGTTTTTACGGCGTACTGGCCAACGGGGTGGTGCTTTCGGTCTTGCTGTGGGCGTTCGCCAAGCCGTTTGCGGCGGCAATTGGCATTGGAACCCAAAACGCAAACATCGTGCACCTGGCGGTGTGGGTGCTGTTGCTGGACGTGCTGAATATGATCCCGTTTACCAAGCTGCGCCTGGAACGGCGGCCTTGGTATTTTGCCGGAGTACGCACCATCTCCATTATTGTAAATGTCCTTTGCAACATTTTGTTTATTGCCGTACTGCACAAAGGAATAGCATCCATTTTATGGGCAAACATTTTTGCTTCCTTAGCGTCGCTTGTACTACTCTCTCCCGTGGTGTATAAGGAATTGCGCGGGGGCGCATTTACGCCTAGCCGGGCGCTGTATAAAGAAATGCTGCGCTTTGCCTGGCCGTTTGTGCCGGCGGGGCTGGCAAGCCTGCTTGTCAGCGTGGTGGACAAGCCTATTTTGGTGCACCTGGCGGGGCTGGAGCAGGTGGGGGTATATCAGGCCAATTTTAAAATCGGCGTATTTATGATGTTGCTCGTGTCTATGTTTGACCAAGCGTGGCGTCCGTTTTTCTTAGCGCACGCCAAAGACCCCGACGCCAAGGAAACCTTCGCCAAAGTATTTTCGGCGTTTGCGGCGCTGGGCAGCTGGTTTTTGCTGGGACTTTCGCTGTTAATGCCGCCGATTATCCAGAGCAATTTATTCGGCAATTTCCATTTAATCAGCCCGGCCTATTGGGGCGGGCTTAAAATTATTCCGCTGGTGTTGACGGGGTATTTCTTTTACGGGCTTTACATCAATTTTATGGTGGCCCCGGTGCTGACCAAAAAAACGCGGATTTTGGTGTGGATTACGCTTTTGGGGGCGGCAGTAAGCATTACCACCAACCTGGCGCTGGTGCCGCATATCGGCATTATGGGCGCCGGCTGGGCCGTGGCGCTTAGCTATGGGACAATGGCTTTGGCTCTGTTTATTTTTACGCAAAAAGTATACCCCATCCCATACGAATACAAAAAACTGTCGGCTATAGCGGGCGCGTGTGCCGCCACCGCCCTCTTGTGCCAGGTTTGCGGCAGCTGGGAGGCAAACATACTGCTGGGAATCAAAGTGATTTTGCTCACGCTCTACCCGTTATGGATGTGGCTTATCTTACGTCCGCGGGCCCGCTAAGTTTTTCCAAACAAAAAAGAGCTCCCGCGGGAGCTCTTTTTATAGGCAAATTTCCATTACCGCAAACTGATAAGCGTTAAATCCAGCGTAATGCTTCCGTCCTTATACACCAGCAGATGGGGTACATTTTCGGTGCCGGAAGCGTCAAACGGGGCGTATTCGTTATAAGACAGGTCCGCCGTATTAAGCAAGGTGCTGGTTTGGGCTGCATACGGATAAAATTCGCCCGGGTGATAGAAAAACTTGGCTTTGGCGTCTTTCCCCTGATAGGTAATGCTGACTTCGTCTTTTTTGATGCGGCGGCTTTGGTACAGCCCGGGGTCGGACACCAACAAATTCAAAAACTGCGTAATCCGCGCCCGCACCGGGGCGGAATCGGCATCTTTAAATAAATAGCGGTAGGCCACGCCTTCCGGACTGACGGCGGCGTGAAGCACGCGGTAAGCCGCGCCGGTCATCAGCACTACGTCATAATCAGAAGTCCCGATTTTTTTAATGCGCAGCACGCCCTCCATATAATTATCATCCATCTGCCCCATTACTTTAAATGCGGCCTGGGTGCGCCCTTGGGTAAAAAAATCTACCCGTTTGTAATCCCGCACATCCGCCGGGATTTCCTTTACGCGTCCCCCCGCGCAGGCAGCCAGCCAAACGGCTAGGGAAAATGTTAAAATTCTTTTAAACATAGGTTTATCTCCTTATTTTAATATTATAGATATTATGAAACCATTTGTCCTTTATCTGCAGGCGGCTCTTGCGGCAGGGTTGATGACGGCGGTTTTTCTTCCCTGTCTGCGCCGTTTTGCCGCACCCTTTTTTTTGGATGCCCCCGGCGGCTTAAAAACCCACTGCGGCGCAGTGCCGGCATTGGGCGGAATTGGTATTTTTACCGGCACGCTGGCCAGTTTAACATTCATCCGCTTTACTACGGCGTTTCCCAGCGGGACCTTGCACAGCCTGCGGGGTATTTTTATAGGCGGCACGTTGATTTTTCTGCTGGGGCTGGCGGATGATTTAAAAAAACCGCGCGGGCTGAGCGTGCCCGTCAAACTGCTGGTGCAGGCGGTGGCGGCGGGTGCGCTGATTTATTACGGCGTTGCCATACACGTGTTTACGTCGCCGTGGCTTTCCTGGCCGCTTACGTTCCTGTGGGTGGTGGGGCTGACCAATGCGTTTAATTTACTAGACATTATGGACGGGCTGTGCGTCAGCCAGGCGGTGGTGTGCACCTTGGGGCTGGCGGTCATAGCGTTGCCGTCAGAATATATTTATGTCAATTTTGCGGCGCTGGCGCTTTTAGGGGCTTGTGCGGCGTTTTGGCCTTTCAACCACGCCAAGCGGAAAATTTTCCTGGGCGACAGCGGCTCCACCTTTTTGGGCTTTATGATTGCCGCCTTGTCTATCGGCACTGGATACAGCGAACTGACCAACTGGGGTTTTTGGGCGCCGTTGTTTATTTTAGCCGTCCCGCTGTTTGATACGGCATTTGTAGTGCTGGCCCGTCTGCTCAAGGGCAAAAATCCGCTCAAAGGCAGTAACGACCATATCGCCCTGCGCCTTAAAAAACTCAACTGGCCCCCTGTGCGTATTTTACTGCTGTTTGCCGGGACGGGTATATTTTTTAATATATTAGCCTATACGCTTACCCACTGCTGTTGGCAAATGGCGCTGGCTTTATTTATTTTTGCGGCGGTGGCATTGGGGCTGGCGGCTTTGTGGCTGTTACATATTAAAACGGAGTAGTATGCACGTAAAAATTCTGATTTTAGGGGCGGGGCTGACAGGCCTTAGCACCGCTTACCATTTGGAACGCCGCGGCGAAACCGATTACCTGGTGCTGGAACGCGAAGTCCGCCCGGGCGGGCTCTGCTCCAGCCGGACGGTACGCGGGTTTACGCTGGACTGCGGCGGACACCTGCTCCATTTGCATACGCCTTACGGACAAAAATTGGTCAAGCACCTGCTTAAAGGAAATCTCTTGCGCCGCACACGCCGCGCCTGGGTATATACCGGGTCCAGCCGCGTGCCCTATCCGTTTCAAGCCAATCTTTACGCGCTGCCCGAGTCCGCCCGCCAAGCCTGCGTGCAAGGTATGCTGAAGGCCGCCCAACAGCCGGGGAAACCCCCGCGCACATTCAAGCAATGGTGTCTCCGTTCGTTCGGGCGCGGCGTTTACGAACAATTTATGCGCCCCTACAACACCAAGCTGTGGGGCCGCCCGCCGGAAGAACTTACCTGCGATTGGTGCGGTCCGTTTGTGCCGCTTCCCACCCCGCGGGAAATTTTGCAAAGCGCCCAGCTCCCGCCGAAAAAAACCTACGGCTATAACTCCGTTTTTTATTATCCCAAACGCGGCGGCTGCGGGGCCCTGGTGCAAGCGCTGGCCCGCAACGTAACGAACCTGCGCACCCGCGCCAACGTTACCGGGGTGGACTTGATACACAAAACCGTCCGCGCAGGCGGGAAAACCATTTCGTATGATACGCTGGTTAACACGCTTCCGTTGCCGGGATTTTTGCGTTTATTACAAGGCGAAAAACAACTTTCTTCTTTAGCCGAGCGGCTGCAGAACCGCCCGGTTACCGTGTATCACCTGGCAATTGACCGCGCGGTTAAACCGTTCAGCTGGATTTACTTCCCGGACGAGACGGACCCCTTTTACCGGGTAGGCCTGCAAAGCGGATTCTCCCCTTATAACGCGCCGGAAGGGACCTCTTTATTCTATATAGAACTTCCGCCCGATGCTCCCCGCAGCAAGCGGCGCATTTGGAACGCACTCGTCCAAAAAGGTATAATAAAGAAAGACGACAAAGCCTTGCTTTCCCATTGGCAACCCCTGCCCTACGCCTACGCCGTTTACGATACACACCGTTCACGCACCGTACGCCAAGCCCTGGCGGCTTTGGCAAAGCGGAAGTGTTTTTGCGCGGGCCGGTACGGAAAGTGGGAATATTCGTTTATGGAAGCCTCGCTGTTAGAAGGCAAAGAATTGGCGGAAAAACTTGTATAATGAGGTGTTATGAAAGTTCTCGTTTTCGGCGGCAGTTTTGACCCGGTCCACAAAGGGCACGTTTCCTTATTTCGGCGCGCACTGAAAGTGATTGCGCCGGATGTAGCACACATCGTGCCGGCCTACCACTCCCCTTTTAAAGCCAAATCTCCCACGCCTTTCCGCCTGCGGATGAAAATGCTCAAGCAAGCCTTTGCCGGCTTTGGTAAAAATGTGGTGTTTGACGATTACGAACTCAAACAAGGCGGCAAGACCTACACCTACCAGCTGGTGCAATACCTCAAAAAACGCTATAAAAACCCGGAAATCTATTTGCTGGTGGGCACGGATTGCCTGAATGATTTGCACAACTGGAAAAACCCGGAATATATTTTTAAAAACGCCGTCGTGGTAGCCGGCAAACGCAAAGGATATAACGAAAACCCCGCCGCGTTTAAACACCTGTTTTTGCCGGGGTTTTTCCCCAAGCTTTCTTCCAGCCGGGTGCGGGCGCATATTTGGGCCTGCGGGGACATTCCCAACACGGTGCCACCGCAAATTGCTTCCACCATCCGGGAAAATAAATTGTACGGGCTGTCCGTACACGACTGGCTGAAGGCCCATCTGAAAGTCAACCGCTACCTGCACTCCAAAAACGTAGCCGAAATGGCTGCCGCGTTAAGCGATATTTACGACGTAAATGTGGAAGCCGCCGTCAAAGCGGGCATCTTACACGATGCAGGAAAAGGGTTTTCCGGCCTGGAACTCATCCGCTTTTGCAAAGAACATAAAATTAAGGTTCCGTTCTTTGAAGACATCTGCCGTATGGAACCCAGCCTGCTGCACAGCTACGCTTCGGCCTGGCTGGCCCAACATTTATTTGACGTGCATGATAAAGATATCCTGTCCGCCATTGCCGAACACACCCTGGGCAGTTTGCATATGAGCACGCTGTCTAAAATTCTGTTCGTAGCGGATATTTCCTCCAAAGACCGCAAATATAAGGATGCCTTTGTAATACGCAACCTAGCCTTGCAGGATTTGGACGCTGCTCTTCTCTACGCTGCCAACCGCAAGCTTTTATTTACCATTGATTCGCAAAAATGGCTCTGCCCCGTGGGGATTGACTTATGGAACCATCTTATCAAACAAGAAAAATAATAGAGCGTTTTTTGCTGTGGGCGCTATTGATTGTGCTGGGGCTGGCCGCCGCGGCGCAGTTTACGTCGCCCCTGGCGCGGGCATTGGCGGAGCACAAAAGCAGTCCGGTCCGCCTTACAGTACTGACGGCCCCCGCTATGGAATTTACCTATACTCCTTCTTCGCAAAAAGCAACGGTGCAAGTCAGCGCGGAAAAAGTAACCGCCCAAAACCGCTCCAAGAAACTTCCCCCAAATAACGGACGTTATTTTATCCCCCAACAGCCCGACCGCGAAGACTATTGGAATGAATTTAAATACCTGCTTGCTTCCTGGCGCTACAATCCGCTTTTGGTGCTGCGCCCTCTGGGAGGGTATCTTTCCGCTTGGCACGATAAGCGCACCAATTTGACGCCGGCGGAATTTATCCTGCTTAGTTTGGAACTTTCCAAACTGGACGCGGCGGATTTTGCCGTCCGCCTGCCGGCTGCCTCGCGCGGGAAAAAGAAGCAAACGCCTTCCCCGCAGGAAACAGTGGAAGATATGGCCCCGCTGGCAGTGAAAGACCGCCCGATTGTGGTGGAAATTTATAATGCCTCGGGCAAGCGCGGCCTGGCTTTGGCGCTTACGCAGTACCTGCGCGAACAAAACGAAAAAGGCCAGCTGCGGGTGGATGTTTTGCAATACGACAACTATCCATCGTATCAAGAAGAATCGTTTATTGTAGATTACAGCGGACGGCTGGTGCAGGTAAAACAGCTCAGTCACGCGCTGGGCATTAACAGCGAAGTCAAATCGGAATCCTCCCCTAACGCCATTTGCGATACGCGCATTGTGCTGGGGAAGGACTTTGAAATGCCGCTTTAAAATGCTAGACTAATTGTATTGTATTAAAACCGTTTTGCAGAGGTGGTTTATGAACACAAAAGAACTCGTATGCCTGGCGGCCCGGTTGGCCGACAGCAAAAAAGCCGAAGACATCAAAGTGATTGACCTGTGCGGTCTTTCCTCTTTGTGCGATTATATTTTGATTGTTACCGCCACCTCCAAACCGCATCTGGACGCGGTGGAAGAAGAAATCAGCAAAAAACTGAAAGAACAAGGCTACTATAAACTTAACCGCGACGGCGGCGACAGCAACCTGTGGCGCGTGAGCGACTACGGCGGCTTTTTGGCCCATATCATGACCCAGGAAGCGCGCGATTTTTACGCGTTGGATAAAATTTTCAGCTTTGGCAAAGAAATTGATTTCAACAAACCCGTCAAAAAGGCGGTAAAAAAGGTATCCGCTAAAAAACCCGCAGCTAAAAAGGCGTCTGCAAAAAAACCGACCGCTAAAAAAGCTGGCGCCAAAAAGTCTGCAGTCAAAAAGGCGTCTGCAAAAAAACCGGCCGCTAAGAAAGCTGCCGCCAAAAAGCCTGCAGTCAAAAAGGCAGCCGCTTCCAAAAAGGCCGCGGCTTCCAAAAAAACTGCCGTCAAAAAGACCGCCAAGAAAAAATAATTCATCATGTTAGAAAAACTAAAACAAGACATTACCCTTAAACTCTCCAGTGCGGACTACTTTAAAGGCGTTGAATTGCCGGAAGTAGAATTTTCCGCCGCGCCCGCCCATACCGGGGCGGATATTTCGCTGGTGTGGGCTATGGCCGCCGCCAAAAAAATGCGAAAAAACCCGTTGGAAATCGCCAAAGAAGCGTGCGTCGTATTGCGGGAAATTACCGCCATTGCCGACGCTTCTGCCCTTCCGCCCGGTTTTATCAACTTAAAATTGGAAGACGGTTTTATCATTAAAACTGCTTCGGACCGCCGCATCAAAGACCGCGAAGCCGAAAGCTCCAAACACAATATCTTGATTGAGTTTGTATCCGCCAACCCCACCGGCCCCCTGCATGTAGCCAGCGGCCGCGGGGCCAGCCTAGGTGACAGCTTGGTAAAAATCCACCGGGCGTTGGGCTATTCGTGCGACAGCGAATACTACGTCAACGACGCGGGCAACCAAGCCGAGCTGTTGGCGGTGTCCGTCAAAGCGCGCAAAGAAGGCAAAGAGCCGCCCGAAAACGGTTACCACGGTTCCTATTTAATTGACCTTGCCAACCGGATGCCGGCGGACGTAAAAGAAGAAGATTACGGGCGCTGGGCTATGGAAGAACTGATTAAAACCCAGCAGCAGGATATGAAAGATTTTCATGTGGACTTTACCCGCTGGTTCCGCGAATCGGACCTGCATAAAGAACACGCCCCCCAAAAAGCTTTGGAAAAATTAACCGAACAAGGCTATACCTACGAAAAAGAAGGCGCCGTTTGGTTCGGCTCCACCCAAGACGCCGAAGCCCAGGACGATAAAGACCGCGTTCTTGTGCGCAAGGACGGACGTCCGACCTATTTTATGGCGGATATCGCCTATCACCAGAACAAATACGACCGCGGTTACGATACCTTGATTGATATTTTAGGGGCGGACCACCACGGTTACGTGCCGCGCATGAAAGCCGCCGTACACGCTTTGGGGAAAGAAGAAAGCTCCTTCGTGCCGATTATCCACCAGCTGGTGCATTTAACGGAACACGGCGAACAAGTAAAAATGTCCAAACGCGCCGGGCGGTTTATCACGCTGCGCGAACTGATGGACGAAGTGGGAACCGACGTATGCCGCTTCTTCTTTGCCAGCCGCACACCCAACGCCCATATGCTTTTTGATATGGACCTGGCCAAAAAACGTACCAACGAAAACCCCGTTTTCTACGTGCAGTACGTGCATGCGCGCATTCATTCTATTTTTAAAGCCGCGGCGGAAAAAGGATTTACCGAATATACCGGCGTCCTAACGCCGCTTGCCCCGCAGGAACGCGCCTTGCTGTTAAAACTGGTTTGGTTTAAGCAAGTGCTGCGCAACTGCGTAGCTGATTTGAGCCCCCACCACTTAACGACATATCTAATTGAGCTGGCGGGCCTTTTCCACGCCTTCTACGACACCTGCCGCGTGTTGGACGAAAACAACCCGGAGCTGACAAAGTCCCGCCTGTTTATCTGCCAGCGCGTAGCAGAACGCATTAAAAAAGGTCTGGAATTTATCGGTGTAAGCGCGCCGGAAGCTATGTAGCCCGGCACGCTTGATTTTAAAATAAAGCATAAAAATCTCTATCCCCCACCCTGGCGGACGGAGATTTTTGTTCTACGGAGTTTTATACAAGGGGAACTGTATGAAGAAAACCATTCGTTTCATTGCAGCATTGTTGTTTTTTCCGCTGGCGGCCGGCGCGCAAAGCCTGCCAAAAGCCGAACAAGCATACGCCCAAGGTGACTTTACCCAAGCTCTTGCGCAATATGAACAAATTTTACAAACCGCCACCGGCGAAGACCGCCTGCAGGCCCAGCTGCGCAAAGCGGCCTGCCAGTATGGTCTGGGCGAATATATGAACGCTGCCCAAACAATGCTCGCTTATGAACTGCCTTCCGATGACTTATGGAAAGCCCGGTTTTTATTGTACCGGGTGCAAACCGCCGAACGCGTGGCGCAAATGTACCCGTCTTTAATGAACGAAAGCGAAGTGGTTTCCCTCACTGAGATTTCGCCGGAAGAATGGACGGCCGCCCAGTGGAACGCCCAAATAGACAAAGACTACCAAACCCTGTGGGCCCTGCGGGCGTCCTTGATTAACGACCCAGTGGAAAAAGAAACCCTCATCTTAAATATAAAAGACACGGACACCCGCCGCATTCCCACCCTGTTTGACGTCGTGGTGCAACGTTGGACCAGCCGGCTTCAAACGCAAAACGCGCCCATTCCCCTGGCACGGGAAAAAGAAACTGTTTATTTAGAAGGCACCGTCCAACCAGTACCCGCCAAACAAACGCAGGCCGCCCAACTGGCCGATATTTTGGAAACCGCTTATTTATTAGACGGCAAGGGCCGCAAAAACGCTAAAACCTTTTGGCGCACCGATTATATTATGCTCCCGTTTGATAATCCCTCCCTGTTTACGCTGAACAACCCGGAGAAAGCCCGCAAAGCGGCAGTGGAACAGCTGGAACTGATCAGCGGATACACGCCGCAAAAAATGGGTTTTTGGAGCAAGCTCAAAAAATATGTAGCTCCCGATGGGGCAGAATACGGCCGCGCCTACGCGGCATACCGGGCGGCACTGCTGCTTAACCAATATGACAACCCGGAACAAGCTCTTAGCATCTGCCAATATACCGGTGAAAAGCTGGGAAGCTCATACTATGTTTCCCTGTGCAGCCAGCTGGCCCGGCAAATCACCCAAAACGAATTGTCATTTCACCCGTTGCCGGACGCACTGAACCCGACAAAACCGGAACTTACTTTTTCCGTACGCAACGCGCCGGACATTTATGTGCGGGTATATTCTACTTCCTACGAAGAATTGCAAAATCTGTATCGCAAAAATTATTACAGCAAAACCATCAATTCGTGGGATTTTCTTTACCAGTTAAACAGCAAAAACATTCCTCTCTTTTTGGGCCGCCCCCCCCTTCAAGAAGTGCACACCGCCGTTTCCTACGAAAAGCCCTACCGCGGGAAGGACGTTTCCGTCCGCCTGCCCGCCTTGGAAAAAGGCTTCTATGTACTGCTTGCCAGCTGGGACAGCTCCTTTGACGACACAAAAGCGCCCGTCTGGGGCACCGTAGCCAATTTGACGGATTTGGCAATCTTCGTTACCTCCGGCATAGAGGACAATCCGGATAAATATACCGCTTCTCTTTCTTCCAAAACGCGCACCTACCGTCCGGATGTATTCCGTTTCTATACTGTCAATTTAAAAACGGGTGAACCGGAAGGAAACGCCGATTTGGACATCATTTCCGCCTGGAACGGTACCCACCAGCGCGGCTTTACACAGCAGGACGGTACCTCCACTTTAGGGCGGGATATTGTAGTGTCGGCAAAAGATAAATCCAATTCCTATTTCGTCAATGTATTGGCTAAAAAGAACGGGGACACTGCCTTTACCCGCAACGCCGTATATGCCCGTTTTTACAACCGTGCCCCGGTTCGTATGTACGCACAAACGGACCGCGCCATTTACCGCCCCGGTCAAAAAGTACAGCTGTCGGTCAACGCTTTTGAAACTTTGCCGCGCGGCTTAAAAGTGCTTCCTAACAAGCGCGTGCAAATTGAAGTAACCAACGCCTCCGGCGAAAAAGTATTCTCCGCCAATCCGATGTTAAATGAGATGGGCACCGCCCAAGCGCAGTTTACCCTGCCGGAAGAAGCGATGCTGGGTTATTTTCAAATCCGCATCTTGCTGAACACGAACGGACGCACTTTCCGCACGTACGGCAACTTCCGCGTGGAAGATTTCAAACGCCCGGATTACGAAATCACGTTGGCAGACCCGGAAAAAGCCTTGGCCTACGGCAAAAGTGCTTCCATTCCCGGTCACGCGCAGTATTATGTTGGCGCGCCTTTGCAAAACGCCACGGTAAAATACACCGTTTCGCGCCAGCAGTATGTGCCGCCCTTCTATTGGTGGCGCTATCTGCCGCCGGTTCCGCCGCAGCAGGTATCCCAGGGCGAAACCCAAACGGATGAAAATGGCAATTTCCATATTTCTTTCACGCCTCAAACGGCAGAAAAAGACGAAGAATTTGCCAAATATCTGGTAAAAGCCGAGGTGTACGATGAAAGCGGACGCGCTATTGACGCTTCGCGCACCTATACCGTCAGCACACAGCCCAAACTGTTTAAAGTGGAATTTTCCCAAGGTTTCTATGACGCCCAAACCGAAACTCCCCACTTCGCCCAAATAGACCTTACCAACGCAGACGGCGCTTCGGTTTCCGGCAAAGTAACGGCGCGGGTGGAACGCCTGAAAAACAAACTTCCCCCGCAGCCGGAAAACAACGTGAATTATAATAATTCATTGGATGTGCTTTATCAAAAAGCCCGGGCGGAAGAAACCATTTTTACCCGGGAACTGAATTTTAAAAAACCAGGTGTGCAAACGCTTTCCCTCCCGGCCTTGCCGGAAGGCATCTACCGGTTGCACCTCCAAGAAAGCAAAGCCTCCCCCCAGCAAATGATCTTTGTGGTGGCACAGCCGGAATCAGCCTTACAGCTGCCCGCTGTTACGCTCGTACAACGTCCGCAGTATTACCCCGGTGAAACCGCCCGCGTGCTTTTGGGTGCGTCTGCTTTAAAAGGCTCCAAACGCGTGGAAGTATTTTGGGGAGACTCTTTCCTTACGCGCAAAGATTTGCTGCCCGGCGGGGTAAACATTTACGCTTTCCCCGTGGAACAGGAATTCCGCGGAGGTTTAGCAGTTACTTGGTTTGGCGCAAGCGATTATACCTTCCACAGCTCAAGCGCGGACTTAGTAATCCCTTTTGACAACAAAGAACTGGGCGTAACGGTGGACGTACCCAATACCGTCCGTCCCGGCGAAGAGGTCAGCTGGAAGCTCTCCGTTAAAGACGCTTCCGGTGCCGCCGTGAACGGGCAAGCCAGCGTCACTGTATACGACAAATCGCTGGATTATTATGCCGCCAAGGAAAATCCTTTTGGGTTTTCCACCTTGTTTCCACAGCAGGTACAAGCGGGAGGACGTTCTTCCAGCCAAGGAAACACATACGCCGTCACCTACGCCAACCTGCCGCCGCAAAGCTACCCGCAGGAGCCGGCGCTCCCTTCGCTGAATTTGACAATGCCCCGTTTCTTCTACGGGCTGACGAACGCCCGCAGTATGGCAAAACCGCAGATGAAAGCGGCCTATGCCGTCGGCGGAGCGGTATTAGAATCGGCGGCGGTGGCAATGGATACGGCCGCCAGCACAGATAACAGCCTTGCCTTTACCGAAGAAGAAACGGCCGCCGTTCCCGCCGCAGCATCGCCAGAACGTGAGGGCACCGCTGCCAATGTACGGACGGATTTTTCCGAAACGGCCTACTTCAACGCCGCTTTACCGGTGGTCAACGGGCAGGCCGCCGTCGGTTTTACGCTGCCGCAAAGCGTAACGGCGTGGAACATATTGGGGTTTGTATTAACGAAAAATGCCGATTTCGGCACTTTTGAAGCACAAACCGTCACCCGCAAGGACTTTATGATCCGCGCCCAGCTGCCGCGCTTTTACCGTGAGGGCGACAAAGGCGTCCTGCAGGCGGCGGTAACGAACCTGACCGATAAAAAGCTGTCCGCGGAAGTGGAAATCACCCTCACACAGGACAAAGCCCCCGCTAACGAAGCATTTGGTTTAGGCAAAACCAAAAAGACGGTTTCCATTGCTGCCAATGCCACGGAATTTGTATCGTGGGATATTACAGCCCCGTCCGATCCGGCGCTTTACAATGTTACCGTTACCGCGCGTAGCGGCAGCACCAGCGACGGTGAACAAAAAACATTACCCGTTTACCCGGGGAAAGAACGCTTGCTGGCAACGGCGCATAAAGCGCTTGCAAACGGGCAGAACGAACTGGAACTGACCGAACTGAAGGACGTTTCGGACGCGGAACTGCAAACGGCTGCGCTGACCTTGAACCCCAGCCTGGCGCTTTCGGTGCTTAATTCAATGCCTAATGTTCTTTCGGCCCCCCATAACGACTTGGTTTCCACACTCAACCGTTATGTACCGCTGGCGGTGGTCAACCAATTCTATACGCAATATCCGCAGCTGAAAGACGCCGTAGCCAAACTGCCCAAACGCACTGGCATCACTCCCTCGTGGAACGAGTCCGACCCGCTGCGCTTGACGCTGCTCAGCCAAACACCCTGGCTGCGCCAAGCCCAAGGCCAAGCGGCCCATACGGCGGATATCGTTGATTTGTTCAATCCGCAAATCGTGTCCAAAACGAAAAAGCGGGAATTGGCGCAAATTGCCAAATTTCAAAATAAGAGCGGTGCGTTCGCGTGGTTCCCGGGCGGACAGGATGACGATTATTTAACGCTTTACGCGCTTAACGCTTTTGCCCAGGCCTTAGCGTATGAAGCCGAAATCCCGCAAGCGTCTGCCCAAAAAGCATTTGCCTATATCGTGCCCCGCATTGAAAAACGCCTCAAAGAAGATAAATCCGGCTCGGAAACGGCGGTGGCCTATGCGCTGTATGCGGCGTATACGCTTTCGGCCTTCCCGCAGAGCTGGGCTCAAATGGCTGAGGCCAAGCCCTACATCAAGCGTTGGGCCGATTACGCGGACCAACAGTCCCGCTTTATGACGGCGCTGGGCCAAACGTATGCGGCAGCGGTCTACCACCGCTTAGGCGATGATGTAAAAGCCAACCGCTACCTGGACTTGGTGCTTTCTCGGATGAAACAAAACGACCTGACCGGCGCTTACTTTGCCCCCGAAGAACAAAGCTGGGTGTGGTACCGCGATACGCTTTCCACCCAAACGGTTGTTTTGCGCACGCTGTTGGAACTGCGCCCACAGTCGGACAAAATTGACCCGATGACGCAATGGCTGCTTTTCAACCGCCAGGTAAACAGCTGGTCGGACCCGAAAGCCGCCGCGCAAGCCGTGTTTACGTTATTGGACGTGATGAAACACAAAGGCGCGCTTTCACTGCCGGTGGAATACACCGTCAACTGGGCGGGCGAAGAAAAGAAATTCTCGTTTGAACCGATGGACTGGACGGAAGACTTGCAGCTAGTCCGCCAGGGCAAAGAAATCACGCCCAGTGCGTTCCGGGCAAAGATTGAAAAGAAAGGCGTGCTGACGGATTTCGCTTCGCTTAGCGTGATATATAAATCGGCGGAAGCAAAAGAATCTCCCAAAGGAGTGCTTAACGTCACGCGCGAATACTTCACGCGTTTTACACAGGATGGCGTGCAGAAAATACGTCCGGTGCAGGACTTAGGGGAAGTGAACGTTGCAGATGAAGTGGAAGTTCATTTAACCGTCACGGCAGACAGTGCCTTTGAATATGTGCTCCTTTCAGATCCTAAACCTGCCGGGTTTGAAACGGAACAGTTGTTAAGCGGCTGGACGTATGACCCGCTGTACCTCTACCGCGAAAACCGTGACGCCGTTACCAACTTCTTCATTAGCCGTTTACCAGCTGGCACAGTTACCCTGCGCTATGTATTGCGCCCTACTCTGGGAGGACGCTTTCATTCCTTGCCTGCGCAGGCACAATCCTTATACGCGCCAGAATATGGCGCCCATTCAGCGGCGGAAACCTTATCTGTTTCACGATAAACACCTGTCACCCAAAAGCCCCGGCTCCCGCCGGGGCTTTTGGTACGGCAGACAGCACTTGTTTGTCCATTCTTTTCCCTTAAAAATTTCCAGATAATATACTATAATGGAGATAGCTTTGCTAGGAGTTGCTATGCCACATACATTAACTGTTTTTTCCCCTGTACAAGGTGCGGTAGTCCCGCTGGAACAAGTGCCGGACCCGGTATTTAGCGAACATATGCTGGGCGACGGCCTGGCGGTTGACCCGGGAACCGATACCATATATGCGCCGTTTGACGGGGAAATCGTCAATGTGGCGCCGGGGCTGCATGCGCTGGTCATACGGAGCGGACAGGCCGAAGTGCTCATCCACGTAGGGTTAGAAACCGTCGGACTGAAAGGCCAAGGCTTTACGCCGCTTGTCCGCATGGGCGACTCCGTTAAAAAAGGGCAACCGCTTTTACGCTTCAACCCGCACACCCTGGCGGAAAAAGGGCTGTGCCCGTTTGTAGTGGTATTGCTTACCTCCCCGGCAGATACTACGGTGTTACACAAAGCCGAAGGCGTGGTGCAAACCAATTCTCCTCTTTTTCAAATTGCTTCTCCCAACCAGGCGGGGCAAGAACAAGGCCAAGGCGTTTTTACAGAATCGGCCCCCCTTACCGTGATCAATCCCAATGGGCTGCACGCCCGCCCTGCCGGCGTACTGGCCCAGCTAGCTATGCAATATCCGTATCCTGTACAGATTAGCAAAAACGGGGCGTCCGTCAATGCTAAGAGCGTGGTCTCCATTATGGCGTTGGCCCTTTCTTATCACGACCAGGTAACCGTCCGCGCCGAAGGCCCGCAGCAGCAGGCCCAAGCTTTCTTAGCCCAAGTAGAAGCCGGCTTTAAAAACGGTTTTGGGGAAAAGGACGCCGATGCCTCTCTGTCCGCCCCCAAAGCGGCCGCGGCCGAGCGTACAGCGCTTTGCGCGTGCCCGGGGCTGGCTTGCGGGGAAGCCTTCCTCTACCAACCGGCGGATATCACCATAGACGAAACCGCCGCCGATCCGCAAACAGAAAAGAAACGCTTGGATGATACCGTCCAATCCGTTATATTGGAAACAGAACTAAAAATTTCGCAGGGAAAAAATCCCGCCGTGCAGGCTATTTTAACCGCTCATTTGCGTATGCTGCAGGACCCTCTATTATTGCAAACCGCACGCGACTCCGTCGCCAAAGGCAAATCCGCCGCCTATGGGTTGGGGCTGGCTTTGCGCGCAGGCATTGGGCTCTTGCAAAAAACCCAGAACAATTTTTTGATGGAACGCGCCGCCGATTTGAAAGACTTACGCCGTACCCTGCTTTTGCGGCTGGGCGCACATGCGGAACCAGCGCCGTTGCCGCCGCAAGGCTGCATTTGGATAGCGGAAGACTTGCTTCCCTCGGAAGCAGCCGCGCTGGAAGGCCGGGCCGCCGGCGTATTGCTGGCCTACGGTTCCCCCACGGCGCACGCCAGCATTTTGCTGCGCAATATGAATATTCCGTGTATCGTCCGCGCCGGGAAAGAAGCGCTGGAAATTTCCTCCGGTGCCACGGTATGTTTGGACGCCACCCGCGCCCAATTTGCGGTAAACCCCGATGACGCCGCCCTGGAAGCCTTTTTATCCCGGCAGGAAGCCACCCGGCGGGACCAACTCCGCTACCAAAAGGATGCCCTGCAAAAAGCCTGCACCAAAGACGGCGTACAAATTTTGGTGGAAGGCAACGTCTCCTCCGCCAAAGAAGCGGCTTCGGCTATCGCCAGCGGAGCCGACGGGCTTGGGCTGGTGCGTACGGAATTTTTATTCCAAGGCCGCACCCAGCCGCCCAGCGAAGCGGAACAATGCGCCGTTTACCAAGCCATCCTGGACGCCGCCCAAGGCCGCCCGGTAACCCTGCGCACCTTAGACGCCGGCGGTGACAAGCCCTTGCCTTTCTTATATATACCGCCGGAAGACAACCCTATTGTGGGCGTGCGCGGGATACGCGCTTTTAAAAAGAACGAGGCCTTTTTCCGTGCCCAGCTGCGCGCTATGCTGCGCGTGCGCCACAACGGCAATTTGCGCATTATGCTGCCGATGATTGCATTTGCGGAAGAAGTGGATTATTTTAAAAACATTCTCACACAGGAACAACAATCCCTGGGGCTGGAGGCAAATGTACCCCTGGGAATTATGGTAGAGGTGCCCTCCGCCGCGCTTACCAGCGGGCAAATGGCCGCCCGGGCGGACTTTTTTTCTATTGGGACCAACGATTTGACCCAATACACGCTCGCAATTGACCGGGGGCACCCGGAGCTTTCCGGTTTATCCGACCCGCTCCACCCGGCGGTGCTGAAACTGATTGAACTTACCTGCCAAGGGGCCGCCGCCCACGGCAAACCAACAGCCGTATGCGGGGCTATGGCGGGGGATTTGCTGGCGGTGCCGCTGCTTATTGGGCTGGGCGTGCGGGAACTGGCTGTTAGTGCCGGGGCCGTGGCGGAAATAAAAGCGTTGGTGCGCACATTGGACACCCAGCAATGCGCCCAAGCCGCCCAAAAAGCTTTAACTTTAGCCTCCGCACAAGAGGTACGCCTGCTTGCGCAGGAAGTATTTCCTATATAGCCCGCTGAAGGGCCACCGCAGGGAGCGAAGCTATGCGTTTAGTTGTAACCAAAATGAATTTAGGGCTGTGGGCCGCCGCTTACGTTAAGGAAAAAATAAATGCTTTCCACCCGACAACGGAGCGTCCATTTGTACTGGGGCTTCCTACGGGCGGGACTGTGGTGGATTTCTACGCCAATCTGCGGCTGTTTTATAAGGAAAAACTGCTCAGCTTTAAACATGTAGTTACGTTTAATATGGACGAATATGCCGGCCTGCCCGAAGACCACCCCCAAAGCTACCACAGTTATATGAAACGGCATCTGTTTCAGTCGGTAGACATTCTCCCCGAAAACTGCCACCTGTTAAACGCTCAAGCGCCTGATTTAGCGCAAGAATGTATCCGTTACGAAAACGCCATCCGGCAGACCGGCGGCATCACGTTGTTTTTGGGCGGTGTCGGGAAAAACGGACATATTGCATTTAATGAACCTGGCTCTACATTGGACAGCCGCACCCGTTTAGTAGATTTAACGCCTAACACCATTCAAGCCAATTCCCGTTTTTTCTTTAATGACCAAAACCGCGTTCCCACTCAGGCGCTTTCGGTGGGAATTGCCACCATTTTAGACGCAAAAGAACTCTTGTTTTTAGCCACCGGAACCGCTAAAGCCGCCGCCGTAGCCCGGCTGGTACGCCCGGGTGTAACAACGGACTGCCCGCTGACGGCACTCAAACTTCATCCGCACGCGACATTGCTGGCGGACCCGGCGGCCTGTTCGCAGCTTACAGGCACTTGGAAAGAACAACTGGAAGTGCTGATGCGCAAAGCCCCCCGCGCCGAACATTGGACGTTGGAAGGAATCACCACATGATTACCGAATTTTTACTCTCGCCCGTATGCGCCGTTACCGGGCAAGACACACTGCCCAATGCCGCTTTGTGGATTAAAGACGGAATAATCGCCGGCTGTTTTGCCGAAGGAAATCTCCCCGCCGAAACCGCCCGGCTGCCGCGGGTGGACGGGAAAGGCTGTTTTGCCGTCCCTGGGTTTATAGATTTGCATATCCACGGATACGCCGGCTTCGGCCCGGAACTGGCGGACCCGCAGGCGCTTTTGAATATGTCGGCAGTACTGTTGCAAAGCGGGGTAACGGCTTTTTGCCCTACCCTCTATTGCGCCAAACCGGCGGAAATGGAAGCCCTGCTAAAAAAATTAGTTCCGGCAGTAGGCAAGGAAGCAGGGGCCCAAATTCTTGGTTTTCACTTGGAAGGACCGTTCATCTCACCTAAAAAACCGGGTGTAATGAAGCCGCAGGATATTGCCCCCGCCGATTTAGCCGTCTTTCAGCGGTTGTACGAAGCCGCCGAAGGGCATATTGCCGCCGTCACCTTGGCGCCGGAACTGCCTGGCCTGGAACCCGTTATCGCGTTTGCCAAACAACACGGTATCCGCCTGCAGGCCGGGCACACCAACGCTACCTATGACGAATTTTTATTGGGAGCCGCGCATGGCGTTACCCACGTAACGCACCTGTTTAATGCCATGAGCCCCTTTACCCACCGCGAACCTGGGGCCGCCGGGGCGGCTCTCATGCACCCAGGCATTTCGTGCGAAATTATTGCCGACGGCGTACACGTACATCCGGACGTTATTTCCTTTTTGCGTACCGTCAAACCGGTGGAAAACATCATAGCCGTTACGGACGCCCTGCTGCCTACCGGGCAGGCAAAAGGTCCGTTTATCGCCAACGGGGAAGAAGTGGTGTTTGACAGCGGCGTATGGAAACGAAAATCGGACCGCGTGATAGCCGGCTCCGCGCTGACGATGGCCCAAGCTTTTAAAAATTTAGTGGATTGTGGCTTTACCCTGCCGCAAGCGGTTCAAACCACCAGCACCAATGCAGCGCGCCTGTCTGGCCTGACACAGCAAGGCTGCCTGGAAGCAGGAGCCCGGGCGGATATTGTCCTGCTGGATGAGCATTTTGCTCCAGTTCGCATATTTAAAAATGGGGAAGGAAACCCCCCCTCTTCTGTTTTATAAATACCTGCCCGGCCCGAATATCTTCGCAAAAAAAGGCTCCGCAGCAACCGCCTGCGGAGCCTTTTAAAGGGTTTAGCTCAGCCTGCCAACAGATAATAATTGCCATTTTGGTCCGTGTCTTCTTTTCCGGAAGTTTGGCAAATGGCACGCGCTTTAACCGAAGAGGGGTTATTCTGCACATGGCACCAGTGTTTACCGCGATAGAGGGCAGACCCTTCATTTAGCATATGGAATTCCAGCGTAGGATAATCCGTCAGCTGCGGGCGGGCATAACAGGTGCGGACAACCGTCCCGGTATCCCCGCTGGTGCATTCATAATTAAAATATTTTCCTTCTGTATTTACGCTAATGTCTAAGATGCTTAAATCATCTGTATACTGGCCCATAGCCACATAGTAAATTTCTTGTGCATCCGTAATAGCTTTTAAAGCCGTAATGGCTTCCGTCAACCGCGCTTTGCCGACAGCTATTTCATACTTAGGAAGCGCCACCGCCGCCAGGATACCAATAATTAAAACAACCACTAACAGCTCTATCAGCGTAAATCCGGCGTTTTTCCCCGCCGAGAGGGTTCTTTGATAAATTTTGCTCATACGCAAAATTTATCAAAAAAAAAAAACAAATCAACCCCCTTGCCGGGGGCAGGCATTTTGGCCTTGACCAAGGAAACGCCATGTACGGTACTTACGCATAAGGGAACAACTTGTTGGAGATATTTTTGTAAAGGGCCAATGCTCGGCCCCCAATTCTATGCCCGCTAACACGACTGGTTGGGCCACACTATTTGCGCAAAGCCGCGCACTGCCAAAACAGCCTTGCGGCACGCGGACCCGCGCTTTTTGGTACTTTTTGCGCTCCAAAAGTACAAATAAAAAAGCCCCATCGGGGGCTTGAAAAATTACCGTCAATAAAATATCTTTTAGCGGCTTTTCAGCTTGGCGCACAGTTCCGCCAGACCAGAAGAAATATCTTCCTTTTGTACAATCACCCCGGCAGGGACCGTCAAATTAACCGGAGCGAAATTCCAAATAGCCTTAATGCCCGCCTTTACAAGCGTATCGGTAATGCCTTGGGCCGCCGCCGCGGGAACGGTTAAAATGGCGATTTTTAAATTTTGCTTTTCAATCACGCCCGCCAGCTGGGCCGTGTGATAAACTTGCACGCCGTGCACTTCGCTCCCCACTTTTTCGGGGTGGGTGTCAAACGCCGCTACAATTTCCAACCCGTGGTTTTTAAAACCGTCAAATCCCAGCAGCGCCGCGCCTAAATGCCCCACGCCCACCAGGAAAGCTTTATTCAAATTGTTCCAACCCAAAAATTTTTCAATCACCGCAATCGTGCCCGCCACTTTAAACCCGGCGCGCAATTTACTGGGCGCGCCCACTGCCTGCAAGTCTTTTTTAATGACAATAGGCAACAGCTGCGTTTCTTCCGCCAGCGCGGTGGAGGAAACCAGATCGCGCCCGTAAGCGTGCAGGTTATAAAAAATGCGCAGGTATTGGGGTAAACGGCGAATTGTCTGCGCGCTAATCTCTTTTTTACGGCGAAATAGACTCATAAAACGAAATGCTCCGTCTGAAAATGCTGGATATTGCAATATCTATAATATATTTTTGCCGGATAGTTGTCAAGAAAGTATAAAAGTTTGTTTACGAGGTATTATTGACATTATTTTATGCAAAAGATAAAATATGGATATCAAAATATCTATAAGATTATTTTGCATATCCAAAGGAGATTATTTTATGGCGGAAAAGAAAACTGCTGCGCCGGCGGTAGCCACCCCGGAAGAATTGGCCCACTTGGACCAAATCGTTTCCAAGGTTAAAGACGCCCAGCGCATTTATGCCACATATACGCAAGAACAAGTAGACAAAATTTTCCGTGCGGCCGCTATCGCCGCCGCGCAAAACCGTATCCCGCTTTCCAAAATGGCGGTGGAAGAAACGGGTATGGGGGTAATGGAAGACAAGGTAATTAAAAACCAATTCGCTTCCGAATACATCTATAACCAATATAAAGACACCAAAACCTGCGGCGTCCTGTCGGACGACGACGCTTTCGGTTTCCGCCAAGTAGCCGAGCCTATCGGCCTTATCGCCGGTATTATTCCGACCACCAACCCTACTTCCACGGCTATTTTTAAGAGCTTGCTGGCCTTAAAAACCCGCAACGGGATTGTGTTTTCTCCGCACCCTCGCGCCAAAAAATGCACCATTGAAGCGGCCAAAATCGTGTTAAACGCCGCCGTGGAAGCCGGCGCGCCGGAGGGCATTATCGGCTGGATTGATAACCCGACCATGCCCCTTTCCAACGCTTTAATGCATCACAAAGACATTAACCTCATTTTAGCCACCGGCGGCCCCGGTATGGTAAAAGCGGCCTACTCCTCCGGCAAGCCGGCCATCGGCGTAGGCGCGGGCAATACGCCCGTCGTCATTGACGCTACCGCCAATATCAAAATGGCCGTCAGCTCCGTTATTATGAGCAAAACCTTTGATAACGGGATGATTTGCGCCAGCGAACAGTCCGTCATCGTGGAAGACCCGATTTACGACGCCGTGAAGGAAGAATTCATCGCCCGCGGCTGCCACTTTGTAACGGGCAAAGACCGCAAGAAACTCGCCGAAACCATTGTGGTAAACGGCAAACTCAACTCTGCCATCGTGGGCCAAAGTGCGGAAAAAATCGCCGAAATGGCGGGTATTAAAGTTCCCGCGGGGACCAAAATCCTCATCGCCGAAGCCAAAGAAGTAAGCGACGAAGAACCCTTCGCCCGCGAAAAACTCTCCCCCGTCTTGGGCTTCTACCGTGCGAAAGATTTCAAATCCGCCGCGGACCTGGCCAAAGACTTAATCCTCTACGGCGGCGCCGGGCACACTTCCGTACTGTACACGGACGAAGCCAACGAGGATCATATTGACTACTTTAAAGATATGCCCACCGCCCGCACGCTGATTAATATGCCTTCTTCCCAGGGCGCTATCGGCGACGTGTACAACTTCAAACTCGCGCCGTCTTTGACGCTGGGCTGCGGTTCCTGGGGCGGCAACTCCGTCAGCGAAAATATTGGGGTGAAACATCTTATGAACGTGAAATCCGTCGCGGAACGCCGCGAAAATATGTACTGGTACAAAGTACCGTCCAAAATCTACTTCAAACGCGGCGCGCTGTCGCAGGCGTTGGCGGAACTTTCCGACAAGCACCGCGCCTACATCATCACCGATAAAACAATGGAACAGCTGGGCCACGTGCGCGCGGTAGCGGACGTATTGGAAAGCCTCAACATCAAGTTCCGCGTGTTCTCCAACGTGATTCCGGATCCGAACATTTCCAACGTACAGGAAGCGCTGAACATTGCCAATTCCTGGCAGCCGGATATGATTATCGCCTTGGGCGGCGGTTCGGCCATTGACGAAGGAAAAATGGTGTGGCTGATGTACGAAAACCCGGATACCAGCTTTGAAGATATCGCCATGCGCTTTATGGATATCCGCAAACGCATTTACGCGGCT
>CASFTM010000010.1 GCA_949297775.1 uncultured bacterium
AAACCTTCCTGACGAAGAAAAACGCCGGATTTACGCTAATAGAGCTGTTAGTGGTCGTTTTAATTATCGGTATCTTGGCGGCGGTAGCGTTGCCGCAATATCAAATGGCGGTAATGAAAGCGCGGATCGGGCGGACGATGCCGGGCGTGAAAACGATTGCCGAAGCCGCCGAAGCTTATTATATGGCGAATGGAGCTTATCCCAACGATGACATTACTGTATTGGATATATCGTCTATGTCCGGGTGTCGCTCGGCCGGTGCTGGGCAGTTGTACTGCGGGGACATTAACTACGATTTAAACACCAATGGTTCGCTTTGGGCAAATGAGTCTTTTGTTAATTCCAAATTTTTTATTAATGGCGAGGCGGTTTTGTTGTATGTACAATATTTAGACCACAGCCCCACCACCCCGGGGGAGCGGCAATGCTGGGTATATAACGATTCTGCTTTAGCGCACAAAGTATGCAAAAGTTTGGGCGGCGTATTAAAGGCTGGTTCCTTCACCCGCTACAAGTTGCCATAAGGTTAGCTCTTTATCAAAAGCCCCCCGAAAAAGGGGGCTTTCTTTTGCGGTATTTGGTAAAATATATAAGAAGATTTATTTTTATATAGGAGACTCTCATGAGCTGCGAAAAATGCACCCCTGAAGTGATGAATATGTGCTGCGTCTGCAAAGGCGCCAAGCACGATCCGGCCCCGATTCCTGAAGAAGGCAAATGGGTCAAAGCGAAACAAATTACCGATATTAGCGGTCTTACCCATGGTGTCGGCTGGTGTGCCCCGCAACAGGGCGCCTGCAAACTGACGCTGAACGTCAAAAACGGCGTAATCAAAGAAGCGTTGGTGGAAACCCTGGGCTGCTCCGGTATGACGCACTCCGCCGCTATGGCTGCGGAAATTCTGCCCGGCAAAACCATTTTGGAAGCCTTAAACTCCGACCTCGTGTGCGACGCCATCAACACCGCTATGCGCGAACTGTTCCTGCAAATCGTCTACGGACGCACGCAGAGCGCGTTTTCCGATGACGGCTTGCCGATTGGCGCCGGTATGGAAGACTTGGGCAAAGGCCACCGCTCCCAGATTGGCACGATGTACGGCACCGAAGCCAAAGGCGCCCGCTACCTGGAAATGGCGGAAGGGTATGTGTTGGAAATCGGTTTGGATAAAAACAACGAAATCATCGGTTACAAATTCGTCAACCTGGGCAAAATGATGGACGCCATCAAGAAAGGCGAAGACCCGAAGGCCGCGTTTGAAAAGAACGTCAGCAAATATGGCCGCTTTGACGAAGCCGTCAAGAAAATTGACCCCCGCAAAGAGTAAGCCCAGGAGATAAAAGAATATGATTACGTTTGAAGGATACGAAAGAAGAATTGATAAAATCAACTCCGTTTTGAAAGAAAACGGCATTGCCTCTTTGGAAGAAGCCAAAGAAATCTGCACCAAAAAAGGCATTGACGTGGAAAAAATCGTCCGCGGCATTCAGCCCATTGCGTTTGACAACGCCGTGTGGGCTTACACCGTCGGTGCGGCTATCGCCATTAAATCCGGCGTTAAAACTGCGGCGGAAGCGGCTGAAAAAATCGGTGTGGGCTTGCAGAGCTTCTGCATTCCCGGCTCCGTAGCCGACCAGCGTGCCGTAGGCCTCGGCCACGGTAACTTGGGCGCGATGCTCTTGTCCGAAAACACCAAGTGCTTCTGCTTCTTGGCGGGGCACGAAAGCTTTGCCGCCGCCGAAGGCGCCATCGGTATCGCCCGCACCGCCAACAAAGTGCGCAAAGAACCTCTTCGCGTTATTTTGAACGGCTTGGGCAAAGACGCCGCTTACATTATTTCCCGTATCAACGGTTTTACCTCCGTGGAAACGGAATACAACTATAAAACGGGCGAACTGAAAATCGTGAGCGAAAAAGCTTTCTCCGACGGAGACCGCGCCAAAGTGAAATGCTACGGCGCCGACGACGTAAACGAAGGCGTTGCCATTATGCGCCACGAAGGGGTGGACGTGTCCATCACCGGCAACTCCACCAACCCGACCCGCTTCCAGCACCCGGTAGCCGGCACCTATAAAAAATGGGCGACCGAAAACGGCAAGAAATACTTCTCCGTGGCTTCCGGCGGCGGCACCGGCCGCACCCTGCACCCGGACAATATGGCCGCCGGTCCTGCCTCTTACGGTATGACCGACACCATGGGACGCATGCACAGCGATGCGCAGTTTGCGGGTTCTTCCTCCGTGCCGGCGCACGTGGAAATGATGGGCTTAATCGGTATGGGCAACAACCCGATGGTCGGCGCGACGGTAGCCGTTGCGGTGGCCGTATCCGAAGCCAAATAGCCGTATTTTAATTGTCGTGTAAAGCCGCTCCCTAGGGAGCGGCTTTTTTGTATGTAGGAGAGGGGACACCTTGTCTTCGGCGCGGGGAAATGGGGAAGCTAAAATATAATAAATTATCTTAAAATTTAAGTATTTTTTGGCTTTGGCTGGGCCTTGAAAAAATCTATTTTTCGCGTATGATTAGAGTAAGGACAGGCCCGGAGGTGGGTTATGAAAAAGCTATTTGGCGGATATGGCTGGGTAGTTTCGTTAACGACGGCGGCTGTAGCCCTGATGCTGTGGGGTACCAAACCGGCGGCGGCTGAGCAGTCCCCGTTTGAAGTGTTGCGCCGTCAAATGCCCGCAAAGTTGGATTTGCTTCGGGACCGTGTAAATGAAGCCGGCGGGCAAGATGTAAGTTTAGCCTTGGTGCTGGCGGCCCAAAATGAGGACGCGCATACCGTAGGCACTACAGTATTGGTATATCAGCAGTATCCAAGGGAACGGCAGCTGGCGGTCATGTTGGCGGCGGCGGTAAAATATCACAAGGAAATCGGTTTTATGCAGCAAGTGGAGGATAAATCGCTCAAGCAGGCTTTGGCGCAGGCTCCCGCCGAGATGATTGGCATTAACGGAATGTTCCAAACAGTGGTGGATATGTTAAATATGACGCCGGAACAGTTAAAGGCGGCGGTGGAAAAAGCCCAGCGGGCCAATATGCAGCGCAAAACGGCGGAAGCCGTCAAACGAACGGTAAAACACCAATTGGGGCAGGCGAATCCCAACCAAAACAAAGATTGACGCGTGAGTTTGTATTACAGCCAAATGCGGCAAAGGGCCGCAAGAGCCAGCGCGCAAACCAATGCGGCCGCGGCGGCGGTGATTTCGCCGGTTTTGGGCCGTGCGGAAACAGGGGTTTTGGGCAGCTCGTTTAAACGGCGTTGTAAAGCCGCAGGCGCCCCGCAGAAAAACAAATAACCGGCTAAGCGTATGGCCCAGGATGTTCCCAAAAGAGCTCCTCCTAAGCCGCCCAGCCACAGAATGCCCCAAACCCACGGCGGCAGCGGCGCTTTGTGATGCATATATTCGCAGGTACGGCAGATAACGGCGTTTAACTGGAAAAATGTTCCAAATCCGCCCAACGTCCGCAGAAACGGGCCTCCGGCAAGCGGCTGCCCGTCTTGGCGTTTAAAGCCATACAGAGCGGCCTGCCATTGGCGGTAAAGCCAGTAAAATACAAATAATCCTCCGCTGAAGGCGTTTAATATAAATAGTGTGCGGGCGTGGATAAAATAAAAGGTGTTGGACAAGCCTTGTTCTTTCAAGGCGGCGCGGCGGGCCAGCCGTTTGGATTCGGTATCGTAATCCCATTTTTTCAGGCTCAGGGCATACATAATATATAGGGCGGCAAGAACGCCCAGCATTTGTAAAAAACGTTCCATAGTGTTATTATATGAAAAATAAAAGGAAATTATCTTGTATCTGACGGTAAAAAATGATATTCTAAAAAAAGTTCTACAGGAGGTTTCTATGAAGAAGGGGTTTACCTTAATTGAATTGCTGGTAGTGGTGCTGATTATCGGTATCTTGTCGGCAGTGGCGTTGCCACAGTATACCAAATCGGTTAAAAGATCGCGTGCGGCGACTATTTTGCCTATTTTAAAGTCGTTAATGGAAGCGGGGCAGCTGTATGTGCTGCAATACCCGAATGAACGCAATATCAATATGGATGATTTGAATATTTCTATTCCCAGCACGACTTTTGATTTGAGGGAAGATGGTGTTTGTACTTTTTATTTGGCAAAAAGTTCATCTACTACCTCTAACATCAAAGTAGTTGCCAAGTGCGAAAATAATAATATTCTCTTTGCTCTTGCTAATACGGGCGATTTGGTTTGCGGCGGGCCGCAATCATCTACTTTGTGTAAAGATTACGGCTTTTCCAAAGCCAGCTCGCTTACGGCGGGTTCTTCCTTTGGCGGAACGATTACCGGCACCCTCTATACGCAGTGAGAAAACCCTGTTTTTACAGCGCCCCGGTTTTGCCGGGGCGTTTTTTTGTATTCTGAACACTTTCTGAACTGACTGGGGTGTTTTTTGTATCATTTAACTATGGAAAAATTTAAAAAATATGCAGGTCCTGCCGCTTTGCTGGCAGTGTTAATGGGGTTGGGAGGAGTATACAGCTTGGGGTTGGGGCAGGATGTAAATTGGGATTTGCTCAATTACCACTTGTATAATCCGTTTGCGTTCATCAACGGACGTATTGAAAGTGACGTGATGGCGGCGGGCATTCATTCTACGATAAACCCGTTGTTGGATTTGTATTTTTACTTTTGCTTTTTTACATTTTTTAATTCGCCTCATTGGATTGCTTTTTTTATGGGGCTTCCATATGGCGTGTTGTTATGGGTGGGATATTATGTAAGCAAAGAAATTTTTGCGCAAAGCCGCTATCCGCGGGCGTATGCGGCGGCGGCAGTAGTCATTGGCGGGACGGCGGCGGGAACGATGTCGCAAATCGGGATGACCACGAACGAAATCCCTTGCGCGGCGCTGAGCCTGGGCGCTTTGTGGCTCATCTTGCGGTTTTTAAAGGATACCGCCCGTGTACGACTGCTGTATACGGGAGCTTTTGTGATGGGGGCCACTGCCGGCCTGAAGCTTACGGCGGCGCCGTTTTGCCTGGCGTTGGCGGCGGCTGTCTTTTGCCAATGGCGCATTTTGCAGCGCCCGTGGAAAAAACTCGGGCTTTTTATGCTTGCCGGGGCCGCCGGATTCCTGCTTACGAATGGTTATTTTATGTGGAAATGGTACCAATTGTACGGAAATCCGCTGTTCCCTTACTATAACCATATTTTCCAATCACCCTATTTTGATGCCTTTTATCTGACGGAAACGCGCTTTTTCCCCAAGACCGTTTTCCAGTGGGTGTTTTATCCTTTTTACTGGGCTTTCCAGCCGGCGGCAAAAGTGACGGAAGCGCTGATGCAGGATATGCGTTTGGCGGCCGGGTTGCTGGCGGCGGCGGCGTGGGGGGGTGCCTTGTGGAAGAAAAAAATCACCGGGCAGCCGCGTATGATGTTTTTGTCGGTACTGGTGTTTTTTGTAACGGGGTATGTTCTTTGGCTCAAGCAGTTTTCTATTTTGCGCTATGCCGTAGTGCTGGAAATGCTTTGCGGCGTGCTGTTGGTGGGAGTATGCGCCGTATTTTTAAAAGGCCGCTGGAGCATTTGGGCGGCTTGTTTGCTGTGGGGGATGTTGGCGGTAGGATACCAGGTGCCGGACTGGAAACACATCCCGTTTGAAAAGCAGGCGGTTGTATTTACGGATAAGCCCAAGGTGGAAGACGACGCCCTGGTGTTTTTTATGCATTTGCCGTCTGCGTATTTGGCGCCGCTGCTTAACCCCCAGGCTACGTATATGGGAGGATTTGTATATCAGCCGGAAGAATACCCGGAAGAATACCGCTCCTGGGCCGCTCAGCGCAACAATATTCAACCGCAATATCTGCGCTTTCATTTTGAAGAACTCCAGCGGCAGAAAATCGCCCGCCACGAAGGACCTGTCTATTTGGTGTCTATTAACTGGCCTATGCTGGTAAACCCGGCTACGCTGGCCCGGTTTGGGTTGAAAGGAGATCTGAAGGACTGCCGTACCTTTTCTACCAATTTAACGGTTTACTCCCCGGAATTGGCCATTTGCCGCGTGTATAAGGCGGAAAATCCCGTACCGGAGAGTAAATAAAAAGGTTTTGTCCGGCAGCCGTTTAACGGTCCAGCTGGGCAAATACCAAGTGGTCTTCTTCGGAAAAAATAAACCGCAGGGTGTTTTTCCCGCCGTTAATGGACGGAAACTGCAGGGTGAGGGAGTTCTTTTCTAAGCGGGAAGCAGCCCGGCGCATTTTTAGCGAAGCTTTAAAATCCGTCGTGCAAAACATTTTTTCAGCCGTTTGATAGGCGGTGTTGAATCCGTCCGGTGCGGGGAATAAAATGTTGGAAAAGAGCATTTCTGCTTCTGGGTTAAATGCGTAACCTGCCAGCTGTTCGTGGCGGCTTAAGCAGTTTTGCAAACGTTTGTAGCGGGAAATTAACAGCGTTTGAGCCTGCTTTTTGGTAAGGTACGCCTTTTTCCACCAGGTCCGGTAGTGGGCGGCTTGCGCTTGTGGGGGATACTTTTCCAGGTTTTGGTTCAGCCGCAGCAGGAAAGCCGTGTGTTCGTCTACCGGGACAAGCTTGTCCAAATTCCGTTTTTCCTTTAATTTTTGCAAGATATGCTGTTCCATATTTTGTCGTACCTGCACAATGGCGGGGGAAACCAGCTGGCGCTGCAGGAAAGAAGCCCACTGGTTTTCCGGTTTGCTTTCGTGGGCGGTTTTGGCTTGCTGGAAACGGTTCCACAGCCACCGGAAGAGGCCGTCCTGGGTTTGGGCGGCGCCGGCGGGTGCCGCGTAAAGAAAAGAAACAAGTAAGAGAATAAATAATTTTTTCATCGCTTGATATTCTACAAAACATTCTTTCGTCTGTACCAGGGCCTTTTGGGTACCCCCGGTCTAGGCCCAATTTGCAAGCAGAAAGCCTTAAAAAATACTAAAATATATATATCTGCAAAGGAAATTTACACAAAGGCATTTGCCTTTTATTTAAAATACCCCGCAGTCGGTTAGAGGGGTATTTTTATGAAAATTATTTAGGAATCAGACTGATATGAACAACACCCGCCAGGACGTACGCAATGTGGCAATTATCGCCCACGTAGACCACGGCAAGACCACTATCGTGGACTCCCTGTTAAAATTTGCCGGAGAATTTAAAGTAAAAGAAGACCAAGCCCAGGATACTGTGTTAGACTCCAACCCCTTGGAGCGCGAGCGCGGCATTACCATTTTGGCAAAATGCACCTCTATCGGCTACAAAGGGCACACTATTAACATTGTAGACACCCCCGGCCACGCCGATTTCGGCAGCGAAGTGGAGCGCGTATTGCGTATGGTGGACGGCGCCATCCTAATGGTGGACGCAGTGGAAGGCCCTATGCCGCAAACCCGCTTTGTGCTGAGAAAAGCGCTTGCCTTGGGCCTGCGCCCGATTGTGGTTATCAACAAAATGGACCGCGACCACGTACGCCCCAGCGAAGTGGTGGATGAAGTATTCAACCTCTTTATGGAATTGGGCGCTACGGATGAACAGCTGGATTTCCCGATTATTTATGCTTCCGGCCGCGCCGGCTGGGCGAGCCTAAAAATGGAGGAAAAAGGCAAAGACATTGCACCCATTTTGGACACTATTCTTTCGCATGTGCCCGCACCGGAAGCAATGCCCGACGCGCCCCTGCAAATGCAGGTAACTATGTTGGATTATAACAATTTCCTGGGGCACGTGGGGATTGGGCGCATTTTGGCGGGGAGCATCAAAAAAGGCCAGCCGGTAACGTTAATCCACCACGACGGTACCACCACCAACGCCAAAGCCGCCAAAATTGAACGCTTTTTGGGCCTAGGAAAAGTGGAAGTGGAAGAAGCTACGGCGGGTGATATTGTTTCCATCGCCGGGCTGGAAGGCGTGGACGTGGGGGACACCATTTGCCGCCCCGATGCTTTAAAACCGCTGCCGCCGCTGGCGATTGACGCGCCTACGATGTCTATGGATTTTATGGTAAACGACAGCCCGTTTTCCGGCCGGGAAGGCAAATTCGTTACCAGCCGCCACTTGAAGAACCGCTTGGAAAAAGAAGCCCAAACCAATGTGGGCCTGCGGGTGGAACAGTTGGAAGGAGAAGGAAAGTTTAAAGTATACGGCCGCGGAGAACTGCACTTGACGATTTTAATTGAAAATATGCGCCGCGAAGGGTTTGAGCTGGCGGTATCTTCGCCGGAAGTGATTTATAAAGAAGAAAACGGTCAGCTGCTGGAACCGATGGAATACCTGATTTTGGACATTAAATCCGAATTTCAGGGCGCCGTATTTACCATGCTGGGCACCCGCGCCGCCAAGTTGGAAAATATGGTCTCCGAAGGGGAAGACCGACTGCGGTTGGAATATCTGATTCCTTCCCGCGCCTTAATCGGCTTTAAGAACGAGTTCTTAACCAACACCCGCGGTACGGGGATTATGCACCACAGTTTCCACGGGTATTATCCCAAGGTAAACCTGCCGGATTTGCGCCGCAACGGGGTGCTGATTGCCAAAGAGGATGGCGAAACCACCCCTTATGCCCTATATGCGCTGGAAAACAACGGCGAGCTCTTTTTGGGCCCGGGTGTGAAGGTGTACGCGGGCGAGATCGTGGGGCAGAATTCCCGCTCCAACGATTTGGTGGTAAACCCGTGCAAAGCCAAGCACTTGAGCAATATGCGCAGCAAAGCGAGCGACGAATCCTACGTATTAACGCCGCCGCGCGTGATGAGCTTGGAACAAGCAGTGGAATACATTGCGCCGGATGAATTGGTGGAAATTACACCCACGTCTGTGCGTCTGCGCAAGAAAATTCTTTCCCACTTGCTTAGAAAGCGCACGGAACGCGCCGCCGAAATGGCCGAGGAAGAAGAAGCCTAATCGGAGCGTAAAAGAAAAATTTAAGCCGCGCAGTTATTTGCTGTGCGGCTTTTTTGCTAATATGATTTTATGAACCATAAAGAACGTATGCTGGCAGGGCTCCCTTATAGGGCGTGTATGGACGGCCTGCCCCAAGAACAGATAGAAAATAAAAAGAAGCTATACGCTTACAATGCCTGCCGCCCGGATGAAACGGAACGGATGAACGCTTTATTGCCGCAAATCGTGGGCGAATGCGGCAGCCGGGTAACGGTGCTGCCGCCTTTTCGGTGTGATTATGGCAAAAACATTGTGCTGGGGAATGATGTATTCATCAACTACAACTGCGTAATGTTGGATGTGGCACGTATTTCTATTGGGGACCGTACCTTGCTGGGCCCCAACGTGTGCCTGGCGGCGGCGGGGCACCCCATACATCCGCTTTCGCGCCGCAGCGGGTACGAATACGGCGCCCCCATTACTATCGGGAACGATGTATGGCTGGGGGCCAATGTGGTGGTAAACCCGGGCGTAACGATTGGGGACGGAAGCGTCGTCGGTTCGGGCAGTGTGGTAACGAAAGACATCCCGGCCAACGTGGTAGCTGCGGGCAACCCTTGCCGGGTGCTGCGCCCTATTACCGATAAAGACCGCAAGTTTTATTTTAAAGAAAAAGAGTTTGATGTGACCGACTACTGATAAAAAACCGGGGTTCTTTTTAGAACCCCGGTTTTTTATGCCGGCAGTGTTAAAATAGTTCGCTTAACCCCAACTTGTCCAATAAGCCGTCCAACAGCCCGGGTTCTTTGGCTTGCGCCACGCTGAGCTGCTTGGTTTCTCGGTCCAAGGCGTGGCGTATAAGGGCCAGGGCACCGCAGTAGGCGGGGTTATCGGCGGAGCAGTCGGAAATTAAATTTTCAAACACGCCAATGCGCGCTTTGCGCATGTTCCATGTTTTCTTGGCGGTTTTGAGCAGCATTTTGTCCGCCCCGGATCCGCACAGCACCAGGCGTGTTGCCGGATATTTTAAGTACGAAACGGATTGGCATAATTCTTTGGACATGGCTCGGAGGAATTTTTCGGCGGCTTCTTCCAGCACGTCGTCTATTACTTCGTCGGAGCCGGGCTCGTAATCGTGCAGAATTTCGCGGGTGGTTTCCACATCGTTTTGCATTACGTCGGCGGCGTATTCCGCCAGCTTATCCGTCCCCAGGGGGATCTCCCACCCGTCCATCAACGCACCTTTGTAATATACCGCCAGCGAGGACAACCCGCCGCTTACGTCCCACAATAGCACGCCGGCTTGTTTTTCTTCCGGGGTGAGGAGCGTTTCGCCCACCGCTACCGAGGACGGCAATACCTGGTAATCCGTGCAGTTGGCGGCGGTAAAGACGTGGTTTAAATTATTTAAATGCGTTACTAGCCCATAGGAAATAAACGTTTCCGCACCCAGCGTAAAGCCGGACATCCCTTTGGGTTTTTTAATATCTGTATTGCCGTCAATGGAGTAGGAAAGGGGGAGAATGTCCACAATGTCCAAGGTGTCGCTTAAGGAAGTGGGCACGGAGTTTTTGGCGGCGGCTTCCATTTCGCGCTCGCCGATAATACGGTTGCGCGCGTTGACGGATTCAAACCCGTTGGAGTGTTTAAACGATAAAAAGCTCCCGCGCAGCCCCACGACGACCAGCGGGTCAAACGATACATATTGCGCAATATCGGCAAATATTCTGGTCAGTTCTTCCTGCGCTCCCCGCATATCCCGCACAAACGCGCCCGCAAACGCCCGGCTGGGGCGGCGCAGCAGGTGGCGGATACGCAACGTGTCGGTATCGTCATCCTGTGCGGCGAGCGCGGCGATAATTTCGCCTCCGTAAAAATCAAGAGATAAAATATTGCGGTTCATAAGGGTTCTTGATACTATTTTATCAAATTTGAAAAGTTGTCAATTTGTAGAGGGAGCGCGGCGGCGGTGGCGGCGCACGGAAAATTTTTCCCGTCGGAGAACGGGTCAACAAACGCTTCCGTCGTACCGACGGAGCGGGAAGACCTTGTACTTTTTCTGGCAGCAGAAAAAGTAGCAAAAAGGGAGCCCCGGCTCGGGGCCGTTTTGTGAGGGCGCGGCAGTGCGGGAACGGTTTGGCTCCATTAGTCATGCTGACGGGCATAGAGTTGGGAGGCCAGGCTCTGGCCCCGTCTCGGGGCCGTTGCGCAAGGGCACGGCATTTCCAAAACGGTGTGGCTCAACCAGTCGTGTTAGCGGGCATAGAGAGGGGAGCCCCGGCTCGGGGCCGTTGCGTAAGGGCGCGACAGTGCGGAAACGGTTTGGCTCCATTAGTCGTGCTGACGGGCATAGAGTTGGGAGGCCAGGATCTGGCCCCGGCTCGGGGCCCCAGGGTCCCACAAAAATCACTCATTCTATATGTACTTTTTTGGGCGCAAAAAAGTACCAAAAAACGCCCGCCCCAGGGTCCCACAAAAATCACTTCCAAGCGGGAAATTTTATAACTCGTGTGGTTCCCGCACTCAAACAATAAAATTTCTTTTCCGCTTGGAAGGCTTTTTGTAGACGGGACAAAAGGGGCGGTTAAACGGCAACGACAACAGCTAACAACATAAGCGGAAACAACTACCACCTCAACGACCACAAAAGGAAACGCTTTCCTTTTTTGTCCTTGTCGTTTGGGGCCCTTTAGAGCCGTTTATAAAATGCGCTTTCGGGCGAAGAAGGCGTTTTATTTGTCTGAGCGCGGGGCAAAGCTCGCACGAGTTATAAACGCCCGCCCGAAATATGTATTTCAGGACTCCCCGGTCCCCGTATTTTTGGGTACTTTTTTGTGTCCAAAAAAGTACAGATAAGAAGAATCGTGCCAACGGGCATAGAGCGGGGCGGTGCGGCTCGCCTTTTGCGTAAACATCCTCAACAATTTGTTCCCTATTGCGTAAGTACCGTATTAGGCAACCCTCTTGGCCGAGGCCAAAAAGCCTGCCCCCGGCAAGGGGGTTGATTTGTTTTTTTTTTTTGATAAATTTTGGCTATGACCAAAATTTATCAAAAAACCCACCCGGCGGGAAAAAACGCCGGATTTACGCTAATAGAGCTGTTAGTAGTCGTTTTAATTATCGGCATTTTAGCGGCGGTGGCGTTGCCGCAGTACCAGGTGGCGGTAGCCAAAAGCCGCACGGCGGAAGCCGTAACTATTTTAAAAGCTATTACGGACGCGCAGGAAGTTTACTATATGGCTAACGGGGAATATGCCAACAGTTTGGACGATTTGGATATTAAGGTGGAAGATACCAAAGCGTGGGTTTTTACTTGCGGGTCTAACCGTTCCTGCTCTGCTACCTCGCTGTTAAACAATTTGCCTACTGCTATAGAATTTCACCTGATTAATGTGCCGGCTACGGCTCCGGCTTCTTATAGCGGCAAACATTGGTGCCGCGCCACCCCTGATAATACCATTGGAACGAAAATTTGCAAAACATATGGCCCGCAGGATACAACCGTTGGTTCCACTTCAAACAGTGTGTATTATTTGATGAACTGATTTGTTGCATAAGAAAACACACCCCGCAGCCACGCTCCGGGGTGTATTTTATAGCCAAATTATTCCGCTTTCAGCTTTTCCGCCGCCGCCAGTACGGCTTTTTTCAGCCGCTCGGCGGATTTTTCAAACGCGCGGCCCGAAAGGGAAATGGGGTCCTCCAAATCTTCCTCTTTGCCGAACGCGTAGTCGTTTAACAGCCACATCTTATCCAGATACTGGGCATAGCGGTCGGAAATTTTATCCAAATGCGCCTGCTCCATAAAGAAAATGATGTCGGCTTTTTCCAAATCGTCTTTCGCTAGCTGGGTGGACGTGTGCGGAGGGGCGGAAATGGCGTTTTTTTGCAAAAAATCCGTCACTTTGGCGGGCACGCGGTAGGAAGCGTCCGCATACAGCCCGCGGGAAAATACCGTACAGCCGGGCAAAAGCGGACGCAATAATTCCTCCGCCATAAAGCTGCGGCAGATGTTGGCGTGACAGATAAACAAGATATTCATCTATATCACTATAGCAAATTTTATACAATACTCTATTATGACCGTTTTTCTAAAAGTACTTTTAGGGGTTCTCCTGTTCTTTGCGCCCTTCAGTTTCGCCGCGGCGGAACCGTGGGCGTTTTCCGTGTTGCAGGGCGGTATCTTTGCGGGTTTTTTGCTCACTCTTGTTTCCCGCCGCCAAATTGTCTACACTAAGCCGCTTAAATGGTTGTTTTTTACCTTTGCTTTCTTGATTGGTTATACGCTGCTGCAATCTCTTTTTACCCAGACGTTGTTGGACGCGCCCGCCTGGCACCCGGCTACATTTGTGCGGCTTTATTCGCTGGAGCACGCCTCGTGGTTTGTAACGTATTTGGCTTTGCTCGTGTGGGTGCCCAATGTGTGGGAATCGTTCAAATCCAACCGGATTTTGCTGTTTTTGATTGTGCTGTGCGGGTTTGCCGTAGGGCTGTGTGCGCTGGGACTTCAAAAAGGGCAGTATATCCAATTTTTTACCGGGGTAAAAGCCGGGTTCGGCCCGTTTTTAAACCGCAACCACGCGGGCGTATTTTTGGGGATGTGCGCCCTTATTACTCTGGGGTATGCCGTTTCGTCCTGGACGGATTACGCCCATTTCCGCGCCAACCGCCGGGGCAACGAGTTTATCCTGCGCCAGAGCTTTTTGGGGCTTGTGTTTGCGGGCCTGTGTGCCTTGGTGATTGCCACGCGTTCGCGCGGGGGAATGCTCTCGCTGGGGACGGGTGTTTTCTTTTATAGTTTTTTGTGTTGTTGCTTCGTGCCTGAAAAAACCAAAACGCGGGTAAAGGGGGTATTGCTGGTAACCGGTTTGTTGGCGGCGGCGGTGGCGCTGGTGTGGTGGCAGGCGGACGCCATTAACGCGTTTGCCCAGCGGGCAACGGGTACATCGGAAGAAACCCGCAAAATGCTCTATCGTTCAGCGTGGGGTATCCTCCAAATCTACCCTTGGTGGGGGATTGGCGTGGGCGCAATGCCGGTGGCGATTACGTCGTTTATGGAGTATCCGCTCAACGCCTATGTGGAACGGTTGCACAGCGACTGGCTGGAAATGCTGTTGGGGATGGGATTTGTCGGATATATTTTTGTTATTGCCGGGGCCGGAATTGCCGCGTGGATACTGATTAAACGCATTACTCATCTGGAACGCAAAAAACAGCTTTTATATGCCGCTTTGTTAAGCGCTGTGGTGGTCATGTGCGTGGGAAGCACGGTGGATTTCCACTTTTTTATCCCGGCGAATGCGTTTTTGTTTTTTGTGATTTTAGGGCTGGCGTGCAGCCCGTCCTATTACAAAGGGCACGTCCACACGCTTGCCTGCGGGCCAGTGATGACGGCGGGGATATGCCTGGCGCTGGCGGCGGCTTTGTATTGGCCCACCCAACATACGGTGGCGTGGCGGTTGTTTGTGTTTGGAAAAGGCTTAAAGCCCGAATCCCAAATCGCGCTGTATGAAAAAGGCCTTGCCCATTATCCCTCGCCCCGGTTTGCCCTGCGCCTGGGAAATGCATACTATAATTACAGCCGGCGCGTCCCCGATGAACAGCAGTCCGCCCAACTGCGCGGACAGGCCCACCGGATAGCCGAAGAATACTTGAAAAAATATCCCAAAGAAAAAGAGCTTTCCAACCTGTATATGATTTCCCGCCCTAAATAAAAAAAGACTATTTCAATAGGGTTAGATTTGGTAGAATATACGGGTATGAATAAAACCGTTTTGCTGTTTCTGTTGGGCGCGGTGATTGCGCCCTTTTTAACGGCTTGTTCCAGTGCGCCCGCCCGGGTGCAGAACGGGCCCGATGCTTCCGTATCGCAGGAAGTGGTACAAAGCTTGGCACAGGTGCGCGCCCCCAACGCTTACCATTTGCAGCCCGGCGATTTATTGGAAATCCAAGTGTTTATGGAAGACGATATGCAACGCACCCTGCGCGTAAGTGGCGGGGGGAGCGTGACGTTCCCGCTCGTGGGCAACGTGCCTGTAGCCGGCTATACGGTGGCGGAAGCCGAAGAACAGCTGGCAAATGCGCTGAAAACTTATTTGAAAAATCCCCAAGTATCTATTTTAATCAAAGAATACGGCAACAAAACGGTTTATGTGCTGGGGCAGGTGTCCAAGCCGGCGGCTATCCAAATCCCGCCTGAGAAAGAACTGACCGTGCTGGAAGCCATTACTTCCGTGGGCGGGTTTACCGACGTGGCCGCCACTTCCAAGGTGCGCGTTTTGCGTATGGACGGCGGACGCCAAAAAACAATTGACGTGGACGTAACCCAAATCACCAAACAGGGCAACAAAGCGATGGATATCCCGCTGATGCCCGGCGACGTGGTATTCGTGCCGCAGAGTATGTTCTAAGGGAAAATTATGGAAAATATCAATAACGTAACAAACGAAGAATTGGATTTCAGCTATTATCTAAATATCATCTTCAAACGCTTTTGGCTGATTGTGGGAATGGTGGCCGTCGGGTTGGTGGCGGCGGTGCTGGTGAATATCTTTATGCGCCCGGCCTACAAAGCCACGGTGCTGATGATGATCAACCAAGAGGACGCCGGAAAAATAGACGCTACGCCCTACGGTTCCTTTACCAGCGAAGAAGATTACTACCGCACCCAATACCAGCTGCTCACCAGCCGCTCGCTGTTGGAAAAAGTCTACCACAATATGGACCTGGGCCAATACGAACAATTCGCTAACCCGTCCGGCTTGAAAAAATTGGAAAAAGCCCTGTCTGTAGAGCCCATTACGCGCAGCCGCTTGGTCAATGTGTCCGCTACGACTTACGACCCGAAGCTGTCGGCGGAAATTGCCAACAAACTGGCTAATACATTTGTGGCTGAAAATATCAGCAACCGTATTTTTATGGGGCAGGATGTTATCGCCGCGTTGGAAAATACCGAACGCAGTCCGGAAGAACAGGAACTGCTAAACTCTATGCCGCAGGTGGTCAACAGCGATTTTATCAAAACCCTTAAACAGCAGGCCGCCCAGTTGGCGGGGCAGGAAGCGCAGCTTTCGGCCAAATATACCTCAAAGCACCCGGAATTAATGTCGGTGCACAACCAGCTGGAAGCCATCAACCAGCAGATTAATACCGAAACCCGTCGTTTGGTGCAGAGTATTAAAATTGAACTCTCGGGGCAGTTTTCCGGCAACAATATCCGCGTGGTGGATCCTGCCGTAACGCCCGAAAAACCCGTCCGTCCGCGCAAATTGCTTAACCTGGCGATTGGGTTGTTAGCCGGCGGATTATTGGGGCTGATGATCGTGTTTGTATTGGAATTTTTGGACCAGAGCGTAAAGTCTTCCGAAGATTTGGAAGAAAAACTTGGCCTGCCGTTCTTGGGGTTTGTTCCGTACGAAAAGAAAGGCAAAAAGAAAGAAGCCGAATACGCCACAATGCTTAAAGAAGGCAACTTCTTAATGGCTGAAAATGTTCGCAATGTGCGTACGATGCTGGATTTTGCGCTGTCGGACAATCACAACGCGCCGATTTTGATTTCCAGCTCCTTGCAGGGGGAAGGCAAGAGCCACTTGTCCTCCAACTTGCTGGTGGCGATGGCGCAAGCCGGCAAAAAAGTACTGCTGGTGGACGGCGATTTGCGCCGCGCCCGCGTGCATAAAGTGTTCCGTCTGTCTACTGAAAAGGGTTTAAGCAACATTTGGGATGCGGACCCGCAAAAAGCCGATTATGCTTATAATGTACAGTCGGTAAAAGACGTGCCGAACCTGTTTGTGATGACGGCCGGACAGCGTCCGCCGAATCCGGCTGAACTGTTAAATACGCCCAAATTGGCTGATTTTATTGCGTGGGCTACCAAGAATTACGACCAGGTGGTCATTGACTGCCCCGCCATTCTGCCGGTTTCCGACACGCTGTTGTGGGGAAAATACATCCCGCGTTCCGTGTTTGTGATTAAATACGGCAAAACCAACGCCAAACTAGCCAAAATTGCGCTTGATAAGCTGCAAAAGGCCGGTATTAAGGTGTTGGGGGCGGTGATAGGCCATTACAAGCCTGAGGGCCTTTCCTACGGCAAATACGGCTATTACAAGAGCTACAGCTATTACAGCGAAGATAAGAAATAATAGACGTTGTTTATTTGAAGGAATAAAAATCCCGGAGTGAATGCTCCGGGTTTTTAATGGACAGAAAGGCACTGGTGCCCGATAGAAAACACTAACGCAAGTGTAATTTACGGGCTATTTTGCGCCATAGCATTTGCATTATCCGAATGGGAAAAGGCTTTTCCCCAAGTAAAGCGGGCACCAGCTTATTAAGCGGTTCCGTTTGGTATCGTGCAAAAAATTCCGCCCGCTTGGGGTGTGGTTTGGTGCTGAATAGCAAGGGAGAATTAAAGCTGGTTACTTTTTCCATTGATATGGGTACATAGTGTATGGAATTAATCTTTTGTAAGAAAGAAGCTCCTTTGTCTGAAGAAATAATTAAAACAGATATACCCCATTTTTTGTCTTGTTTTGATTCTATATGGGCGGGCCATTTGCCCCACAAATCACCCAATGTAAAATCTGACCAATGCTTCCCTTTTTTAAAGTGACAACTGTGGCAGGATGGCCGGTTGATGAGCTCTTTCAAAAAGGCTTTTAAAAAGATATTGTAATGTACAAAAGGTGTTAAGCGGGCAAACAGCGGAGAAAAAAATACTAGTTCTGTCCACGGTTTCTTATCCCCGTGAATGCGGTGACCTTTGTTGGTGGTAAATCCTAAATGAAAATTATACCAGCTGAAAAATTTATCCCTAAAATTAATATCTTGAATATGAGTACGTTTGAAATTTTCTGTCAAAAATTGTTTCCATACGGCAGGGGATGGTACCGCATGGCAAATGATATCCACCGTTAATAAATTTTCGTAGTCTTTTCCTAAATAATTTTTCAGTCCGACTATTTGACATGGGGTGCCGGTAAAGAGCACCTGGCGGCCTTTGTCTAAGAACTGTTTGGCCTGTTGGAAAGTCTTTCCAATATCGCTTTGTACGTATTTGGATCGGCGGAGTTTATCCAAATCTTCTAGCGTTTCGGCGGATTGGTGGCAGACGTTCCAATCTTTATCAAATCCCGCGCCAAACACGACCCCTTTTGTTTCTAATATAGCTGCTGCTAGGGCGCTAAAAACCCCGCCAGATGAACTGTTAAGGCGTACTTCCCGGGATTGATGCTTCGCCGCATAAGCAGCAGATTTTTCATATGCGGCGGGGGGATGTAAAACTGGGCAGACTTTTTCGCATAAACCACAGTTGACGCATAAGGTTTGATCCGCTTTTGGGTACCAAAAACCTTCCTCATCGGATTGCATCGTGATGCAGCCTTTGGGACAGATGTTCACACACGCGTTACATCCGCAGCATTGGGATTTATTTAGTATTTGCAGCATTTTTAGTTTATTTAGAATATAATTTTTTTATTAAATTATAATTAATATGGAAAAATTTTAAACATTTTTTTACATAGACTTTTAGTTTTTGCTTGCAATACTTGCGCTTAACCACTCCCTGCCAGAATAATTTTTCCTGTTGAGGGATATCCATTCGGTTTAAGGTTTTTTGTAGCAGATCTTTTACTCTTCTGTAAAAATTTATTTCGTCAATTCCGTGGCTGGCAGAATGTCGGCGAATAACATATTTCCCGGACTTGTCATTTAAATATCCGCAGGGATAAGCATAAGACAGCGGAAGCAACATTTGGTAATTTTCTCCCGCTTCATTATGTGGCATAAAACGCGTAGGGTTAACTTTGTCAAAACATTCTGTGCGGGCAAAAGTTCCTATCGAGGTAAAAAAGACGTTTTTTTCTAAAATTAAATCCTGAAAAAGCGTATCGGGGCCGGTCGGTGGAGTTCTTTTTAATAAACCCACAATTGTATTTAAATCATCTTCATATACTTGGTCTACTTCCGCATAACATAAGCCGTAAGCTGGATTTTGTTCCATAAAAGCTACTCTCTTTTTAATGGAGTCCGGATATAAAATATCATCGGCGTTAGGCCAAGTAAAATATTTACCGCTAATATATTTTAACCCGACATCCATTCCACCGGTCACACCCTCATTTTTGTCCACATGTATATAAATAAACTTAGCCAGCTTGGATTCAAGTTTTTGCCTGTAAGAGGCAATCATTTCATCCATAGAGTCGGTAGACCCATTGTTAACTAAAATATACTCTATGGGTTCGTATGTTTGCGCTAAGACGGATTCCAAATGCGGCTTGAGCCAGGGCGTTCCGTTATAACAAATGGTAAGAATGCTTACGAGCGGTTTATCGTTTAACATATTTTATTCCTTTTTGTAAAAAATTTTGAACGGGAGCTGCGATCAAATCTCTTTCATATTTATTAAATATAAATTTCCAACATATAAAAACAAAACTCAAACAGAAAAGAACAATATGACATAAAAGAACTGTATTTGTTTTTGCAGGATAAAGAAGTTTTAGGAGGAGTCCAACAGCTAATGAAAAGAACAAAAATGGAAGTATACGCCCTATATTGTTGAAGTATTCTTTGACATCAATACCCGTTTTTGCATAATATATATCAGCAGCGAATAACTGCCCTAATAATAAACAACAGGTCGTAGCGATTGCACATCCTAATACACCCCACATTTTACATAAGGGAATAGAGATTAAAAGATTGAAAATTCCCGTAATGGTATATATATAGGCATAGGGGGCATATTTGTTTTTTGCCTGAAGAATTAAAACAGCAATATTTTGGCTGGATACGAACAAATATCCTGCCATCAGGACAAGAGTACAGGAATATGAAGGAAGAAAGTCCGTTCCAATCCAAAGGGAAAGAAAGGGTTTTCCATATAAAATAAATCCTATAAAAATAAGCCCTAAAAATATAAATTGCAGACGAGAAATTTTAATAAAAATTTTGTTCATTTCCGTCATATCTTCTGTTTGGGAGGCAATTGCTGACAGTTTGGGTAGAAAAACATTAAAAATCGCACCGGAAAAATTTCTATACATCATTAAAATTTGTACTGATACGGAATAAATAGCTACGGCCGCTGTACCAATGAGTGCTCCTAAAATGAGTTGTCCTGTTTTAAGATAAATGATTTCTACAACCATCACAAGAAAAATAAAAAAAGAATAAGATAATAGTTCTTTGACAAAATTCCCATTCCATTGATGCAGTTTAAATTTTACTTTTAATTTTGTAAAAGAGAACCAAGATGTTAAAGCAATAACAAGTAGGCTGCATATGGTATGTCCGATTGCCACGGTTAATACATTGGGAAAACGAGATAACAACAAGAGAATAACTAATGGCTGAAGAATGATGTTAATAAGGGAAAGCGTTTTGGTAAAAATAAACTTTTCGTGCGAATTGACAATGGCCGTAAAAATATTGGATGGGAAACTAATGGCTAAATTGAATAATAAAATAAAAAAGAGATATTTAGCTGTTGTTATTTCCTGGGCAGACAAGGTGCGAGTATATAATGGCAGGAAGAAAAACAGCAAGATAATACCTACTATAAAAACCAAAGCGGCTAAGACCCCGTACAGAATAGCACAGGTTGCCAATAAATTTTCTTGTGCAGATTTGTCATTTTGGGCCAAGTATCGGGAATAGTAGCGTGTGGTTGTATTGGCCATTCCAAAATCCATAGTGGATAAATAGCCAATCGCGGCTCCGACCAGCTGATAGAGGCCGAATTCTTCTTTTGTTAGAAACCACAAAAGCATGGGAATATAAATAATTCCCACGATGCTATTGATTCCAAGAGATAAATAAGAAAGAATGGCTCCCGCTTTGCGTTGATTCATACTATTATAATAACTTTTTTACTTCTTCCCCTGCTTGATAGGTTTTGGCAATGTAACCGGGCATAAACTCTTTGTAATGGGTTCGAATTTGATCCTCCTTCTGCATTAAATTGATAAATGCATTGGTAAGATCGTCTTTATGTTGCAGGCCTTGCACAGGAACAACATATCCTTCTTCTGTGCCAAAAATATCGCGTGCAATGCCTTTGGCTTTAACAGAATAGCCAATCACTAAGGTAGGCACTTGTGTAGAATAGGCGGCAATAGAAGCATGGGTGCGCGCCGCCACCATAAAGCGGCATTGGGATATGATTCCTTTTAGCTCCATCGCATTATAGAGTTTGTTTATTAGGCACACCCGCCCGGTGTCTTTAAATTCATTATACAGATGGGTTAGCGGCTCTAAATCGTTGTTATTTTCCCAAATAACATGCGGGATAAGAGCAATGTTCATTTGTGTATTTTGTAGAATGTAGCGCACTAGTGTTTCAAAATTTTTAAATGCAATGTTGCCGCCTTGTTCTAACCGTTGTACCAGAGGGCTTAAATTCAGGCCTACGGTGTTACCGGGAAGAAAATTGCTTGGTAAATCGGTTGGCAGAACTTTATCCATAACAAAAGCCGGGTCGGGAAATAGGTGGGTGTTTTTGTTAATGCCGTTTTGAATTAAGGCATTATAGGTTAGTGATTCCCTGGCTGTAATGAGGGAATAGCGGTTTAAATCTTCACGTAATGTCTTGTCATTCTTAATATCTTTTGGTTCAATAGAACAGCCCCAAAGGATGGTTTTGATGCCCTCTTGCTGAAGAAAGGCATTAGAAGCTGCTAATTCCGAAAAATCATCGTAGCAATAATTATCCCCTCCTATGGATAAGGCAAGTTGAGGCTTTTCTTGACGAATTGTATTATATTTATCTTCATAATTGACAGTTTTTCTTTTTCTTGAGCGAAGGGCTTGGATCCGTCTAATGATAGACAAAGGTAAAATTTTTTTGAGGAGCGATTTTATCAGACCTTTTGCATGTTTATCTTCTGGTCCTAATTGGATAATGGGGCAGATTTTGTCCAATTTAAAATAGGTGTCTTCGGATATAGAAAAAGTAAACAGCTCGCAGGTGGCAAAAGTGTGCAAAATCTTGATTGAACTTCTAGCAATGGCCTCACAGCCATGGTTTTTGCTGCCCCCATGAAAGAAAAATATTATTTTTTTCATACATTTTCCTCTTTAATGTATAGTTTTTTATAGCAAATGGATAAATGAAAAAGATAACAATTAGGCTCTGTAATTTAGCATATAAAATGTAGCTATTTGGAACATGGCAAAGCATTTAAATAAATATTTTGCAATAGATTAGCAGAATTAGCTAAATCAAAGCCAGCGTCCCTAATTATAGATGATACATCTTTTCTATGGAATTCCTTAAAAGAGTATAAAACCTGAGCCCATTGTTTAGCTGATGCAGTTAAAGAGAGGGCAGTTGTATTAATAATAAAGGCTTCTCGTGGTATATTGTCAGCAGCTAAACAGGGTAGACCTGCGGCTTGTGCTTCTATCAAAGCTAGGCCCAAAGCTTCCCATGAAGAAGGAAAAAGAAAAGCGTCTGCTGCCTGTAAGATCTCGTTAGTATTATTGACAAATCCCAATAGTTTTATATGTTTTTGAATATTTAAATCATGAATTTTGCGGTTAATAGTTTCCCATAAAGAGCCATTTCCCATGAATATTAACACAGAGTGAGGATTTAGTTGTAATAATTCCTTAAATATGTCTAAAATAAACAAATGATTCTTTTCCTGTTCCATACGGCCGCTATGTACAATTACAAATTCATTGGTGATATGTAACTGATTTCGCACTCTATTACGCACGGTTTCGTTATAGGAAAAATTTGACAAAACAACGCCATTGCATATTACCGTAAATGGGTGTTCTTTGTATACGGATAGCCCCGCTTTTTGAGAGCAAGCAAGCCTAATAATGTTTTTAAATCCAAGCAAATAATCAAAAAAGCAATGATACAGCTTTTTTAGTTTGCTAGAAGGTTCCACATAAAATAGATGTACATGCGAAAGAAGTATTTTTACCCCACATAAACGCGCTAAAAATAAAGCAAAGCCATTAAAGTTCGTATAATGAACATGAACAGCATCGTATGGCCCATATTTCTTAATGGTAAATAGAATATTAAATACATGTTTTAGAAAAAGGGTAGGAACTTGTTTGTATCTAAATACTCGGCCTCCTAATTTTTGTATTTCTTTTTCATAAAAAAAATCTGTTTTGTTTTGAAGTGTTAAAAAATCAAATTGTATTTTTCCTCTATTGGTTTGCCTGTATAAATTGAGCAATAATGTTTCTATACCTCCGCAGTCTAATGTCTCTAGAATATGCAATATTTTTACTTGCTCGTTCTTTCTATTATCCATAAAACTTTCCTATGTTTTTTGTTTGGAATAGGGGAATAGTATGAAATTTTCACTCTCACTTATCTATAAGTTGCGAAAGAAATCTATACGAGCAAAATGTTAGTTTGTAGTTTATACAGCAACATAAGGCAAATATTTTATTAGTTGTTTTATGTGGCCCTTTCAGATGCATTCTAATGTGGCTTTGTAATTCAAGCAACAGCGGTGTTATAATTGCATCGTTAAAAAAATTGGCACGAGCCATTTGTCTAAAAAAACCTACAATATGCCATATTCTTTCTTGATAAATTATAGCAAATGCTTCATTGAAACCGTGTTTTTTACAGTATGCTAACAAAGCTGAAGATGCTTTGAAATAATCTAATTTTTTTATTGAAAATTCAGTTTGTGTTATACTGTGACAGTTTTGTTTGTTGTAAAAATAAACTGGAGTTTTTGTGGTGGCCACCCCCACAGCTTGATCATACAATTGATAACAAGTAAATAAGTCCTCATAGAGTGCGTTAGCCGGGAATTTTATATTTTTGAATAAATCTCTTGCGAAGATCTTATTCCACACAAAAGATCCAAATCCTTCAACGCATGATATGATTGCTTTTTCTCCCGTTAGAAATTTTTCGGTATTCTCTATATTGTTTTTTTGTATTTTTCCATTTGTGCAAATATAATAATTTGCAACAGCTATTTGCGCCTGATAACGATTGATTAATCTGACTAATATAGCGTACATATCAGGTGCACAATAATCATCACTATCTACAAATCCTACAAAATCTCCTTGTGCTATCTCTATCCCCCTATTACGGGCTAGGGAGATCCCTTGGTTTTTTTGGTGAATTACTTTAATGTTGCTATGTTCTTGTGCATAGGTATCACAAATGGAAGGGCTTTCATCTGTAGATCCATCATCAACTAAGATAATTTCTAGGTTTTGATAAGTTTGATTCAATATGCTTTTGATACATCTGTTTAAATAAACGGATGTATTGTATACGGGGACAATGACAGAAATTAATGGTAAAGTCTTAGCATGTTTCATAAACATGTATTTTTGTTTTGGCTTAAAATGCAAACTCCTAAAAACAAAAAGAAAAGGGCAAAATGTGATTCCAATCCGGTCGATATATAAAAATAACGCATGCATAAAGGACGAAACAGAATATTAATCCGCTACCTATAAGGATTCTGAAAGGTTTTGAATATGTACCCACAAATAAAGGTATCGATAGCAGATTAAAAATGGAAAAATATATTACCAATCTTTCTAATACAGTCCCGCGAATAGAAATAAACTGTATACAAACAGCTGCTACGCTGCACCATAATAAAAATGAAATGGGAAGAATAGTCCTTATAGAAGAATTTTTACAGTACTTATATGAAAAAATACAAAAACAAGTAATTGCTCCCTGTATAAGTGTTTTGACTATGGAGGCTATTTTAGTATCTTCCCCCAATAGAATAGTTCCTTGATAGTCATTGTAGCGGCCTGTTAATGCAATAATTTGTTCAATAATTGGAGTTAAGAAGAGAAGTGTCAAAATAGTAATAAAAATAACCCCTAGTAAATACTGAATTTTGAAAGGGATACAGTATAGAAAGTATAAGCTGATAGCCAATAAGGCGGAGATATGGAAAGACGAGGCAATAACGCAACATAAACAAAAAGGAAGAAACTGCCGTTTGATGACAAAAGGGAGTGCTAGCAATACAACTGATAACGCCAAATACTGGCGCATAATATTCATAGTATCACCAAAGTAAAGAATGACAAAAAGAAGGATGGATAATAGTATGCCCGAACTGTATTTCCGGATAAAAAAGCAAATAGAACCAATGATTATAATAGCGCTAATGAGTAAAAATACTTGTGGAGAATGGGTAAAAAAAGCTATTGATTGATTGTACAAAAGATAGCCTTTTTCCATATGGGATTTAATCAGTTCTGGAAAATTTATAGATAGAATAAAAGTATAAATATAGTTGATTGTATCATTCCCTATATTCCAAGCTCGAAACCCTGCAATAAATGAGAGCTCGGCAAATACAAGGAACAAAAAAATATTTTTTCCTTTTTTTGTTTTTAATGGGAAAAATATTCCTTGAATAAACATTAGTCCGAGCAACAAAAAGAATTGCCAAAGGTATTGCATATTTATTTATCTACTTCCTCATAAAAAGTTTCTAAATTCCGTGTAGTTTTTCGTATATCAAAAGACATTAGTTTTCCTGCTGGTTTGCGGGAAGGATTAGTGAATTGCAACGCTTTTTCTGCCCATGTGGCTGGCGATTCTTTTAAACTTATCCTTTGGGCACAGCCTAATAATATTTCTTCGGTGATACCATCTGAACACAAACAAGGAAGCCCGGCTGCTTGAGCTTCAACGCCTACTACGGGCAGTCCTTCAAATAACGAAGGTAGCAAAAATATATCCATAGCCTGAAGCAGTTCTGGAATATCGTTCCTTAATCCTAAAAACAATACAACATTTCCTAGGTTTTTTTGGCGAACATATTCCTGCACGGCGCTTAGGCGAATTCCTTCTCCTACTAATAGAAGGATGGCATCTTGACGTTGTCGGTAGATTTTTTCAAAGATATCTATCAAAAAAAAATGATTTTTTTGTGCTTCAAATCGACCGATATGTCCGACGATAAATTTGTTTTGTAAATGGAGATCTGCACGTTTTCGTTCCCTGGTTTGTAGATTGAAATGGAATCGCTCTAAATCAATGCCATTATTAATTACCTTATAATTTTGACCATAATACGCTTTTCCCGCCTGATTGGAACAGGCTAATTTATAATCAATGAGAGTCCATACCGCATGCAAGAGCAAACAATTGCGCAAGGCACTTAATTTTTTATCACTCCATGTGGTTAGATGAGCATGTTGAATTATAGTTTCCGAGCCGTAGAATTTGGCAATTGGATAGTAGAAAGCTCCTAGAGCGGTTACATGCGAATGAATGATTCGATAGGAATGACGTTTAAAGAAAGCAGCAATAGATTGGAAAAATAGGATGGGGTGAAAAAGCCCTTTATAGGTTACATAATATATATGGCCTCCCAATGCGTGTATTTCTTCTTCAAAACTGTCATCTTTGGAGCGGTGAAAACAAACTAAATAGTCAAATTGTATTTTTGTGCGGTCAATGTGTCGATGCCAATTGAGAATAACATTGGCCACGCCGCTTCCTCGGCCGATATCCATAACTATTTGTAAGATTCGTATGGGCTTTTTAGTCATAGTTATCTTAACGCTTTCTTATACAACATTTTTCTTATAGAATTGGGCATCAATACCTGTACGCAAAAGCGTACGCATATATTAAAAACATAAGTTCCCCAGTCAATTATTCCCAGCTGACGTAGTTTCCCTGACAGGGAGACGTTGCTCTTAAAATACTTCCAGCCGCCGCGCCGGCCGTACATTGCCGCGTTTACGCGGGCCCGCAATATAATATCTGCTAAATTACCAAAAATATATCCTTTGGCCGCACAGCGCGCCCACAAATAGTAATCTTCCAGTAAGTGAAAGGGTTGATAGCTGCCAGCCTGCAAAATAAGGCTTTTTTTGAACATAACTGTCATATGGTTAAAGGGGCATCGCATTTTTAGGAATTTTTTACATTCCGCGTCCGTGCCCGGCACACGCCGTATGGCAACCGGCTGCAAGCTTTCCGCGTCTATTTCTTCAATAGTGCCGCCTAAAATGGCTAAATCCGGCTCCTGGATAAAGCGGGTAAGCTGTTTTTCAAAGCGGTTCGGCAAAGATATGTCATCCGCGTCCATACGCGCTACTAATTCATATGAACATTGTTCCAATCCTTTTTGCAAGGCCATTCCTAGTCCGCTATTTTTTTCTAAGGGAATCAGTTTGATTGAGGGGTGCTTTTTAGCGTATTCCTCCAACACCTTATGCAATTCTTCCGGCACGGGGCCGTCCACCGCCACCGCTACTTCTGCCGGGCGTACGGTGTTAGCCAAAACGCTGTCCAACGCCTGGGCCACCCACACGGGGTTATCCTTGGCGTATACGGACATCAATACGGAAAAAGGCGGAAATTCTTGGTTCATACCCTAATATTAATCTTTTTAAATTATACTATTTTCGCCTTTTTTATCCAATGAAAGATTTAAAAAATTTTCCTTGTTGGAAGGCTCCCAAAACGGTATAATAACAATTAATAATTTATTTACATTATTCCATCATTTTCTAAATATGACAACAGAACAATTTACCTGGGTAATTACCGGCGGAGCCGGGTTTATAGGCTCTCATTTAGCTAAAGAACTGGTTCGCAGCGGTCAGCGTGTGCGGGTGTTTGATAATTTTTCGGGCGGTTTTCGCTCCAATTTGTCTGACATTGTAGACAAAATAGACATTATTGAAGGGGATATCCGCGATTGGCGCGCCGTACAACAGGCGTTTGCCGGGGCGGATTATGTGCTGCACCACGCGGCGTTGGTGTCGGTGGCGGAGTCGGTGGACAAACCGTTGCTCACCGAGGAAATCAACGTCCGCGGGACGGGCAATGTGCTGGAAGCGGCCCGCCGGCAAGGCGTTCGTCGGTTGGTGTTTGCTTCTTCGAGTGCGGTATACGGCAACCGACCTGATTTGCCTTACCGGGAAGATACGCCGGAAGATTGCCAATCCCCCTATGCATGGTCCAAACAAGCGGGGGCACGTCTGTGTAACCTTTACACGGCAAATTATAAATTGGAAACGGTTGTTTTGCGTTATTTTAATGTGTTTGGCACGGGGCAGAACCCTAATTCCGCCTATGCGGCGGTGATTGCCAAATTCATGCAGTTAGCCGAGCAGAATCATCCGCTGGGAATTGACTGGGATGGGCAGCAAAGCCGCGATTTTGTAAACGTGCGCGATGTAGTGCAGGCCAACCTGTTGGCGGCTTTAAAGGCGCAACCGGGGGAAACATACAATGTAGCCAGCGGGAAGACGACTTCGCTTTTGGAGCTGGCGGATCTAATTGAAGAGATTTCCGGGCGCAAGCTGGGGCGCGTATTCCGGCCCAAGCGTCCGGGTGATGTTAAATTATCGTCTGCGGATATTTCTAAAATACAAGCATTGGGGTTTGTGCCGCGCATTTCGCTTAAAGAAGGGTTGCAAGAAATGTGGCGCGAAAAAATGAGGTCTAAATGAAGTCAAAGGCGTGGTTTGTATTGGTTGATTTGTTGGCCTTTTTCGCTATTTTGTTTGCCGTAATTGTGTTGCGGACGGGGCGTATAGAGGTATCCCATTATTTACACAACATAGAAGTATTCCTGCCGATTTTTGTATTGTGTGTATTTTTTCTGTGGATTTTTTCTTTTTATGATGTCCAATCGCTGCGCAAACGGGCCGTACACTATAAAATGCTGGCGGTGGCGTTTGTATTGAGCGTATTATCGTCGGCGGCGGTAATTTATTTTATTACGCCTATTTACGCAATAGCTACGCCCAAAACCATACTGGTAGCAGTGCTTTTCTTGTTTTTCTGTTACATCTATTGGCAGCGCAAAACCTATTTTAAATTGGACTTTGCCAAAACCAACCTGCTGCTATTTGGGGAAAGTTCAACGATGACTGAAATTTTACAGGAAGTCACTCATTCTTCCGGGTTTAAGTTGCGCGCGCATGACCCAGAGCCGCTGGCGGATAAAAATTATTCTTTGCGCAATTTAGATCAAGTGATTGTCAGCAGTCGGTTGTTGGATGCAAGTTCGTCTGCTTGGGAACGGATTTCGCGTGATTTTATTGGTAAAGGTGCGTGTGTAGATTCGGACTTTAACGCGTTTGAACGGATTTTCCGCCGCGTATCGCGTGAGAGTATTTCTAATGGTGTTTGGCTGTTGTTGGGGGTGGGGAATCGCCGGGGCAGTGCCAGCTATGCGATGCTCAAAAGAACAATGGATCTTGTTTTGTCGTGTGTAATGCTTCCTGTTTTGGCTCCTTTAGGTTTGTTTATTTTCCTTTGCATCCGTTTAATAGATAAATATCCGCCCTTTTTTGTGCAAAAAAGGGTCGGATTTTTAGAAAAACCTATCTACATCTATAAATTTCGTACTATTAAACCGGGCGGTACGGAAGCGGATATTACCCGCAGTGGGAAAATTTTGCGTCGGTTTCGCCTGGACGAAATTCCACAAATTATCAATGTGCTAAAGGGGGAAATTTCGTTTGTGGGGCCGCGGCCGATTTGGAGTAACGAATACGAATTTTTAAAAAAATATATTCCCAACCACAATTTACGTACGATTGTAAAGCCAGGCATTACAGGCTGGGCGCAGCTGAATTTTAAAGCGCCGCCGACGTATTTTAATTTCCGTAACGACCAGCCGGACAAAATAGAAAATAATGCGTTTGATGCGGCGTTTACGCGGTTTTCCTACGATGTGTGGTACATCAAAAACCGCTCGTTGTGGCTGGATATAGAAATTATGATTAAAACGGGCATCCGCGCGTTTATTAAGGATTCATATGTGGGCTAAAACAGCTTTTTTAACACTTTTATGGGCTTGTTCATCCGTGGCGTACGCGGGAGAATTTCCAGTTTGTATGTACGGGGTAAATGACCCGCAAGACGTGCCGACGCTAAAAAAGGCGGGGTTTAGCTGTTTTCAAACGTACCGCCGCGAGCCGGAGCTGTTAAACCAGCTGGCCGAAGCCGCGCAGAAAGAAGGGATGAAGACGCTTTTTTATCCGTGGAAAATGTTGGATGAAAATAAATTTGTCCAAGAAGCGCAGAACTGGCCGGTGCTGGCGTGGTACCTGGTGGATGAGCCGGATGTGGCGCGCTGGAGCCGCGAGCGTGTAGCCAAGAGCCATACGCGTTCCAAAGAGGCCTTCCCTAATCATCCGACGGCGATAGTCGTCGGGCAGGGTAAAACGGCGGTGCCGTTTTACGATTTATCCGATGTATTTATGGTGGATTGGTACCCCGTACCGCACTTGCCGCTTACGTCGCTGGGGGACCAAGTAGCCCTGGCACGGGCGGAAATCCAAAAAACGGACCGCCCGGATAAACCGTTGTGGGCGGTGGTACAATTGTTTGATTGGAAAGAATACAAACAATATCGCCCGGATAATGACCGCATTGGGCGGTTCCCTACGCAGGAAGAACTGCGGTTTATGTCGTATGACTCGATTATGAACGGAGCAACGGGGCTTTTTTATTTTATTTTTACGACCAACGGCAACCCGCTTCCGTCCGCCCAGCCGGAATACTGGGCGCGTATCGTGCCTGTTACGCAGGAAATTTCTTCTTTCCGCCCGGTGCTGGAGGGGGGAAAAGTGGTCAAAAACCCCGTATCGGCGGCTAAAGCCGGCGCGTTGGAACTTAAAACGTGGAAATATGCCGGGGATAAATATACGCTTGTGTTAAACCCGACGGACTCCGCCCAGCCGGTGCCGGAGAAACTTCTTAAAAAGAAATATGCGCCGATGTTCGGCGTAGCAAAAACGACGCAAATCCCCGCTTACGGCGTATGGATATTGCAGTATTAACCTTACTCGTTTGATTTGGAAATAAAAGCCGCCTTCGGGGGGCTTTTTTATGCCTTTTTATGGCGGGTAGATGTGTGTTAATGGGATCTTCCGTGCCAGCAGGTCCGCACGGGCTGTTGAGGAAATGTCTCCAGGGAGCCCAGAAATCTGCCCGATAGCAGTGGAACGGCCGCGCGGGGCTTTTTGTATGGGCGTTGCCCGCGGAATAAGAGTTTTTCCCGCCGGTGGCTTTTGGCTGCCAGTGGGTGTTTGCGCCTGGCACTCGGGGCGCATAGTTCAGCAGGACATAAAAAACCCCGCCCGAAGGCGGGGTTAATCAGGCAATTTTGATTAGAACAACGCTTTGGCGTAGATACCCGCTTGGTTGCGGTTATAGTCAAAGGGGTTCGTGTTGGACTGGCGGGTGCGGAACTGATACCACACACCGGCAGACAGCCAATCTTTGAACTGATAATCCAGCGCGGGGCGGATGGTGTACAGGTCGTCGTTTCTCTTGGTGTTGCCCACATAGCGGTCATACGCCATATTTTCCCAACCCAAGGTCAACGAAGCGGTCCATTTGTCAAAGATTTTCTGGGAGCCGTACAGCGACACCAGCGTATCGGCGAAGAAGCGGTTGGAACCATACATAGATTCCTGCATGCTGCGTTCACCGGACAAGCGGATAGTGTTGCGGTCGGTCGGCTGCCATTCCAAGGCTACATAATAACCAAAGAGGTCATTGTAGTTGTTGACGCCGTCTACGTCATTGTCGTAGTCGCGCATGGCATAGGTTACTTTGGCAATACCGTTCACTTTCGCGGCGATGTCGCCTTCCACACCCAAACCAACGGTGCTGCCAATAGAGTTGTTGGCTTTGTTGGTTTCATACGCAATGTCGGAATACATATATTCGGCAAAGAAGCTGGTTTTGGGGGAAACATTGTAGAACAGTTTAGCACCCAAATTGACGCGGTTGCGGTTCAACGCATCGCCGTATTCCGCTTGGAAATAGCGGTCGAAAGAATCATCCGCAAACAAGCCGAAGCCAAACATTTTTTCCGTAGAGGTTTTGAAGCTGATATACCCCGTGTTGTTCATGCGTTCGGCACGTTCCGTGAGTTCGCTGTTGGCCGGATCGGAGGTATACAGGAAGTTGTCCCCGATGTTGAACATATCGTTTTTCAAGTCCACATTGGCGAAGGCATTCCAGAAGTTATTTTTGGAGCTGTCTTCGGTATAGGCGTTGTAGCCTACCAAGCCGGTGGCCGAAAGTTCCAAGCCGGAACCGGGCACATTGGCTTTGTAGTTGGCGCCCACCTGGGTAGAGCTGATAAATGAATCTTTGGTGTTTTCGTCGGTCAGATAGATGTTGTCATCGTAGCTGACGTCTTCAGACACCATAAATTTAAGCGGCGTCTGGGCGGCAGCAGGCCACGCCATGAGCACAGTTAAAAATACGATTGCGATCTTTTTCATATCGTGTGTTCTCTCCTAAAACTTAGCGCGGAGCCGACGGGCTGAGCGTTTCAGCTACGTTCTGCGCGGCTTGTTCGGAAACCGTGCTGCTTACAGCCGTGGCGGCTACGAAAGCAGGAACTTCGGAGCTAACGGTCGCTTCAGACCCTTGCAATACATTTTGAGCATATACAGAGGCTCCTTTGGCGACTCCGGCGGTTTTTCCGTTCGGATCGGTTACCGTGATATAACCCTGATTAACAGTGATGACTTGCGTGCTGGGGTTGACGGAGAACGAAGCGTTTCCGGTAGCATTGACGGTGGCGTTGTTGATTTTAACGCCGGCGAAATTGCTGCCTTCCACCGTTACATCGCCGTTGGCGGCTTGTTTAACGGTTACTTTTACGCCTTTGGGAATAAAAATTTTAACCCCATTGTACGTAACAGTGGTATCCATATTGCCTGTGGCGGATACAACACTGCCGCTGTTGTAATTGGTTACTTTGCCGTTAGCTTCTACGGTTACGGCGGCCTGAGCCGAGGCAACCATCAAAAGCGCGCCAAAGACCAAAGCAATATTTCTTTTCATACTATGGCGAACTCCTTGTGTGTTATTTTTATACTTCTAATAAAGAATAGCATATTTAAATGTAGAATGCTTAAACAAAATTTACAAAAAATAGATTAGTTCTGCTTCCTTTGTTAGATTGGATATTTGATCATGCATAAATAATGCTACAATGATATAATCTTGCAGGGAGGAAAAGTTATGATATCCAACTGTTTTATAAAGCGCGTTTGTGCTCTGGCAATTTTATTTTGTATGTCTGCCGGAGCATCCTTTGCTGCGCCCGCACTCAAAGTGTTATCCGCTACGCCTAAAGGTCAGTTGACCTATACCGGGCGCCAGGCCGTGAATGTCACCTTCAACCAGCCCGTAGTGGCGTTGGGGGAAGAAAGCGAATTTGCTTCGCAGGATTGCCCTCTTTCCATTACCCCTTCGGTAAAAGGCTCCTGCCGTTACAGCGGTACGCAAACCTTGGTGTTTGAGCCCTCTGCTGATTGGCCGGACGCCACGGCTTTTACGGTTACCTTAAAAGCGGGTTTTAAATCGGCGGTATCGGGCCAAAAACTGGCTAAGGCGTATACGTTTAATTTTACGACGCCGCGCCCGCAGGTAAATATGGTTCGTCCGGGAAATAACGAACGTTGGATAAACTTATACCCTACCCTATATGTTGTTTTTAATATGCCGGTAGATTTGGAAACCGTCAATAATTATACGGAACTTTCTTATATGGTGCCGCCGGAGCCGACGTTGAGTGAAAAAATCGGTTTATCCAAGGCTAAACGTCCTGACGTAAAAAAAACAGTTCCTCTTATTATCCGTCCCATCAGCCAGTTGGAGTGGGAAAAAGATTTTTCTTATTATCAAAAAGAACGTATATTTGCGGTAAATGCCTTAGATACCCTGCAAAAAGGCACCCGCTATACGCTTACCTTTAAAGAAGGTTTAAAAGGGGCCCGCGGCTCGTTGGGAATGGCAAAAGCGTATGAAACCAGCTTTTATACTTACCCCGAACTAACCGTATTGAATGCGGTAAAAGAAGGTTGCCTGCCGTTTACTCCATCGGTGGATTTTTCTTCCCCGGTCCGCATGCGCGAGCTGTATGCCGCTACCGTGGTAGAACCCGCCTCTGCTAAGCGGTCAATGACGGAACAGGAATTAAATGCATTAGGGGCCGATATCATTGATGCCAAAACAGGTGCGGCGTATTTTCGCACGATGCTTTCCTTCTTGGAAGTGCAGCCTGGTCAAAATATAACCGTAACGATTAATAAGAATTTGCAGGATATTTACGGCAATGCACTGGGGCAGGATTATACGTTTACGGTGACTAATACAGGCTATTGCCCGGCAGTGGATTTTTCGGGCGGGTTGGGCGTGTTGGAAAGCTATTTAAGCCCGCGCCTGCCGATTGACTTGATGAATACTCCGTCCCTGCCGGTGCGTGGGGCGCGTTTCAACAAGGAGAACTTTATCCCTTTTGATAAGGCCTCTACTAGTTACTGCGCCCAAAAACCGCTTACGGATCCGACATTTTCCGGTAACTATGCGTTTAAAGATGTTAAGGACCGTACGTATAAAACGTTTATAGATTTGACCAAATTCAACCCGACGGCTAAAGACAGCATTGTATTTAGCCAAGTGAAATTGACTGATAAAAAATATGGAGATAAAGGCTGTTGGGTTTCTTCTACCGACAATATTACGGATGTAGGCGTAACTTTTAAAACCTCGCCGGAAGATATTTTGCTGTGGGCTACTTCGCTGCAAACAGGCGAGCCGTTGGCGAATTTGGCGGTAGAATTGCGTGACAAAACCAACAAAATTTTGTGGACGGGCAGTACCGACATGAACGGTATCGCCCGGGCACCGGGCTGGAGAAAGCTGGATACGGAAGTTTCTGCCTGGGGCCAGCCGGAAATTTATGCGTTTGTGTCCAGCGCGGGGGGCGATGCGGTGGTCAGCAGCTTATGGAACCAAGGGTTGGAGCCGTGGCGCTTTAATTTAAGTTATGACTATAATCCGCAGCAGGAATATGTTCGTTCCATTTTGTTTGCCGACCGCAGTGTTTACCGTCCGGGCGAAACGGTATATATTAAGGGTGTTTCGCGCGTAATGGTAAATGGCGCTTGGCAATTGCCGGATGTTGTTCGCGGTACGGTAACCATCGGCGATTCCCGCGGTGAAGAAGTGTTTAAACAGGAGGTTACTGTTTCATCGGGAATGGGAACCTTTGATTTGAAGTTTGACATTCCCAAAAATGCTTTTACCGGCCGCTGGGGCGTGCGTTTTACACCGACGGTTAAAAACGAGAAGGAAGTATCTTCCTCGTTCTATCCGTTTGAAGTAGAAGCCGTTAAACAGGCTGATTTTAAAGTCAACCTGCGCGCGGAAGAGGAGAACTATTTGTCGGGGCAAGAGGCTTCTTTTGCGGCTTCAGCCCAATACAATTTCGGCTCTCCTTTGGCGGATGCCAAAGCACAGTGGACGCTGCGCCGCGAAATGGCGTGGTTTGAACCGAAGGGATTTGACGGTTATAACTTTACGCCTTATTTCTTGCGTGAAGATGAATATAAAGAAAACGGAAAACTGTTATTAAATTCATCTGGAGCGTTAGATGCAAAGGGTGCGATTTCGTTCTCAGCGCGGATGCCGTCCGTATCGTTCCCGACGCAAGTGTATGCTGAGTTGGGCGTACAGTCCCCGGCGCGGCAGGAGTTGTTTGCCCGCACATCGGTAATGGTGCATCCGGCTTCGTTCTATTTAGGGGCCAAACTGCTTTCCGAACGGGTGGAACTGGGCGAACCCGTCCGGGCGGAAGTCGTTGCCGTCACGCCGCAGGGCAAGCGCACGGAAGCAACGGTTACTGCGCAAATTCGCAAAGAGCAATGGTTTAGCATCCGCAAAACCGGTCTTTCGGGCCGGTTGGAATGGGTGAGCGAAAAGAAAATTACGGAGTTGCCTTCTCAAACGTTAAAAGTGAATGAAAAAGGGGCGGTGCTAAGCTTTATGCCCGCAGAATCCGGCAGCTATAACGTAACGCTTATATCCCACGATGAGCAAGATCGCGAAGTTATCGGCGGGTTTAATGTATTTGTCTACGGCGAAGGCCAGGCTTACTGGAAGAAGACGGACGACGATTTGCTCGTCCTTACTGCCGATAAGAATGAATACAAACCCGGCAAAACGGCGCGCGTTTCGGTCCAGTCCCCGTACGAAAAAGCCCTTGCCTTGGTTACCGTGGAGCGCGAAGGCATTTTGGACGCGTGGGTAACCACCGTCAAAGGCGGTGCCGACTATGTGGAAGTGCCGGTGAAACCTTCCTACTTGCCCAATGTTTACGTCAGCGTAACGCTGGTGCACGGCCGCACGGCGGACCCGGTGAACGAAAAGGGCCTGGATTTGGGCAAACCGCAAGGCAAGGTGGGGTACGTGAATTTGAACGTAGTGCCCGATTCCAAGAAAATTGAACAGGTCATCAAACCCAACAAAACCAAATACCAGCCGGGCGATGAAGTAACACTTAAAATCACCGCCAAGCCCAACGCCAAAAACACGCCCGCCGAAGTGGTGGTAATGGTAGTGGATGAAGGCGTGCTGGCGCTGAGCGATTTTAAAACGCCCGATTTGTTTAGCGAGTTTTACGGTTCGCGCCCTGTGTCCGTATTTACGATGGACAACCGCGTGTACGTAGTGGGGCAGCGTAACTTTGGCGAAAAAGGCGAAAACCGCGGAGGCGGCGGCTCGTCGGACGCGAAGCTGGGCGGCGTGGACCTGCGCTCCAACTTTGTGTTTACGCCGTATTTCAATGCTGCGGTAACGACCGACAAAAAAGGCCGAGCGGAAGTGAAATTTAAACTGCCCGACAACCTGACCAAATTCCGCATCATGGCGGTGGCGATGACCGCGGACGAGTTCGGCTCGGCGGAAACATTTATTCAGGTTTCCAAACCGCTTATGGTTACCTCCAACCTGCCGCGCTTTGCGCGCAAAGGGGATAAATTCTCCTGCGGGGCGGTGGTGTACAATTACGAAGATAAAAAAGGCGATATGGAAGTGTCCGCCCGCGCGGAAGGCGCTGTGAAACTTTCGGGCCCGCAAACCCAAACGGTCAACGTTCCTTTGGGAGCGGCGCGCGAAGTAACCTGGGCGTGCGAAGCGGTGCAGGACGGCGCGGCACGCGTATCGTTTAGCGTAAAAGGCAAAAAAGATTCCGACGGCGTGCAAACCGAGCTGACGGTTTCTCCGGTGGAAAAACCGCAGACGCTCGCGCTGTATGCGGCTACGGACGGCACGCAGGAAGAATTATTGGATAAACCCGGCAATTTGAATACGTCTGCCGATAACCGCATTACGCTTTCGTTGGCGTCCACCGCGTTATTGAACCTGAAAGGCTCTATGGTGTACCTGATGACGTATCCGTACGATTGTTTGGAACAGAAAATGTCCAAAATTCTGCCGGTCGTAACGGGTGCGCAGTTGGTGGAAGATTTTAAATTGGGCGATATGTCCGGGTTAAAAAACCAGGCGCAGGAAATCCTGGATTTGATGACGGATTACCAAGCCGCCTCCGGTGGGTTTGGGTACTGGAAAAATTCCCAGCCCGACCCGTATGTAACGGCGTACGCGCTGGAAGTGGCGTATTTAGCCAAACAGGCCGGCTATACCGTGCCGGAAAAAGCGCTGGAAGCCGCCGCCAAATGGCTGGAAGGGGCTTTTTCGGACAAAGTACAAAAGGCGTATTCCTATTCGTCTTTGGAAACGGATACGGCCCGCGCGTATGCGGTGTATGTGCTGGCGCTGTACGGCAAAAACGTACAGAGCGCGTTTAATAACCTGTATGGCAAAGTAGGTTCGCTGCCTTTGCCGGCTAAGGCGTATTTGTTAAAAGCCGCGCAGGCAGGGGGAAATACGGCGCAGGTAAAAGAAAAAATCGCGCAGGGTATTTTGAACCACATTGCGTACACGCCCCAAGCCGCGTACTTTGACGTGCCGACCCAAATGCCTTGGCTGCATATGGATAACGTAAAAGGTACGGCCTTGGCGTTGGACGCTTTATTGTACGCCCAGCAGCCGTTTGCGGACGGCTTTAAAACGGTCTCGTGGCTGATTTCCCAGTTAAACGCCGAAGGGCACTGGAACAACACCAGCGTTAACGCCGCGGTGTTTACGGCGTTAAATACCTATTACCGCGCGGTGGAAAGTACAGAGCCCGATTATGCGGCTTCCGCCAAGCTGGGCGCAAAAGAGTTGCTGGCAGCCTCGTTTAAAGGCCGGACGGTGGATAATCCGTCCGCCTCGGTTCCGTTTGCCGAAGTGTATGGAGCCGGTGCCGAAGCGCGCGTAACGTTTGCCAAAGAAGGCGCGGGAATGCTCTACTATACGCTGGGCCAGGTGTACGAGCCGCGCTCGTATGAAAAGCCCGTGGACGCCGGATTTACCGTATCGCGCGAAATTACGACGCTGGACGGAAAACCGGTAACGGAAATCGTGGCGGGTGAACGCTACAAAGTGACGCTGACTGTCAAAAATGCGGCTTCGCGGTACTTTGTGGTGGTGGAAGATTTTATCCCTGCCGGGTTTGAAATCATCAATACGTCCTTGGCTACCGAATCGCAAGAGCAGGCCGCCGCGCTGAACGCGGACGGTTACAGCAGTTTTGAACGCGACGAAAAATACGACGACCGCATCGCCGCGTTTGCCGACTATCTGCCCGCCGGCGAACATACGTATTCGTACTTGGTGTCGGCCTCGGTGGCGGGGACGTTTGCGTACCCGAGCCTGTGGGCCAGCCAAATGTACGAGCCGGCGGTATTCGGGCGCAACGCGACGGAAACGCTTGTGATTAAGTAATGAAAAAAGTTTGGACGGCGCTTTTTATACTGCTTCTTCCCTGCCTGGTATCAGGCGGGGAAGAAGCGTTTTTGACCCCTTCCAAACAAATCTATGACCGCTCCGGCGTGCCGATGCGCGGCTTTTTATCCGAAAATAACACTTATTACCTCCCCGTTTCATTGGGGGAGATATCGCCCTGGCTGATTGCCGCCGCCTTGGCGGCGGAGGATAAACGGTTTTTTTCGCACCCGGGGGTGGATGTAAAAGCCATTCTGCGCGCCGCCTGGCAGAACGTATCGGGTGGGGAAATCGTGTCCGGCGCGTCCACCATCACCCAGCAGCTGGCCCGCGCGTTGGAGCCGCGCCCGCGCACGCTGTGGGGCAAAGCCAAAGAGGCCTACAACGCCCTGCTGTTGGAACGAAAGATGAGCAAAGAAGAGATTTTGGAGGATTATTTTAATCTCTTGGAGCTGGGCAATTTAACGCAGGGGGCGGAGGCGACCAGCCGGTTCTATTTTAATGTTCCCGCGTCGGAGCTTTCTTTGTCCCAAGCGGCTTTTTTGGCGGGGCTGATTAAATCGCCCACCTATTACAACCCGCTCAAACACTTTTCGCGCGCGCTTAAACGGCGCGACTGGGTGCTAAAACGTATGCGGGAAAACGAATTTATAGACGAGGAAATGTACCAACTGGCGCTCTCTGAAAAATTGGACTTAAAATCCGCCTCCCGCCCGTTTGACGCGCCGCATTTTACGCGCTTTCTGTACCCCTTGCTTCCGAAAGGCGCCAAAGACATTTATTCCACCCTGGACCGCGATTTGCAGCTCTACGCCGAACAGCTGGTTAAAAATTATATTTCCCAACTGCAGGAAGAAAACGTTACCAACGCGGCTGTGGTGGTGGTGGACAACGCCACCGGAGGAATATTGGCGTACGTCGGATCGGCTGATTTTTATAACGACAAAACAAACGGACAGGTGGACGGCGCACGCGCCCTGCGGCAGCCCGGTTCGGCCTTAAAACCGTTTGTGTACGGCCTCGCGTTTGAAAACGGCCTTTTGACGCCCGCTTCGCTTTTGTCCGACGAAGATACCTTCTTTGAAGGCGGCTTCCGCCCCCGCAATTACGACGAAAATTACCACGGTTTCGTGTCCGCCCGGTCCGCGCTGGCGTGTTCGTACAACATTCCCGCCGTCAAAGCGGCCGAAAAAACCGGCGCGGCCGATCTGCTGGCGCTTTTGCGCCGTGCGGGGCTGACAAGCTTGGAGAAACCGGCCGATTTTTACGGACTGGGCCTTGCCCTCGGAAACGGCGAAGTGCGTTTGCTGGATTTGACTAACGCCTATGCCGCGCTGGCGCGCGGGGGCGTGTATAAGCCGCTTACCGTGGCAAGGGATCCGGTAATCCGCCTGCCGGGGCGCGAGGCGCGGATTTTTACCGAACAGACGGCCTATTTGGTAACGGATATTTTGGCGGACAACAACGCCCGTGCGCCGGCGTTTGGGCTTAATTCGCCGTTGTCCGTTTCGTTTGAACTGGCGGCTAAGACGGGTACTTCCAAAGATTATAAAGATAATTTTACGGTGGCCTATACCCCGCGCTGGACGATTGGCGTATGGGTGGGCAACTTTGACGCCACCCCTATGCAAAAAATTTCCGGCGTAACCGGCGCAGGCCCCATTATGCACGATTTGGCGGTTTATTTGCAGCGCAAATATCCTTCTTCCCCGTTTACCGTGCCCGACGGAGTGCGCCGGGCCCTTGTCTGTACCCAAAGCGGTTTGCTGGCGGGGAAGAACTGCCGCCACACCAAAGAAGAAGTGTTTAATAAAAACTACCTGCCGCCGGTTTGCGACGGCAAGCATACCGCCGCCCCCCAAGCGGTAAAAATCCTTTCGCCCGAAGGGGGGGATGTGTATAAGATTGACCCTTCCGTGCCGCTAGCTTCGCAGGCGGTCAAATTTGCCGCCTCTTGCGCGGAACAATCCTGCACGTGGAAGCTGGACGGAAAAACGCGCCCGGGAACCGGCTGTGAGGATTGGTGGACGCTCTCTCCCGGAAAACACGAATTGTCCGTTTCCTGCGCCGGTCAGACCGATGAAGTGCGCTTTGAAGTGCTGCCGTAAGCGTTTGCCGCGGGGTATCCCGCCGGTTTAATAATAAAAAACCCGGTTTTTCTTAACGAAAAACCGGGCAAATTGTTACAAAGCCTTTTTTCAAGCGGCGGATGCGCGGGGCGCGGGCCGCTTGCTGAAAAAGAAATTCTGCCCGTGCTTGTGGAAAAAGTCCGATATCATTTTAACGGCAATAGCCGTGGAAATGGCATCGGCAAACACCGGGGCCAAAAATACGCCCGTCAGCCCCCAAAAAAGCGGTAAAATCAGCACCAGCGGAATAACCAGCAATACTTGGCGCGACAAACTTAAAAACGCCGCTTTTAACGGTTTATTGATGGCTTGGAAGAAGCTGGTAGAAAGTACCTGAAGGGGCACAATCGGCAGCAAAATGTTAAACAGGCGTATCACGCGCGAAGCCAAATCTACCAGGGCGGTATCGTTTGCGCTGAAGGCCGAGGCAATCGGGCGGGCGAACGCTTCCAGCAAAATAAACCCGATGGTGGTAATAACGCCGCCCCAGCGCATAGCCATTTTAAGCGTTTGGATGGCGGTGGAGTACTTGCGCGCGCCGTAGTTGTAGCCAATCAGCGGCTGGGCCCCCTGCGAAATGCCGATCAGCGGCATCATCACCAGCGTGTTGACGCTCACGGCAATCCCCACGGCGGAAATAGCCAGGTTCCCGCCGTATTTTAACAGCGAATGGTTCAAAATAATATTGAGCGTGCTGGATGCCAATTGAAAGGCAAATTGCGAAAACCCAATCGCCATACTGTTCCAAGCGATGTATTTTTTCAGCCGGAAGAACTTCCAGTGCAGCCGGTAAAAACTGCGCTTTCCCGTAAAAAACAGCATAATCCAGGTAAACGAAATTACCTGCCCCGTAACCGTAGCCGCCGCTGCGCCTTGGATACCCCAGTGGAATACAAAAATGTATATCGGTCCCAATACGATGTTGATAAACGCCCCGATAAATTGGGTGCCCATAGCCGTTTTGGGGTGCCCGGAAGAGCGGATAAAGTTATTTAAACCTATGCCGATGCCGAATAAAAAATAACCGGGAAGCACTACTTGGGCATAGGCCCGCGCGTAAGGGAGCACTTCGGCGTCGGCCCCTAAAAAGCCCAAAAAGGAGTCTAAAAACAAATAACTGAACAGGGTAATCAACCCCGAGGCCAGCACCAGCAGCACAAAGGCGTTTCCTAAAATCAGCTGAGCTTCTTCTTCTTTCTTTTCGCCTAGGCGGATGGAAAATAACGCGTTGGCCCCCACGCCGATTAAGGCGCTAAAGCCCATATAGATAAGCCCCAACGGGAACAAAATGGTAATACCCGCCAAGCCGTTGGCCCCGACATCCTGCCCTACATATATACGGGAAATAATGTTGTAGATGGCGTTAACGAACATCCCTGCTACGGCAGGAGCGGAAAACTTAATAAGCAGTTGGGAAATGGTTTTTGCTTTAAACGGATTTTTCTCAGCAATGGATACAGCCGTTGCCATAGGAACCTCTCACTTTATAAAGCCGCCCTTAAGGAAGGGCGGCTTTTATATTTTACAAAATACCTTACGCAATAAAAAAGACATAGCGGCGCAAAAAATCCCGGCGCGTAAAAACCGCGCCGGGAAACATCGTCAGAAACAAGCCTTTTTAATGCACTTTTTTAAGCGTTAAAATGCCGTCTTCAAAAAACCATTCTTCAATCAGTTCGCCCGTTTCGCTGAATTTTTTGGTTACCCCGTGGGGTTTGCCGTCTTTGTGGGGAGAAATAAGCGCGATGGTGCCGTTGGGGTGGTAGATGATTTTATCTCCCACGATTTTGTCGTTTTTATAAGTGCATTCGGAGCGCAAATCTCCGTCGGGCGTGTAGACTTTGCACACGCCGTTTAAGTAGCCTTTTTTAAATTCGGCAGTTTCCAGCACCTTTCCGTCCGGGTAATATTTTACCTGTTTGCCGTCTTGTATATCGTCGGCGTAAGAAAATTCTTTATACAGCCGGCCCGTGGGGTGGAACACGCGCGCTTTGCCTTGGAGCATTCCGTTTTCGTAATATTTTTCAATGCTCACGCGCCCATTGTCAAAATAAATTTTGCACGCGCCGTTGCGCTGTCCGTTTTTAAATTCGCATTCAAAATATACTTGTCCGTTTTCAAAAAATTCTTTTACGGTGCCGTCGGGCATAGTGCCGGAGTGTTTTTCTATATCCAGGTTTTTATCAAGCGTTTCGGTGTAGACTTCTTTTCCGTCAATATAATAGGTACGGACAAACCCGATATGCAGCGGGTCGTTTAAGCTGGTGGTTTTTCTGACGATGTCTGCCATACGTTATTTCTCCTTCGGCATTCCCTGCGCCGCGGCAAAGCCCGAAGCCCAGGCAAAATGCAAATTAAATCCGCCGCTTTTGCCGTCCACATCCAACAGTTCGCCCGTCAGATACAGACCCGGACATTTAAGCGACTCAAATGTATTATAGTTTATTTCTTGCGTATTTACACCCCCCGTTGCGGCCATTGCTTCGTTCCAGGGGCGTACGCCCGTAACCGTAAGCGGCCAGGCGCACAGCGTTTGCACCAGCCGCTGGCGCGTATTGGGGGGTTGGTCCTGCATCGGAATATTCTTGCGCAGACCAATAAAATCAATCAGCAAATTGGCTACGCTTTCGTGCAAAATCCCGGCCAAAAAATCTTTCGGGCGGCGCCGGGCGTATGTTTCCAAACGTGTCTGTAAAAATAGTTGCGGGTTTTTTAATTGCGGGAAAAAATTTAAAGAAATGGCTGCATTTCCCCGGGAAAGCGCCCGCGATACCGCCGAGCTGACGTTTAAGGCCGCCGGCCCGTTCAGGCCGTAGTGGGTAAACAAAACTTCGCCTTCGGCCTGGTCCAACAGCGTATTGTTTTGGCGCGCTTCCAGGCGGACTTGGCACCGTATGCCGACAAGGCGCGAAAGGGCCGTTTCCTTGATGCACAGCGCGCTTAGCGCCGGGCGCGGCGTAACGAGCGTATGCCCCAACGAATGGGCCAGCTCGTAGCCGCTTTGGGTGCCGCCGATTTGCGGATAGGCGCACGACCCGCAGGCTAATACCAGGCGCCGGGTTTGAAAGCTCTGCCCGTCCTGCGTACATACGGTAAACGTTTTGCCCCGTTTGACGCGGATAACCGGGCAAGCACAAACCAGTTCCGCCCCTGCTTCGGCTAAGGCCAGTTTTAGCGGTTCGGCTACAGCGGTGGATTTGCCCGTTGCCGGGAAAATGCGCCCCAGCTCTTCTTCTGTCGTTAGAACGCCCAGCCGGGCGAAATAATCCAAACAGTTTTGAAAGGAAAATGTTGCCAGGGTTTTGCGGATAAGCTCTTCCGGCGCGTGGTAATATGCCGGCGCTACGCGGGCGTTGGTTAAATTGCAGCGTCCGTTGCCGCTGGCTAAAATTTTGCGTGCCGGCTGGGCTTCTTTTTCCAGTACCAAGGTTTTGCGTCCGGCGCGGGCGCATTCCAGCGCACACACCAGCCCGCTGGCGCCGGCACCGATGATGATGACGTCGTACAAAGGGGAGTTCATTGTTTACAGTGTAGCAAAAAATTTTTGTTCTTGTCTTGACACGTTTTTTCCTGCGTATATACTATAATAATAGGGAATAGGAGGTTTTATGAAAATTTTCTTCTTTTTGATGTGTTTGGCATTATGTATCCCGGCGGAAGCCCAGAATTACCGTGCGGGCGCTTCTAACCGTCCGAATTTTGGGAGTTCGGCTGCGCTGGAACAGCAGGAAGCTTCGGTTCCGGGGGCTAAATCCACTATTCAAACGCGCACTTTCAGTAATTACAGTTCCCGCCAAAATAATACAAACCAGGCCGCCCGTCCTGAAAACGCTGCTATGACTCAACAAGCGATGGCCCCGCAGAATTTTGAAGAGCAAGTAGCCCAGACCGACAAAGCGGTGGATGCTTTGTTAGGAGGGAAACCCGCTCCGGGTGCGGCTGCGCCCGGCGGAAAGAAAGCCGCTGCAACGGCTTCCCCCGAAGCTCCTGCCGCAAAACCTGCGGCTACGGCGGGGGGAGCAAATGCTCCTGCCGCTCCTGCGGCTGACGCATCGGCCCAACAGGCCATGGCCCAGATGCAGGGATTATTAAAGGGGCTGGAAGGCTTACAGCAAGCCGCCGGAGCAATGGGGGGAGGAAATGCCGGCGCGGCTTCTTCTTCCGGCAATGCGTTGTCGGGGAGTGCCAATAAACAAATGACAGACGCGCTGAATGCACATTCCACGGATATTTCCGCATTTATGAACGCTGCGGGCAAAGGGAAATAAGCCCGCGCGGCGGTTGACAGATACGGGGTGATATATGAAAAATATTATGTGCGTTATAGGAGCGGCGGTTTTCTGGGTGTGGGTCGGCACGGGGAGCACTGCGCAGGCTCAGCGCCCGGTTACGCAGGTAGAAGTTGTCCGCCCAACCACGCAGGTAACGGTCTTCCGTCCGACTACGCAAGTAACGGTTGTCCGCCCTTCTACGCAGGTTACGGTCGTCCGGCCCGCCACGCAAACGGCGGTTAACCGCCCGGTTACCACGGCAACCGTTTCCCGCCCGACAACGGAAGTAACGGTGTCCCGCCCGGTAACGCCGGCGGAGGTTTTTCGTCCGACAACCCCGTCGGTGGAAAATGCCGCTTCCGCGGGGAGTGCGGGCAAATCCGCGGCGGGGGCTTCCTCTGCGGCGGCTAAGACTTCTATGAGCGATTATAAACCGCCCGTTGCCAAGGATTTTAAAGCGCCTGCGTCCGCCGCCCAGTTGGTTGGAGGAGCCGCCGGGTTGGGAAATAAAACTAATAAATCTGAAAAAGACGCCGCCGCAGCCGCCCGGCAGGCATCCACTGCCAAAAATCCCAGCGCGGTTTCCGCACAACAAGTAATAGGAAGCCAAGCCATAAAAGGCAACGCTTTGGAATTGTTGCAGAAAAAGGCGCAAGATCAGCAGAAAGCCACCCAGAAATAATAATATTTTTGTTTGCTTCGGACCGTCCGGTTTATATCAGCCGGGCGGATATTTTTTGGCACATCCTAGAAATTCTGGACATAAATACCTAAAAAGGTAAGGGAACCGCATTGTAAAAAGTTCTTTGCTTGTGGGGGGAGTAAACTGCACACAGAGGGAAAACCCCTTATGCAAAGTAGCCCCGGCAATTTGCCCTTTAGCAATGTGTGGGAGGGGGCTACCAAGGCAGGCCACGGGTGAAAATGGTAGTTCGTTTTCTGCTTTGAAGTCCGGTGGAAACTGGAAGGTTAGCCGTACAAATAGTTAACTCTGCTAACTTGAAAGAGAGAAGCCGACATATAAAAGAGAAAATGTCTTAAAAGGTACATTCTTCTTCCACTCATTCCTGGGGCGCGCTCTTCTTGCGGTCTCACAACTAAGCCCGTCAGCCTCTTTTAGCGCACTGTTTGCGGGGATACCCCTTCTGGAAAGAGGGGTGCTAGACTCCCTGTTATAGTATCTGACGGGAGCTTTGTATTTTGTTCCTTGTGGAGTTAAAAGCAGGCGGAGGCGCTTTTTGGGGTTGACGGGTCCCCCTTTGTGTACAGCAAACGCCCCCTCTAACAGTTCCGCGACACGTTGCCTAAGCAGGCTTTTCCGTCGGAATTATTGGCCGGACTTAGCCGGTTATGATTACGCCCCAATTAATGCGGATAAACCGTTATTATAGGTTACGAGCCTGTGGACAGGGAAAACCCTCTCTAGTATAAGCTTTAGTTCCCGGGGATTTTTGAGTAAAAGAAGGCTTGGAATGAGTTCCGCCATTGGTTTATAGGAGATGATGGCTTTGGTTGTGGGTCTCCTTCTGTTATTGGGCTCTGCCTCAGCCGGGCCAGCCGTCTTATATCGTAATTATCGCATCGTTTGTTACGATAGTCGAAATGGTGTTGCACGCTTATGTGCCGTCGATATATGCGGCTCTTGGCGTGTATCTGCCGTTAATCGTTGTAAACTGCATAATACTTGGTCGTGCAGAGGCGTTTGCAAATAAGAATACCGTACTTGACAGCGCGCTTGACGGAATTGGAATGGGAGTAGGATTTACGCTTTCTCTTTCTTTAATCGCTTTGATAAGAGAAGTGCTTGGAAGCGGAACAATTACGCTTTTTGCCATCGGATCATTTGATGGTGTTATCGAAATCCCTCTTCTACATGAATCTCCTATTGGCGTTATGACGCTCGCAGCCGGCGCTCTTCTGGTAATGGGCTATTTGAAAGCGTTCTTCCAGTGGAAGACTGCAAGGGGTGCTAAATGAGCTACATTGGAATTTTAATCACATATATTTTTATTCAGAACTTCATCTTGGTTCAGTTCATGGGACTATGCCCGTTTATAGGTGTAAGCAAGAACAGCGAAAGCGCAATCGGAATGGGAATTGCTGTAACTTTCGTTACTGCAATTGCATCCGTTGTTTGCTATGCTGTGCATACGTTTCTCCTTGTTCCATTTGAACTGGAGTATTTAAGGACGATCGCATTCATCCTCGTTATTGCTGCTCTCGTACAGCTTGTAGAGATGGTAATAAAGAAGATGAGCCCGTCTCTTTATCAAGCGCTTGGAATCTATCTTCCGCTCATTACTACCAACTGTGCAGTTCTTGGTATTGCGATTATCAACATTGATGAAGGATATAATCTTTTAGAGTCTTTCACTGCTGGAGTTGCAGCAGGTCTTGGATTTACCCTTGCTATCATACTGATGAGCAATATCCGAGAAAAGCTTGAGATGACTGCGGTTAGAAAGGTATTCAAAGGCGTTCCTATCACATTTATCTCTGCAGGCCTTATGGCGCTTGCGTTCATGGGCTTTGACAGCTCGTTAATTACGAATTTAGGATTGGCATAAGGGGGAGAGATGGCGATTTTTCTAGCGTTTATTGTAATTGCGGTTTTAGGCCTTGTGCTTGGAATAGGTCTTCAATTCGCAGAAGGAAAGCTTAAGGTTGAAAAGGATGCAAAGCTTGAGGAGCTTGAGGCGGCAATGCCTGGCGCAAACTGCGGAGGCTGCGGTTTTGCAGGTTGTTCAGCTTATGCCGAAGCCGTTTACAAAGGGGATGCTGAGGCAGGATTATGCAGTCCTGGAGGT
>CASFTM010000011.1:0-17552 GCA_949297775.1 uncultured bacterium
CAATTTATTATACAAAAGGAGTTTTTTTATCTTCCTTACCGGTGAAACCTTTACCGAACCCCCAGCCTAGCTGGGGGTTTTCACAACATACAAAAACCGCCGCGGGGGATTCCCGCGGCGGGTGCAAACCGTTAAAAACTCCTTATGCCGAGGCTTTTCCTTCCGGGCGGACCACCAACTCTATCCCCTTGGCAATATTGCGCCCGCTAGGCTGCTGGTACGCATACAGGCCAAATTCCGGCAAGACGGAAAATAAATGGTCAAAAATATCGCTCTGCAGCGCCTCGTAATCCGTCCAAACCGTCGTATTTAAAAAGCAATATATTTCCAACGGCAGGCCTTGGGCATTCTGCGGCAGCTGGCGCACCATCAGCGTAAAGTTGGAATCGTCGGACACCACATACGGACGGGACGCCAAATACAGCTCGGCATAATGGCGGAAAGTACCGATATTGGTCAAATGCCGCCCGTTTAAAAAGTTTTCTTTTACGTTGCGTTCGGCGTTAAATTCTTTAATTTCCTGTTCCTTCTGCTCCAAATAATCCTTCAAAAGTGCAATTTTTTTGAGCCGGTCCAACATCGGACGGTCCAAAAATTTTACCGTATCCACATCAATTAAAATACTGCGCTGGATACGCCGCGCCTTGGCGGCATACATACCGTTCCAGTTCTTGAACGGCTTGGAAATCATATCGTAGGTAGGCACGCTGACGATGGTCATATCAAAATTCTGCACACGCACGCTGGTAAGCGAGATGTCTATAATGTTCCCATCGGCGCCGGCGGAGTCTACGGTAATCCAATCGCCAATTTTAATAAGCTTATTGGTTGTAAGCTGGATGCTGGCGGCAAATCCTAAAATGGGGTCTTTAAAAATTAAAGAAAACACCGCCGCCAACGCAGACAGCCCGGTAATAATATACATGGGCCTGCGCCCCAACAGCAAAGACAGTACAAACAACGAAGTAATCAAAAACAGAATAATCTTCAGCGCCTGAACCAACCCTTTAATCGGAATATTAGGGTTACGCCCATAGATACGCCCCACCGTATTAAGCAAGGAGTTAATCAACCACGAAAAACTAAGCACAACAAACAAACCCGTTATTTTGCCCATGATGGTGGTTACCCAGGCGACATCCTTGGTAATAAAAACAGGATGCAAGTTAATGGCAGCCAAAGCCGCCACCACCACTCCAACTGCTGTAAAAAAATGGTGTTCGGACATAGCGGCAAACCATCGGTCCGAATTAATTTTAGCAACCAAACGCCCTAAATAGCGGTTAAAAAACCAAGACGACCCCCGTGCCAGCAAATACAAAATAATTAAAAAAACAATAGCGGATATCAGCTGGGCCACCAGTACATTGTACTGATCCGGGATTAAGGGCATTTTCTCCACATAGGACAAAATAAAATTCATACATACACCCCTTTGTTAAAAAGTTATTATAATTAAGTGTATGAAAAAAATACTCTTTGGTGCAATTTGTATTTTATTTTTAGGTGCGTGTTACACTCCCCTCAACAATTCCGGAGTGGCCACCACCAAGCCTTGGCTGGAAATCCCCGCCAAGAAGTTAGATTTTGACGGAAAACAATATGACTCCTGCTATCAGTTCAATATCCGCTTTTGGCCGCCGGAGGCCGCCGAGCAGATTAATTTGGCCCAGGCCTGTATATCGGACTGTTGCTGGCGCAGTGATAAAGAAGAAGTAACCCTGGATTTTAATAAAAATTTTGACGCGGACCTCGCCTTCTACGGGCGCGCGCGCAAATACTCGCCGGGGAAAATTACGTTTAAAGTTTCGCACTCCAATTTAGTTAACACGACCAAAGTAACGGTGTCCCCCACCGGCACGGTGAACAATAAAGGGTTGGTAAAATTGTCATACAAAGAGTACGAAAACCCGGCCCGCCTGGCCCAAATAGAAGCCGCTTCCCGCCAGCTGCAAACCCGCCATAACGCTTACTTAGCGGAACAACAGCAACGCCAAGCCGCCGCCGAAAAAGCCAAAGAAGCCGCCCGCAAAGAGGCGGCCCGGCAAGCCGCCGCACGCACCTTGCTTTTGCGCCGCGCCGGCACCCAAATTGACGCGTATTTTTACAAAATGGATAAAACCTATAAAAAGCAGGGGGCCGTATTTTTGCTAAGCGAGCGTATCCTACTGGCGGACCCGGTTAACACGCAAGGGGAATATTCCGTCACTTGCCACGCCCAGGCACGCACCGGATTGGATGTGAAAAACTTAAAAGCGTCCACATTTTCGTGCGGAACCTGGCGGGTAAGTTTAGAGGACGGAACCGTCCAAGCCTACGACAAAAAAGCCCGCCAAATTTTAGGTGAGTAATTTCCGTCCCCGAACACAACCCTTTTTGTAAAACACCCCGGCTTTTCCGCCGGGGTATTTGGTTGACAAAACCGGTTTTATTAACCGCAGCTTGCCGCATCCAATAAACATCCGCAGCCGGGGGTTTTCGCAACATATAAAAAGCCCGGGGGACGGGCTCTAAAAATTATTGTTCGGCGTTCAGCATTTTGCAGAATTTTTGGCCCAAGTCAGTACCGCCGTTGCAGGTTCTTTGCCCAGGCTTGCTGGAATTGTCCAGCCAAATTTGGTAAGCAAAATCAGCGCCGGCAGTCGTCTCTCCCGACACATAACCGTCGTGATAATATGCCACGGATATATACAATTTGTTCGGTTCCGTTACGACCCCCGATCCATAAAAGATATCTACCCGGAAATATTTTTCACACTGTAACACGTCGTTCCCCGTACAAACACCTTTAAAATCAATATCCAGTTTATTCGTATCGGCTTCATAATAGCCGTTCGCCATATAATAAGCTTCTTCGGCTCTTTTCAGGTTTTCCGCCACCGTGCGGATAGCCGCAAAGCGGGATTTCACAACCGCCAGCTGGTATTGCGGCAACGCCACCGCCGCCAAAATACCAATGATTAAAACGACCACTAACAGCTCTATTAGCGTAAATCCGGCGTTTTTCCCCGCCGGAAGGGTTTTTTGATAAATTTTGCTCATAGCCAAAATTTATCAAAAAAAAAAAACGAGTCAAGGCCTTCCAGGCCGCGGTGCTCTGCCTCGGACAGGGTTACGCAAAATACGGTGCTTACGCAATAAGGGAACAACTGGTCGTGAATGTTTTGGCAAGAGGCGAGCCGGCCCAGAGGCTGGGCACCGAGCCGGTGCGCCCCTCTCTATGCCCGCTAACACGACTGCTTGGGCCGCATTGTTTTGGAAATGTCGCGCTCTCACAAAACAGCACCGAGCCGGTGCGCCCCTCTCTATACCCGCTAACACGACTGCTTGGGCCGCATTGTTTTGGAAATGTCGCGCTCTCACAAAACAGCACCGAGCCGGTGCGCCCTTTCCTTTGCCCGTTAACGCGATTGGCTGAGCCACACCGTTTCACAGAAATGCCGTACTATCCCAAAAAAGGAAGCCATTTCCGCTTATGCCGTGTGCCGTGTGCCGTGTGCCGTGTGCCGTGTGCCGTGTGCCGTGTGCCGTGGTTGGTTGTTGTTGCCTTTTATCCGGCCCTTTTGCCCCGTCTATAAAAAGCCTTCCAAGCAGATTAGAAATTTTATTGTTTGAGCGCGGGGAACCCGCGCGAGTTATAAAATTTCCCGCTTGGAAGTGATTTTTGCCCAGTGCCTGGGCTCCCCTTCCTTTACCCGTTAGCGCGACTGATTGGGCTACACTGTTTCCGCCCTGTCGCGCCCTAACGTAACCGGGCCGGGCGCTTTTTGGTACTTTTTCCCGCCGGAAAAAGTACAAAAAACCCCGGCTGTTTGCTCCGGGGTTTTGCAAAAACAACTTTGGAACAAGGCCTTAATAAATAGCAGGCCACTCCCGCGTAGTAAACGAAAATTCCACCCGGCGGTTGGTGCGGCGGCCATCGCTGGAGTTATCCAACGTCAAAGGGCGGTCCTTGCCGTGGGAATGAATGCGGATGCGCTCGGCATTGATGCCGCGGCTGACCAAATACGCCTTCATCGCAGCCGCGCGGGAAGCCCCCAGCCAATAGTTATATTCTTTGGAGCCCAGCACATCCGTATGGCCCTCAATAATTAGATGTAAGGATGGGTGGGACTTCATCACATTGGCAACTTTATCCAAAAAGGGATAGGCATACTCCGGCGGGCGGATAGAATCAAACTCATAAGTAATCGCCGGAAGGCGCAGCGTCTTGGCCATACGGGCTTCGCTCTGATTGTAGAGTTTGGCGTTTTTTCGGGCTTGTTCTTCAATAATCGGATCGCGCTTGGCCGGGCGGGGAATTTCGTCATAATCCTTTTCCTGTGCGGAAGAACAGGCAAACAATCCGGCAGAGCAAATTAATAATAAAAGGGTTCTTAAATTCATATCATTCCTCCTGTTCCCATTATAGCAAAAGAGCGGCGGCAACAGGCAATTTTTTCCGTTTTTGCCGTTTATCCACACGCTGTGGATAACCTGTGGATAATTCCCTTTTACTCTACACTTACCCACATAACCAGGTTTTTATGGAAGCTGAAAGCCAGTGCTTTTTCCCCAGCCTGTGGATAACCCCGTTTTTTTGTGGATAACTTAGCTTTTCTATAGGGGGATAACTTTCAGCCTTCTTTTTTCTCCGTCGGGGATTTTTTACTTTTGCTTTTGGACCACATTTTCAACATTTTTTAAAAAACTGTTGACAAGTTGCATTTTTTTTGCATAAAACGGCCTTTTTAAGGCATTTTTATTGTTTTTTAAGCTTTATTTTTACGCTAAAGGCCTTTTTATCCACACCCCCGCTGATTTTGACCTTTCCCGCCTCTGCCCCCGCCAGCAAGGAAAGTTCCCCCCGCTCGGCATTCCAATTAAAATAAGGCGGGCTTACGCGCAACAAACCCGGTATATAAGCATATTCCCGTCCATTCTTTAACCGCGCCGAAACGGTCAATTGCACCGGCGTATCGCTTTCCAGGGGCAAGTCCTTGCGGCTCAATTTACCCTTCAGCCGTTTTAGCGCGACCGATTTTTCTTCAGCGGACAGGTACGCATAATCCACTCCGTCAAATAATCCCGCTTCCTGCGGCGCATAAGCCATAGCAAACCCCGGTCCGTAAACCAGCCCCAAAGACTCCAATTTATGCTGGGCGGCGGCTAAATCGGCTTGTGTTCCCGTCACAAACACCCGCGGCGCCTTATATGAAGGAAGAACAAGAGATTCAATGGATTTCCCCGGAAAAGCCAGCGCCAGCTTTCCAAATAAATTAGGCTTGGCAAACAGCTCCGCCGCCGCCAAGGAGGCTTTCTCGCCCCGGGCAGCCAAAGTACGATGGGAAACATCGGTAAACGTGAGGTAATTGGTGTCAATATAGGGCATCAATTCGCGGGAAATAAATTCCACTATTTTGGCTTGATTTTGGTAATCTTCTTCCTGAAAATTCACTCCCACCACCAACGCCTTATGCTGGGCAATAAAACGTTTGGCTTCTTCCGCCTGTTTCGGCCCGGCCCCCAACAAATATACCACCGGATAGCGGCGGGAGAGCGGCACGGCGTCTTCCGGCAAGAAAACCGTTAAAGTATACCGGTCCCCCAATACAGCCGAGGGGAAATGTATAAAAGTTTCCCGCCCGGGGTTAATAATCATAATGCTTTCCTGCTGGGCAAAACCGCAGCAAGCCAAGAATAAAAAGGCAATCATCAAATATAGTTTTTTCATACGGATTTATTGTATCATATCCGCCGTAACCTGGGCCAGGACCCAGCTTTTTTTGGGTCCAAAGGCCCTTGCAGTTTGCAATGCAAACAGCTAAATTATGATTAACAAACCGTTGGAAAGGAGCCCGTTTATGAAAACAAAAACTAATCTGCGTTTCCTGCTGGCGCTAGGAAATACAAAAGTCGTAGTGTTGAAAGAAAAAAATGATTTGCACATTTATGCCAATACCCCGGAAAAACGCATAAAAAACACCATCGCCGCCGAACGTTTAACAGAAGCCCTTACCCTGCATTAACTCCCCTTTTTTATTTTCCCCTGTATGCCACTGCATACAGGGGTTTTTGTCAAAAAATACCCGCCTTCCCCTGAGAAAAAGCCGATTAATGGTATAATGTAAAAAAGGAGTTTAAATTATGAATAAAATATCTTTTCTGCTTGTGGCCGCCTTGTTTGCGGCTGTACCGCTTTCGGCACAAGAAACATTGCAAAAGGCATTGCCTTTACTCCAAAAAAACACTCGTACCTCAGCGGAAACCCAACAGGTCTTGCAGCTATTCCGCTCCGCTAAAGACCCGGACACTGTTTTCGCCGCCGGTGCCAGCCTGGTTAAAATTCCCCCATCTAAAACATTGGAACCGGCCTTATTCAATCTGATTTTTAAAAGCGAAGATCCGCTCAAACAAACTTTTTCCGCAGTAATCGTAACGGCGATGGGCTCCTCTCATGAAGAACTTTCCCCCATCTTGGAAAACGCCTTGAAAAGTAAAAACGAACTCTTGCGCGCCTATGCCGCCGGGGCGTATGCCATTCTTAACCCGAAAGATACCTCTTTCATCCAGGAAACCGTCCTGCTGTATATTTATGACCCGGCTTTTGCCACACGCGCAATGAACCTGCTGGCGGACAGCCCTAAAACCCAGTTGAAATATTTAAAACAAGCCGCCTCGGCGCAAAACCCGCAAGTGCGCGCCGCAGCCGCGTCCTGGCTGGGGGTCCTGCACAGCGAAGAGGCCGCCAAACAGCTTTTAAAAATGGCAAAAACAGAAGAAGTTCCTTCCGTGCAGGCCCAGATTGCCACCGGACTGGCCGCCAACCGCGCCTATGCCTTGGAACCCGCCGCGAAAGGCCTTCGCCAAAAGTACACCGCCCCTGCCGCCAACACCTACGCGCTGGCACTCGGTTTTATGACGGGAAACGCCGTGGAAGCTCTCCGCAGCGCTCTGGCTTCATCCAACCAAAACGAACGGATCAACGCTGCCCGGGCGGCTGCTTATATGGCGGGCGTTTTGTCCAATCCGGATGCCTTTCATTTTACTTCGGACCGAACCTTTGACATCAGCCTGTTAAAAAGCTTAATTGCACAGCTGAAATTAATGGCACAAGCTGACAGCAAAGATGAACAAATGTACGCAGAAAATGCACTGCGCCAAATTGAAAAACTAATGATTTAATATGACCGCACCTGTTATAAAAGTAAAAAAACTAGACTCCCGCGCCAAATTGCCCTTACGCGCCCACCCGACAGATTCAGGCGCAGACTTGTTTGCCTTGGAACACACGGTGCTGCCGGCACATACGGTAGTAAAAGTACGCACCGGAATTGCGGTGGAACTGCCGGAAAACACCTCGGGTATTATTTGGGGTAAAAGTTCTGTAGAAAGCAAGGGAATTAAAGCAATGGCCGGCCTGGTGGATGCTCCGTACCGAGGAGAATTATTAGTGTGTATGTACAATTTAAACGATACGGAATTTGTATTTGAAGCGGGGCAAAAAGTAGCCCAGTTGGTAGTGCTTCCCACCTTGTATCCGGCTTTTGAAGAAGCCGCCGAACTGTCCGGCACGGCACGCGGCAGCGGCGGATTCGGAAGCACAGGCACCCACTGAATTTTCCAAACAAAACCCCGGTCTAAGACCGGGGTTTTGAAATTTTAGGCTATTTAAAGCGTTCCAACGGCATTTAATTGGCGGAAAAGCCGGAAGCCGTTAAAGATTTGCAAACTTGTTCGGCAGTACTGCCGCTAGCAGTACATATTTTGGCATCCGGCTGTGCGCTGTTGTTGTTATGCCACGACAAAATATATTGTTCCGTTCCGTCTATATCGCGCGTAATTTGCAAACGGTCCCCGGCCGACAAATCATACTCAAACAGTTCGGTTGTATACTTAGTAGCCGCGCTGTTCCACTCCCCCCCGGAAAGGCGTATATCCAGCGATGCGCGGGTAGTGGGGGCTTCGTTGGGGCGTTCGGCCAGAGCCCGGTTCATAGAGTCCACCACCGCACGTCCGTTAATCAACGCTTCCGACACGCGGCTTTTCTCCACCGCCACTTGATACTGCGGCAATGCAATAGCAGATAAAATGCCAATAATAAGCACCACCACCATCAGTTCAATTAAGGTAAAACCTTTATTCATCGTTTTCCTCCTGTGGAAACATCCTTTGTTATAGTATATAATACCCGGGGAAAATTACAAGTTTTCCCTCCGCAAAAAGATCAGAACAGGGGAATCCCCCTGCCCCGGCTATTTGGTTATGACTCGGAAGCAATCAAGGCATACCCATCGGCCTTGCCATCGGCGTCCTTACAGACAAAGACATCCCAACCAGTATCTTCATAGAGGCCATTTTCGTGCAACAAATCCATCCGCACCTGGAAAGCGTTTCCCGAAGCGGAACTTTCGGACGCTTTAAACATACGTTTGGACAGGTCCTCATTGCGAATGACCTCTGCAAAGAAATCATGCCCCATAATATTATGAGTGCGAAGCCCTGTTACCTCTAAGAAGGGTCGGTTGGCAAAAGTTACCTGGAAATCCAAATCCATCATTACCGCCGGCATTTCTACGTATTCCAACGTCCGGGCCAAAGAGCGGGATGCTTCGCTAAGCATTTTACCAGTTTGTCGGAGTTCTATACGCAAACTTAATAAACGCGCCATAATTCCCAGCAGTTCTTCGGCACCGTCTCCAAAGCCCCGGCAGGATTTGTGCAAAGCAAAACAGAGCGCCCCCTGGGCCTTTCCGTTGACATATAAAGGAGCCGCCAGCATAGCGCCAAACCCTTTTTCCTTATGCAAACAGTGAGTGCAAGAGGTATTGGCTAAATCAGGGAAGATGACAACATTTCCGTCCGGCACATCAACCAAACATTCTTCTATTGGGAAGCTCATATACCTCTCTATATTAAAATCGTTAGGAGTTGTATACACGACGTGTGTTTCCAATCCCAGGCGGCCTTGGTCAAACCGGATAACCAGCCCTATATCCGCCGAGAAGTTTTTCAACCCAAACGCCAGAATTTTATCTACCTGTTCGGTAATGGAAAGCCCCGGCTGGCTGGTGATGCGGTATAATTCGTGTATTTTTTCATCATAAGCGTGTTTATCGGACACGTCTTTTACCCATAAAACCGCTTCTGCACGGCCCGTTATCGGGGTAACCATCGCTTCAAAATAACGCAGGCCCCCTCCCAACGTCCATTCAAATTCAAACCGTGTGCTGACATTGATAGACAACGCCTCCTTAATGGCAAACAGCGCCCGGGAAGACGCTTCCTGCGGCCAATATACACCGGGTTTCTTATGTAAAAAGGTCTGGGCAGCCTGGTCATTATTCAAATAAGCCAGGTTGGAATAAACCTCCAATACGCGCCCGTCGCTGTCCGTTTTCAAATACAGCCCCGGCAATGCCTGGCGGACACTTTTCAGTTCCTGCGCCTCCTGCGAATCGGGCGCAGCTTCTTGGCTTTGCACGGTCAAATCCCGCAAAATAACCAGGACCTCATCTTTTGCAGGCAAATCCATAGAGGTTACTACAACCTGTGCATCAAAAGAACTGCCGTCTTTTTTCCGCACCGCCAACTTGAAAGAAGTTTTTCCTTGGGTGGCGATTTCTTCTTGCGCGTGATCCAGGATTTCTTTGCAGCGCCCCGCATTGTGAGACTTGTCAAAAAACAAATCTTTAAACGGCATATGCACCAATTCATCGTGCGAAAACCCCAACTTGCGCGATAAAAATTTATTGGATTGCTCTATATGACCAAAACGTCCGTTTTCAAACAATACGCCAAAAACTATTCCGTCCGTAGCGTCCAGCAAGGCGTTGAGCTGGGCGGAGCGTTCCTCCAAAATCTTCATAATTTGGCGGTGGAACGCCATGTTGCGCAGCACAAACAAATAGCGTCCATCGGCTTCTTTAACGGCAGTCAGCCGGACGGCTGTATTTTCTAACCCGCTGGCCAGGTTAATATGATATTCGCGGTTTGCCAACGAACCGTCTTTTTTCAATGTATTTAAATCTTCTTCCAATCTTGGGAGAGACTCCTTATCAAATACCAGGCGTAAATCCTGCCCAAACAATTCTTCCTGTGAAAGCTGGCACAGCGAGCAGAACAGCTCATTGCAAACATCTATTTTCCAATCTTTGCCGCACAAAACATAAGGTTCGCTGTTTGGCAGCACCAGCATTTCATCGGACGTTTTGCTGATAACCCAATTGGGTGCTGTCGGTGCCGCCGGTTTAGCAGATGCCGCTGGAGGCGGAGGAGGCGGGCATGATTTTCCGGCCTCTTTACGCTCCAAAAACACCACATAATCGGCCTCCACTGTACCGTCTTTGGCATCACGCTTATTGATTGGCACGAAGCTCACGGCAAAGGAAATTTTACCCGTCCCTTCTATGCGCCCGGGGAACATTTTTGCCGCGCGGTCAAAATCAAACACATAATCCATTTGGGCCGGATTTCCAGCTTTAAGCTCTTGGCGGGCTTGATACGATACCGCCGGTTTGATATAGACATTGCGGTAGAAATTTTTATCTGCCTCCGTAAAATGGAACAGTTTCCGACAAGCTTCATTCATTACACTAATATATCCCTTATGCGAAAGGATAAACGCAGGCGTAACGCATTTTTCAAAAGCAGAGCGGAAACATTCCCGTTCGTTTTTTACTTCCCGCAGGGTCCGGTTGGCAACGGTTACATCGCGCACGAAGCACAGCACAATACGCCGCCCCAAATAACGGGATACCACAGCTGCAAACTCGGCTTCCACCTCCTGTCCGTTCTGTTTGATCAGGCGGACGTCTATCGCGCTGGAAGCATCGTCGGCCCCGGCCAAAACGGCGTCATACTTGTCTTTCAGGAACATCCGGTGGTCTTCGCACGCCAAATCCGTTAAGCGTTTGCCTTTTACCTCTTTGACGTCGGAATAACCCAACAATTGGCAAAGCGCGCGGTTGGCGTAAATTACTTTTTCATCTTCAAAAATGACAATACCTTCGCGGGCGTTTTCCACCAGCAGGGTATTTTTATCGCTGGCTTCGCGGATTTGTTTTTCCATTTTTGTTTTAGCGGTGATGTCTTCCGACACTACCAGCAAACAGCTGGGGGTTCCGTCTTCATTAAATACCGGCGTTTTGACGGTGTGCATAATTTTTACGCCTTCGCTGGCGGTGGAAATCAGTTCCTGCGGGATATTTTGTTCCTTTTTGCTTTCAAACACCCGCAAGTCCGACTCACGCAAAAATTCCGCCTGGTCTTTGTTGATATCCGCCCGGTACGAGGTGCGCCCGATTATATCCGACGCCAACACGCCAAACAGTTCCTCGCTTTTTTTGTTCCACAGAATGTATTTTCCGTCGTAATTCTTTACCGAAAGCGATACTGGCAAGTTATTAATGACCGTCTGTAAGAAGTTTTTAGCGTCTACGATGGCTTTTTCCTGGGCTTTCTTTTGGGTAATGTCCTCCGCCACCGTCAGCACCATAAAAGGCTTGCCTTCCTTGTCAAAAACCGGGGCCTTTATCAAATGCAGCAAAATTTTGTCCCCGCGCAGCGTGGTGTACCATTCTTCCGGAAATTCCACCATCTTTCCGTCGCGGAAGATAGCTTTCTCGCGCTGCCCGTAAAAATCGTCCTTGGATTGATACTCCTGCTCGTCTGGGAACAACTCGTGCGCCCGGCGGTTGATAAAGGAAAGTTTATCATCCTGCCCGCGCGCATAAATGGCTACCGGCACCTGGTCCAGCAAGGTTTGCAAGAAATTTTTGGTTTCTATCAAGGCTCGTTCCTGGGCCCGTTTTTCGGTAATATCTTCCACCAACGTAACCACAAAGCGGGGCTCGCCGTCCGCCACCCGCACCGGGACTTTAATCATATGCAGCAATTTCTTCTCGCCGCTGGCGGTCACATATTCTTCTTCCGCAATATCCAAGGTTTTCCCGCTTTCCAGCACTTCGCGTTCCCGTGCTAAATAGCGCTGCACCTGCTCGGGCGTTTCGTGCGGCAAATCCTGAGAGGATTCCAAAATACCATCATCTACCTCGCCAAAAATAGCTTCACACTGTTTGTTGCGAAGCAGCATCCGCCCATCTTCCGAGCGGGCATACAGGCCAATAGGGGCGTTTTGCACAATGGCAGACAAAAAGCTGTTGGCCCGCGCGATTTCCTTTTCCTGCATACGGCGGGTCGTAATGTCTTCCACGATAGACAGCACCAACGGCTTGGGTCCGGCGTCCATCAGCGGAACTTTAATTAAGTGCAATATTTTTTTGTTCCCGGCGTGGTCTACATATTCTTCTTCCGGATAATCTTTAATTTTTCCTTCTTTAAGCACCTGCTCTTCACGCATGCGGTGGTACTCCACCACATTGGCGTCCTGATGAGGATGCGGGGTATTGACGCATTTCACATCCGTTTCACCCAATACCGTCATACTTTGGCGGTTAAAAAAAGTCATTTTATTATCGCAATCGCGGGTATACAAACCAAGAGGAACGTTATCCAATACAGCGCGCAGCAAAGTACGGTTTTGCAACAAATCCTGTTCATAATGCTGACGGGCCGTTACGTCCTCATAAACAGTCAAAATAAACTGATTTTTGCCCGTTTCTCCTGGGACAAGCACTTTAGTAACACTAAGGGTATGGTCTTCCCCTTTGGAATTTCTGTAAGACAGCAGGACATTTTCCCGCGAATGCTGTTTGGCTCGGACATCTCCGTCCAAACGCTGCACAGAAGGGATAATCTCTTTAGGTAAAAAGTCATATACTTTTTTCCCTTGTGTTTGCTCCGCTTTAAACCCAAAATTTTTCTCAGCCTGAGTGTTCCATAAAGTACATATACCAGCCAAATTCTGCACGGTAACAGCAATAGGATATCCATCAAACACCGTTCGCAAAAAGTTTTTTTCGGCATTCATTTGTTTAAACAACGGCACAGGTTCCAGCGTCAGCATAATAAACGGAGTAGCAGCCAATTTTTCGGCCCCGGCACTTACATACACCTCATCTGCCTGACGGTTTACCAGTTGGATTACCGTTTCGCCGGAGGTTTGTTTATTGGTCATGGCAAGTACTCGTTGCATCGTAAGGCCAAAACGCTCCACATTCGTCCCCATCAAGGTGGAAACATCCGTATGCAATAATTCGGCAGCGCGGGTATTGGCAAAAACTATTTTTCCAGTATCATTTAACAACAAAAGAGCGGCGGGAAACTGTTGCAAAAACGCCAGCATTTCCGGCGTAAGAGTTTTAATGACTTGTTCGGCGGGAGTATTTTTTTTAGAAAAAAGCGAAAAAATTTTCTTGGACATAAGCCCTCGGTTGACGTAAAATAAAACGGCACGGATATATCTTAATAAATTCCGCCGGGACTTGCAACATAACAGGGGTACGCGCGCACAGCCGCGTGCGTACGGAAGCGCCGTCTAACCTTTTTTTGGCACATAAAAAATACGGTTTCCGCCACCAAATTTGCTACGATAAAACAACGGAGGTTGTACAATGAATAAATTTTTCCCTTTCTGTGCGGCGGGACTGCTTTGCGCGGGCGGGCTGACGGCATACGCCGCCAATACGAACTACAAACCCCAAACGGTTCGCCAAACGCCGCAATACTTGTCTACGGACCCGGCACTGGTGGAAGACACCTGCCCCGGGCACGACATTTTAAAGCGTTTTACCTGTACCAAAAGCCAAGCGCCCGGATACTCCTGTTACGACGTCTATATGGTGCAAGGGGACCCTATTGACACCGAACGCTACACGCTGTTGGACCAAACCGTAACGGTGGAAAACTCCTCTGCCGAACCGCTGTGCACTTTTGAAGACGAAATGACCTGCGAAAACTTTTTAAAAGCGCTCAATTATAATTTGGATTTTTCCTGGTTTATTTCCAACTTTCCATCATCTTCTTTTCCCCAATGCGGCGAAACTTACTCCTGCACCCGCATCGCCTGCCTGCGCCCGCTGGCGCCGGCGGCGGACGGAACCCCCCGCTCGGAAAAACTTTCCTGCGTGTTTAAGAAAAACCAAATTTTCTTTTTGGGGACGGAACTTTCCTGCCAGGACAAAAACGCCCCGTCCGCCGCGGACTGACAACCCGGCGTAAGACGGCCCAAATTGGTATAATGATAGTATGATTTGGACCCATCTTAAAACCATTTTTTCATTTCGCTTCTACCACATTTTGGCGTTTTCTTCGCGCCGGTTTATGGCGGGGTTTGCGCTGTATTTGTTTTTGCTTTCTTCCGTCATATTTTATTTCTTTGCAAACGGGTATATCCAAAAGAATTTACCCGTATTGCTAAAGAATTTTCCGCAAGTCACGTTTGAAAAAGGCGTGCTTACCCAGCCGCAGGAGCGGGTGTCCGTATCCATTCCGCAGAGTGAATTTAAAATCGTGTTTGACGCGTCGTTAAAAACGCCTCCGTCCGCCGATGAAATGATGCGCTCCAACACATTGCTTTTGGCAAGCGGCAACAAACTCTATATGGCGGGCAGCGGCTCGGTGCAAACGCAGGTACTGCCGGAAAATTTCTCGTTTGTTACCTCGCAGGAAAATTTGGCAAAAGAACAAGAATCCCTTTCCGCCGCATTGGGCGCGGTGGCTTTTTTAACCTCCCTTTTAGTTATTCCGATGATGCTGCTATTCGGATTTTGTTTAGCCGGGGCGGCGGGACTGTTTTTTAAATTAATCTACCGCTCGCCGGTGCCGCGCCGGGCTGTATTTAAGTGGGCGTTTTTTATGCTGGGCCCGCTGGCGGCGCTGTGGTACATCCGGCTGTGGTACCCCATTCCGCTTTTTACGTTTGCACAGCTTATTCTGTGCATAATCTATATGCAGCAAATTTTTAATACGCTTCCCGAGGTAAAATAAATGCTTATTAAACTCATCCGCTCCTTCAGTTCCGCACACCGCCTGCCCCATTACGACGGCCCCTGCCACAACCTGCACGGGCACACCTGGAAAGCCGTTTTTGTGATAGAGGGCCCCGTCCGCCCCGACGGAATGGTGTGTGATTTTAAAGTAATTAAAAAACTGCTGGACGATAATCTGCCCGATCACCAGTTTTTAAACGATTTAGTGGAAAACCCCACCGCCGAAAACTTGGCGCAATTTTTATTTCAAAAAACCGGGGCCGCGCTGGAAAAGCAGGGCCTCACGCTCAAAACATTGGAAATTTGGGAGAGCGACAATGCCGCAGCCATCGTGGAACGTTAACGAAATTTTCTATTCCATCCAGGGCGAAGGCCGCCATACCGGTATGCCGGCCGTGTTTGTGCGCCTGGCGGGGTGTTCTATGAACTGCCCGTTCTGCGATACCAAGTACGCCGCCCGCGACGGGCAAACAATGTCCGCGCCGCAATTGCTTGCCGCGCTTTCGGCCTGGCCGGCCAAAGCGGTCATTATTACCGGCGGAGAACCCACCGAACAAGATTTGCCCGCACTGATTGGCGTATTAAAAACCGCCGGCTACCAGGTGCACCTGGAAACCAACGGCGCGCGCGACACGGACGTAAGCCAAGCGGATTTTGTATGCGTGTCCCCCAAAAAATACGTCAGCGCGGAAATGCTAAAAAAAGCCGACGTGATTAAAATCGTCGTCGGACAAGATACAGATTTGGAAGATTTGCAAAAATACTATGCGTACGAAAGCGCCCACACGCAAATTTATCTGCAACCCGAAAGCAACAAACAGGAGAACATTGACCTATGCGTAAAACTGCTAAAAAATCATCCCTCCGCACGGCTAAGCCTGCAAATGCACAAGCTGGCAAACATACGCTGAGCGAAGAAAAAATTTTAAACAACCTGCGCGAAATTTTAGCCTACATCGGCGATGACCCCTCCCGCGAAGGGTTGCTGGAAACCCCCGCCCGCATCGTGCGCAGCTGGAAAAAACTCTTCGGCGGCTACCAAATGAAACCGCAGGATGTTTTAAAAACGTTTACCGAAGGTTCCTGCGAGGAAATGGTCGTCTTGAAAGACATTGAATTTTATTCCACCTGCGAGCACCATTTGCAGCCGTTCTTCGGCACCATCAGCATCGGGTATCTGCCCAAAGGGCGCGTGCTGGGGATTTCCAAATTGGCGCGCTTGGTGGAAGTATTCGCCCGCCGGCTGCAAATCCAGGAGAAACTGGTGGCCCAAATTGCCGACAGCTTAATGGAAACGCTCCAGCCCCACGGCGTAATGGTGGTGTGCAAAGCCAAGCATATGTGCATCAGCTCGCGCGGGATTGAAAAACACAGCGCCGTGATGGTCACAAGCGCCATCCGGGGCGCGTTCAAAAAAATGGAAGTGCGCAACGAATTTCTGGAAATGATTAAATAAACGTAAAGACCGCGGAAATGTTATGAAAAAACCGCTTTTAATGGGAATTATAAACGCTACGCCGGATTCCTTTTACGACGGGAACCCGCAAAACAACTTGCCGGCGCTTTTGTCCAAGTGCCAAGAGTATGCCGCCGGCGGGGCGGATATTTTTGACATCGGCGGCGAATCCACCCGCCCAAACGCGGAGCCGGTCCCCGCGGACGAAGAAATCCGCCGCGTACTGCCCCTTATCCAAGCGGTACGTGCCAAATGGCCGCAGATTCCTGTATCGTTAGATACTGTCAAAATCCCCGTTGCGCTGGAAGGACTGAAAGCCGGCGCGGCGATTATCAATGACGTAAGCGGCACACCGGACCCGGAAATGTTTTCCCTCGTGCGGGATTTTAAGGCGCAGCTCGTCATCACCCATTCGCGCGGAACCCCGCAAACCATGCAGGAACTGACGCATTATGATAACCTGCTGCAGGAAGTGAAAGATTTTTTGGCGCAAAAAATAGAGCAAGCCGTTTCCTGCGGTCTTTCCAAGGAAAACCTCATCATAGACGTCGGCTTTGGCTTTGCTAAAACGCGCGAACAAAATTACGAACTGCTAAAACATCTTGCGTTTTTTAAAGATTTGGGCGTGCGGCTGTTAGCCGGACTGTCGCGCAAAAGTTTCCTAGCCCAAAAACGAGAACTGCCCCCCAAACGCAAAGCCCAAACCTTGGCCGCCCATTTGGTGGCCTTGCAAAACGGAGCGGACATTCTGCGTGTGCACGACGTAAAAGACACCCGCAAAGTAATGGATTTCTACCAAGAACTGGAGGCTGCCAAATGACCCAAATTTATTTGACCCAATGCGGCCAGTTTACCGCCCGCCACGGGCACGGCGGCACCTTGAGCGAAGCCGTGCACGAACATACGTTCCGCTACGAAGTTACGTTTTACGGCCCCCTCAATGCCGAGGGCTACTTAATTGACTTCCGCCAACTGGCTGATACATTCAAAAAAGAACTGGAATCCCGTTTGCAAGGAAGCGACTTAGGCACCTTCCTGCCGCAGCCGACAACGGAAGCGTTATGCATATGGATGTACCACCGCATCAAAGAGCGGCTGCCGCATTTGTATTCCGTAAAAGTAGCCGAAGAGCCCGACCGCTGGGCCGAATACCGGGGAGAAGAATAATGCCCCAAGCCGTCCTTGCCCTGGGGAGCAATATATCCCCCGAAAAAGAAAATATAGAT
>CASFTM010000011.1:17562-27489 GCA_949297775.1 uncultured bacterium
GATCGCGCCATCGCCGCGCTGTCGGATCTGGGTACCGTCAAAGAAGTGGCGCCTTATATTGTTTCCAAGCCGGAAGGATTTGCCGAACAGCCGGATTTTGTAAACACCGTGCTGTTGCTTAGCACGCCTTACGAGCCGCTGCCTCTTCTTAAAAAATTAAAAGCGCTGGAAACGCGCCTGGGCCGCACGCCTACCTTTAAAAACGGTCCGCGCGTGATTGATTTGGACATTTTGTTTTACGATGATAAAGTCCTCTTTCAGGACGACGACCAATACCCGCTGTTTATCCCGCACCCGCGCCTGCACGAACGGGAATTTGTATTAAAGCCGCTTTCCTATCTGTTGCCTGATTATATACACCCCAAACTGGGCAAGCCCGTCTACCGGCTATACCGCGAACTAATGAAAAAGAAAGGCAAGCCCGATTGCCATATTTTGTAATTTTACCCCCGCTTGCCGCGGGGTTTTTTTGCAAAATCTAGTTCCTTTTTTAGCGGGAAAAAAGTAGAATGTAGGTATCTATTTTCAAACAAGGAGATGCTAACCGAATGAAAAAAGTAATTCTGCTTTGTATGGCTGTATCTTTGCTGGGTACTGCCTGCACCACCCCCGGTAAAAGAACCGCTTGGGGCGCTGCCGGAGGTGCGGCTGTAGGCGCCGCCGCCGGGGCTATCATTGCCAACAACACGGGCGGCAAAAGCGAAACCGGCGCCATTTACGGTGCGCTGGCTGGTTTAGCCGCGGGCGGCCTGTTAGGCAACTATTATGATAAACAGGCCAAAGAATTAGCCGCTATTGCCGAAGTGGTCAAATCCGACAGCGGCATCCAGGTATTCCTCAAAAATGATATTCTTTTTGCCACCGGCAGTTCGGAACTGACGGCTGCTTCCATGCAGACCCTCTCCGACCTGAACAGAGTACTTAAAAAATATCCCAAGAACCGCATTGTCGTTCAGGGGTATACCGACTCTACCGGTTCCGATGCCATCAACAACAAACTCTCTACCCAGCGCGCCAAAGCCGTGTACGACTTCCTGCTGGGCAGCGGTTTAAAAACCATGAGCATCACCTATATTGGCTACGGTTCTTCCAACCCGATCGCCAGCAACTCCACCGCGGAAGGGCGCGCCCAAAACCGCCGCGTGGTGCTGCAAATTACCGCTAACGAAAAAGATTTGCAATAAACCTTTTTCCGATGCACCCAAGAGGCCCCACAAGGGCCTCTTTTTTTTGCAAAAGCGACAATTTTTGGGGGCGTTTTACGTCAATAAAAACCAGTGGAAAAAACCCCGGGAATTTGCTATCTTAATATATATGAAAATGCTCGGCAAAGACGGCTTAAAAGCGCTTATCAAGCTACTGGAAACGGAATCGGACGCCTACGGCCCCGTACTCAAAAAAGCGTTGGCTGAGGCAATCAAAGCCAATCCCGCCCAAGTACAGCTGGTAATGGAAGAAGAATTCAAAACTTCCGCTCCGCGTGCCGTGCTCAACACGCTGGAAGAAATTTGTTGGGAAGATTTAGCGGCCGCGTTAGCGCGTTTTTCAGCCAAAATCAACCCGGACCTGGAGGAAGGGCTGACGCTGATTTCCAAATTCACCACCCCCGTTACCGCCCGCGGCGACGTAGCCGCCCCGCTGGACCAAATGGCCGCCGATCTGCGCCCGGCACTGATAAACGCCAAAAATTACAGTGAAATTGCCGCCATTTTAGGCCACTATTTTTTTCATCTCCAAGGCATCACCGCTTTACAGACCAATATGGATATCAAAGATATCTCGTTTGCGCGCTTCCTGCACAAAAAACGAGGCTCCAGCCTGTGCGTGGCGTGCCTGTACGTCTGCCTGGGGCAGCGCTATGGGATAGACGCTTCCCTGGTGGATGTGGCGGGCCGTATTTTGGTTTATTTGCGTGATTATACAAACCGGGAATCTTTATTTTTGGACCCGCTGGATAACGGCAAAATACTCTCTGAAGAAGACTGCCGCTGCTATATCCGCACCCGCCATATGGAATGGAATGACGAATTTCTTACCCCGCTTTCTTCCCGCGCCATTGTGCGGCGGTTCATTGCCAATATGATTTATGTGCTCAACCGCGTACGCGACGAAAGACGCCTGCGCTATTTGCGGAACTATTTGGAAATTATCAAGAGCTAACCTTTTAGGGAGGAAAAATGAATTATTATATTTGGCTGATTATCGCCGTGTGCTGTTTTGTGGGCGAATTATTCAGTATGGAATTTTCGCTGACGTGCTTAGGCATTGGCCTGCTGGGGGCGGGGCTGGCTTCCTGGCTGGGGCTGAACCTTTGGCTGCAGGTTTTATTTTTTGCGGTAGTGGCGGCGGCGGCGTGGGTGGGCATACGCCCCTTTGCCAAACGCCACTTGTACAGCAAAGCCAAACACGTCAAAACGCCGGCGGAAGAAGTTATAGGACAAACAGCCATAGCGCAAACGGCGCTGGGCCCGCTGGAAAACAACGGGCGCGTAACCGTGCAGGGAGAAAGCTGGAAGGCCACTTCCCAAACGCCGCTGGCGGCGGGAACGGAGTGCGTAGTGGAAAAGTTGGAAGGTGTAACGCTGACCGTCCGCGCGAAATAACCGCCGGACAAATAAAAGGAGAAGACAATGGAACTGAGTATGACATTTTTAATAGTCTTTTTTGTTTTTGTAATCGTCATCATCTCCAAAGGGATTGTCATCGTAAAGCAAGCGCAGGTGATGATTATTGAGCGTTTCGGCAAATATGTGGAAACGCTTACGCCGGGCATCAACTGGATTATCCCGATTATGGACAAACCGCACCTGATGGAATGGCGCGACAACCGCGAATATATGGACAATGCCGGACGCGTGCGCTCCGTACCGTATACGGAAATGCGCGACGTGATTGATATGCGCGAAACCGTCTACGACCTGCCGCGCCAAAGCGTAATTACCAAAGATAACGTGGGGATTGAAATCAACGCGCTGTTGTATTTCCAGATTACCGACCCGGTAAACGCGGCCTACAAAGTGGAATCTCTGCCGACCGCCATTGAAAAACTGACCCAAACCACGTTGAGAAACATCATCGGCGAAATGGACCTGGACCAAACGCTCACGTCGCGCGAAATCATCAAAAGCAAACTGCAGGTGATTTTGGACGAAGCCACCAATAAATGGGGCGTGAAAGTAAACCGCGTGGAATTGCAGGATATTATCCCCCCCGCAGCCATCCGCGAAGCGATGGAAAAACAAATGAAGGCCGAACGCGACCGCCGCGCTATGGTAACAGAAGCCGAAGGTACTAAAACGGCCCAAATTTTAAAGGCCGAAGCCGTGCGCGAATCGGAAATCAAAAAGGCCGAAGGGATGAAGCAGGCCGCCATTTTGCAGGCGGAAGGTATTGCGCAGGCCAAAATCAAGGTGGCGCAGGCCGAAGCGGAAGCTGTCAAAATTATAGCGGGCTCGGTGGCACAATCTTCCAACCCGGCCAGCTATATGATTTCGCTCAAATACATTGAAGCGCTGACCAAAATGACCGAAGGCAAAGATAATAAAATTATCTATATGCCGTATGAAGCCAGCAATGTGCTGGGCGCCGTAGCGGCCATTAAGGACTTAACAGGCGGCAACCCGGCCCAAACCGCCGGCAAATAAGTTTAAACTGGTCTTAAACATCCCCCGGGTTGCTAAAGCAACCCCCGGGGGATTGTGTTATAACCGACCTCTCTAAAGAGAAGTAACTGCCATTACAATTCCATACATCCTAACGACTAATTGCTCAAAAAGCTTGAGGGAAAAATTCCGACAACACATTCAAACATTCTCTAAAACCCCGTAGGAAACGTGACACAAGCATGCGCCCTAAGCGGAAATATATGCTCCCCCATTATTTGTGTAATTTCCGAGTCACTGCGTGTAAACACCTTTCCAAAACAAAAAATCCTGCGCATTTTGCGCAGGATTTTGCTTTGTAAGAGAGATTTAGTTAGTAACGGGCATACATCTATAGCCGGTACCTTTATTTCTCGCTGCCGAGCAACATATATCGGTAAAGGCCGTATCCCCCTTCCCGCTGATGGTAACATTAATCCACCAATTATGGTTTGGATCGGAAGGCCACGCGCCAGCGGCAGCTCCCCCGCACTGGTTACAGCGGTAAGATCCTGTCCCTAAAATACTTCCTAAATTGCTATCCCCTACCGGTACACTAGGATTTTGTGCACTTATACCGCGAGCCACACACCCTTTTAAACTATTACTGCTAAAAACAGTATAATCCGAATTACGGGGTTTAAAATCGCTAAAAGTTGTCAATTCTGGCGTGTTTACATAACACTTTTTATTACAGCCGGGGCTGTAAGGATCGCAACCATCACAAAAATTAGACATATCGGCCGGGCAAACATCTGTAAAAGGTTTTCCAGTTAAATCAAGCCGACATTTTGTACTCCCGGCGGCAGAAAGAGAATAGGAAAATAGCTCATCATCTGCATAAATATCCACCCCGCCGTCCGTTCCCATCACATATCTATACACCGCGCTTACCTCTATGGGTTTCGGTGCAAACTTCGTACCACACTCGTAATATCCATTGCCTAGTGTGGCTTCAGTTCCATCCGGGCAATAACAAATACAGAAAGTATCATCATACGTTCCCCCTGCAGTAGAACACATAGCTTGCTGGGAAATATCACAACGCCGTTTAGACTTAAGCAAATACGACGTATAGGTCGGGCCGGATTCCGTACAAGTTCCATCACTATTGCAAGAATAATCCCGGGTATAGATATTGCTCCATTCCAGATCTGCACTTACACCGCTGTCCTGCGTCTGCACTTGGCCGGGAATTGTTAATGAATCAGTTTTAGCACCCATTACCGTCAATTCTTTAGAGTAAAGCGTATCTGTAACTTTGCTTTTATGGGAATACATTCCCTCAAAGGAAACCGTATCCGCGAGCAACCGCCCCCCACGAATCGTACCGGAAGGATACGAAATTACACCGGTATTGATTCGGAATTCCGGGGCAGTGCCACCCATGGAAGCACTTTCCTTAAGTGTCAGTTTTTGAATAAAAGCATCCGCCCCCAAAAGGTTAATAGTCCCCCCCGGAGAACGCCTGGTACAAAAATTTACCTGCGGGACTTCCACCTGGGTTTCCGGATGTACTACTTCCAGCTGGGAAAATGTTCCCACCGGGGAAGAAAGCACCGTAACAAACTGCATATTATCAGCAGCGTTAACAATCCCTCCCCCAAAAAGCAGCACGCTTAATAAAGCAATATGTTTCATAGAGTTCCTCGTATGGCTTGTATTTAAAAGGATATACGCTCCTTTTTATTATAAAACAAAATAACCAAAAATCAATCTTTCCGGCAGTATTTATCCACTCAGCCGATTAATTAGGAGAAGCGCCCTCCGTATACAAATCCAGCGACTGACAAATAGCTATGCTGGCCGGATTTTCGCTGGTACACGCCAAAGAAGCGCCTTTCCCGCCCGTACCGCGCACATAGGGGTTCCACAACACATAGTCGTATTTGGTACCGCCCAAACGCTTAGCGGTAATGCCGGGGCAGTCCGTCCCTGGGATATAGGCATTTGTAGCAGAATTAAGTTGGAATTCAAAATCTTTGGTGGAAAGTTTTTGATTTCCGTCACTCAAGGTGCCGGGAAAAGAAATAACCAACTTGGTAAACGAATCCGGGCAGGCGTTGTCCCCAGTCCGCCCGGCGGCATAGGCGTATACCGCGTCGTTTAAAGCTTTAATGCCGGACATGGCTTCCACCGCGCGGGCGCGCTCTATAGAACGCGCATACCGCGGCAATGCAATCGCCGTTAATATGCCGATGATAAGCACTACCGTCAGCACTTCTATTAACGTAAAGCCGTTTTTACGAAATAAAAACTTATTTGTATTCATATATTCTCCTTTGTTGGAAGTATTGTAGCAAAATCGGCTTAAAACGTCATTGCGGAAATCCGGCGGGCGGCTTCCTGCGTCAGTTCGGGCGTATTAAAAGCCGTCAGGCGGAAATAGCCTTCCCCGCACGAACCAAAGCCCACGCCCGGCGTACCCACCACCTGGGCGCCGGTAAGGAGTTTATCAAAAAACGCCCACGAATCCACCCCTTTGGGAGTCTTAAGCCAAATATAGGGCGCATTTACCCCGCCAAAAGCGGTAAGCCCGGCGGATTGGAGCGCTTTTAAAATGACTTGGGCGTTTTGCTGATATCCGGCAATCACTTCGCGGATTTGGGTTTGTCCTTCGGGCGAAAACACGGCCTCCGCCGCGCGCTGTACCACATACGGCACGCCGTTAAATTTGGTGGTTTGGCGGCGCAGCCACAGCGCATTTAACGAATGCGGTTTGCCGGCTTTATCCATTACCTGCAAGGCCTTGGGCACCACCGTATAGGCACAGCGCGTACCCGTGAAACCCGCTGTTTTGGAAAACGAGCGGAACTCCACCGCTACTTTTTCCGCACCCGGGATTTCGTAAATGGAATGGGGCACCTCCCGCTGGGTAATAAAGGCCTCGTAAGCCGAGTCATACAAAATAATGCTGTTGTTGGCGGCGGCCCAATCCACCCATTTTTTAAGCTCTGCGCGGGTCATCGCCGAACCGGTGGGATTGTTGGGCGAACACAAATATACTAAATCTGCATGCTGGTCAGGCAGCTGGGGTGTAAAATTATTTTCTTCCGTACACGGCAAATACACAATCCCGCCGAAGCGTCCGTTTTCAAATGCGCCGGTGCGCCCCGCCATTACGTTGGTATCCAAATAAACCGGGTAAACCGGGTCCTGCAAGGCTACTTTGGAAGAGGCGTCAAACAGTTCCTGAAAGTTTGCCACGTCGCTTTTGGCGCCGTCACTTACAAAAATTTCATCGGCGGAAAGCTGGATGCCGCGGTCCAGATAGTCGTGCTTCAAAATAGCTTCGCGCAAGAAAGCATACCCTTGCTCGGGCCCATACCCGCGGAAGGTTTCCGCGCGGCCCATTTCGTCGGAAGCTTTATGCAACGCTTCCACCACCGCCGGCACCAGCGGGCGGGATACGTCGCCAATGCCCAGGCTGATTACCGGGCGGCCCGGGTTTTCTTCCTTATAGGCGGCTACGCGTTTGGCAATCGTAGAAAATAAATAGCTTCCCGGCAGTTTCAAATAGTTTTCGTTTAAAGCAGTCATCATTCCCCCTTATAATCCCCGGTAAAAACTTCGCTGGCGGGACCGGTCATAAAAATATTCTGTTTTCCGACGGGCCATTCAATCAATAAATCGCCGCCGTCCAGTTTTACAGTTACTTGCTCCATCGTTTTGCGGTTTAAAATACACGCCACCGCCGTTGCACACGCGCCTGTGCCGCAGGCTTTGGTAATGCCGGCGCCGCGTTCCCACACGCGCATACGGACGGTGCGTTCGTTAATGACGTGGACAAACTCCACATTGGTTTTATTTGGGAAAGCTTCGTGCTTTTCCAACGCCGGGCCCCAGGTTTCCACGGGGGCTTTATCGGCATTTTCTATCAAAACAACAAAATGCGGGTTTCCCATGGAAACAGCCGTCCCGCAAAATTCCGTTCCGCACGCGCGCAGCGGCACATTGACGGCGCGTTCGCTGGAAATGCCCGTCATCGGGATTTCCCCCCGCGTCAGCCGCGGCACGCCCATATCCACGCGTACCGTGCCCGCAGATTCATCTATAATATCCGTATGGATAATGCCCGCCAAGGTTTCCAGCGCAATTTGCTTTTTGGGCACAATCCCCCGGCGGTACAAATGCAGCGCTACACAGCGGGTAGCATTGCCGCACATTTCGGCTTCGCTCCCGTCGGAATTGATGATTTGCATACGCATATCGGCCTTATCCGACGGCAACAACAGCACCAAGCCGTCCGCGCCGACGCCGAAGTGACGGTCGCAGATTTTTTGGGCCAGCGCGCACGGGTCCTGCACGTCGCGCGCGGTCTTTCCGTCCAAAATGACGAAATCGTTTCCGAGTCCTGTGTATTTGGTAAATTGCATAATACAGTTATTTTATAAAAACAAACGCCCAATTTGGTAATATATTTTTAACTTTATAACAAAACAGGGGTAATTTTATGGAATTAATGGACGTAATCAACTCCCGCCGCAGTATCCGCAAATACCAGGATAAACCCGTGGAACGGGAAAAAATAAACGCCTGCCTGGAAGCGGCGCGCCTGGCGCCTTCGGCCTGCAACTCCCAACCGTGGCACTACATTGTGATTGACGACCCGAAAGTAAAAGAGGCCTTCTGCAAAGAGGCATTTTCCGGCGTGTATAATATGACCAAATTCGCCGAAAAAGCCCCCGTGCTGATTGCCGCCGTGTCGGACCGGGGCAACTTTACCAGCCGCATTGGCAACTTTTTCCGCCGGACGGAATTTTACTTGGTGGACCAGGGTATTTCCGGCGAACACTTGGTGCTGCGCGCGCACGATTTGGGCCTTGGCACCTGCTGGATTGGGTGGTTAAACTCGGACAAGGCCGAAAAATTTTTCCACCTGCCCAAAAGCAAAAAAATTGAACATTTAATTGCGCTTGGCTACCCGGCCGAAGAACCGGCCCCGCGCCCGCGGCAAACACTGGAAGAAATGGTAAGCTACAACCAATATAAGTAACTTTCCCAAATACTGCGGCCCCGGGGAGTACCCGGGGCCACAGCAGAAAAACTTCCCCATCCTACAACCGGCTAGCAACTCCAGTCCTGGTAGCCAAGCTCATTGAGCGACACAAAAATATTGCCTCCCGTCCAATAGCAAGCTTGGTAAGCGTGTTTCCATTGACCATCTTCCAAAAAACTATGCAACACATAAAGAGGCTGACTGAAGTTGCCGGAAGGATTACGCCGCATTGCTTTAATTTGACTTCTGGCAATATTTGCTCCATGTGCAGCGTAACACCATGTTTTGGAACAATATAAAATATAACCCGCATGGGGGGTGTCCGGAAGATGGGAAAAATCAACATCCATCAACGGAATCAAATCTATTTCAGAAGTATCCCCGCCGGCCATGTTATACATATCCACTGCTTTTTCTAAAGAACTGATATTAGTCTGCGCTTCGCTTAGGCGGCTTTTTTCCACGGCTTTGGTATACTGCGGCAACGCCACCGCCGATAATATACCAATGATTAGTACCACTACCAACAGTTCTATCAACGTAAAACCTTTTTTCATAAAAGTCTCCTTAGTGATTTTAAAGCTTAGTTATAGTTTAACGATTGTCAGCCCAAAAGTCAACACTAGACTAATATATCAAAACAAATCAAGCCTTTTCTGCTCTCGTCGGAGGCCGCTTTTGCCAAGCGGCGTCTGAAAAACGTTCCGCTTACTTGCAACAAAAAACCCGCCGGGGCGAACCTCGGCGGGCTGTTGAAGAAAACAACTTATTTTTCAAACTTTTCTTTAAACCATTTAATCACCCAATCGGGCTTATAATCAATGATTTTTTTGTTGTGGCGCGTATAACTTTCAGCCGGGGCAAAAATTTGTTTTTCCCGCGGCAAAAGCGGATAAATATAATCCGTCACCACCTCTATATTGGGGTACCACAGGTTGTGCACTTTTTTGTCTATCCAGTGCTGAAGGCCCAAATTGGGCAAGTCTAATCCCGCCGAAGCCGCCCAAAAAACCGAGTTGACCGCAATCACGTACAGCGGGAACTCCTGCTTTAAAGCGGACAGGAACTGCCACGTTTGGTTGATAGCCAATTTTTTGATGTCAATTTCCAAATAGTCGGGGTTTTCCACGGGGCCGCCTTTGGTAACGCTCATCACATAGTAGCCTTCTTTTATCAGGCCTTCGCTAAGCGCCTTCATATGCGGATAGACGTAATTGGAACCGCGCGAATCCAGCTGCAAGAACACAATTCCTTTTTTGCCTTGGGCGCCTTGGCGCGCGCGGGCCA